>NZ_DASTXI010000028.1:0-3403 GCF_035758555.1 Sphingomonas sp. | reverse complement strand
GGTCCCGGTCGTCGACCCCGCCGACTTCCCGCCGGTCGAGGCCGACGAGCCGCTCGAGCCCGGGCTGCGCAAGTCGGTGACCTTGCTGCGCGGCTTCGCCGATCTTGCCGACGACAAGCGCAAGCGCATGGTGTTCGACTTCTTCGCCAAGCCGGTGCGGATCGAAGGCGACGGCAAGGTCGAGCGGATCGTCGTCGAACGGACGGAGCTCGACGAAAAGGGCGCGGCGCGCGGGACCGGTGAGACCTACGAGGTCCCGGCCTCGCTGGTGATCACCGCCATCGGCTATTCGACCTCGCCGATTGCTGAAGTGCCGTTCGAGGGCGGCAAGTTCGTCAACCAGGCCGGGCGGATCGCCGACCGGCTCTATGCTGTCGGCTGGGCGCGGCGTGGCCCTACGGGGACGATCGGCACCAACCGCCCCGACGGCTACGAAGTCGCCGACCAGATCGCCGCGGCGATTCCCGCCGAAAGCGAGAGCGACCGCGAAGGCGCGGCGGGATTGAAGCGACTGCTCGAAAGTCGCGGAGTCATGCCCACCGACTATGACGACTGGCGAAGGATCGAGGAAACCGAAGTCTCTCGCGCCCGCCCAGGCTCCCCGCGCGAGAAGTTCGTGCGCCGCGAGGATTGGCTAAAGGTGCTCGGGCGCTAAACGTCATGCTGAACTTGTTTCAGCATCCATGGTGCCGACGTACGCCGCCCTTCATCGAGATGGATCCTGAAACGAGTTCAGGATGACGAATTCAGCCTTGCCCCTGTCGCAACCCGCCTCTATCTAGCCGCGGCCCTGGCTCCCGCCGCGACCTCCAGTCGCACTCAAGCGGGTTCCGGTCGGGGAGTAGCTCAGCCTGGTAGAGCACTGTCTTCGGGAGGCAGGGGCCGGAGGTTCGAATCCTCTCTCCCCGACCATCAGCTTGTGCGGCCATCCGGGGGATGGCCGCTGACAAGCTGATCGCATGCCGATGTCCGGGGGACATCCGGACCGGCTGATCAATCGATGTGCTCACCATAATCTTAACCCTATTCGCTTAAGTCTCGGCACATGGCTTGTGCCGTTCGACGCCTGCGTAACGGCAGCGCGCTGCCGCTCGGCTGCGCGCTCGCCGCGCTATGGGCTGCGCCGGCGAGCGCGTCCGACCTGCGGCTGTTCACGCCCGATACGCTAGAGATCAGCGGCGATCTCCGCCTCGTCGCGGTCGGCGGCGAGAAAAGCTGGGTCGATGGCGCCTTCGGCAAGCTGCGCTCCGGAAGCGACGGCGACTGGAAGGTGCAACCCCAGCTCGGCAATGCCGACCTCGTCTGGCAGCCGCAATTCACCTGGTCGCTGTCCGCCACGGTCGTCGGCTCGGTTCAGGGCGGGCAGCGCACCCAGGCCGGCCTCAGCCAGGCCTATCTGAGCTTCCGGCCGATGCGCAGCGCCAGCGGCACGGCCTTCTCCGCGCGCGCCGGGCTGATGTGGCCGCCGGTCAGCCTCGAGCACCAGGGCGCCGACTGGCACGTCGCGGATTCGATCACCCCCTCGGCGATCAACAGCTGGATCGGCGAGGAAGTCCGGCCCGTTGCGGTCGAGGGGACGATCGCCGCGAATCTTGGCTCGCACAAGCTGCGCGCGACGGCCGCGATCATGGCCGCGAACGACACGTCCGGAACCCTGCTCACCTTCCGCGGCTGGGCGCTTCACGACCGCACCACGCTCGCCTTCAACCGCCAGCCGCTGCCGCCGCTCGACGAGGACATCGCCGCATACCAGGCGCCATACACGCATCCCTTGCTCGACATCCCCGGCGGCTTCGCGCGCCGCCCCGGCTATTATGCGAAGCTTGCGTGGCAGCTGCCGATCCCGCTGCGCGTCGAGCTCTTCCGCTACGACAACCGCGCCAATCCGATCGCGGTGACCAAGGATTTCGAATGGGGCTGGCGAACGGCGTTCGACAATCTCGGCCTGGTCGCGGATCTCGGCGGCGGCGCGCAGATCAAGGCGCAGGCGCTCGACGGGCGCACCCGAATGGGTTTTGCGGAGAACGGGCGGCGCTGGGTCGACAATCGTTTCCGCTCCGCCTTCGTGCTCGTGACGAGGCCGGTTGGATCGTTCGGAGTGGCTGCTCGAATCGATGCCTTCGACACGCGCAACCGTGGCAGCGACGTCGGTGACGAATATGACGAGACCGGCTGGTCGGCGATGGTCGCGGGCAAGCGCGAGTGGCGCAATTTCACGGCCCTCGTCGAGTTGCTCCACGTGTCGAGCCGGCGCGAGGACCGAAACGACCTCGGACTCGCGCCGCGGCAGCGGCAGACCCAGGTCCAGGCCGAGTTGCGAATGCACTGGTAACCATCTCGGGCGGGGCGCCGTTTACCGTTCGTCGCTTAACCTCACCCCATGGTGCGTGGACTCTTTCTACTCGCGGCCGGGATAGCCCTCGCAGCGCCTGTTGCCGCGGCACCGCTGACGGTCCGGGTCGTCGAGGCCAGCGGCCGTCCAGTGCGCGATGCGGTCGTGACGCTCTATCCGGCGGGCGGCGCGGCGCGCGCGCCAAAGGGCGGCGGCCATTACGTCGTTTCGCAGAAGGACATCCAGTTCCACCCGTTCCTGACCATCGTTCCGGTGGGTTCGGACGTCTCCTTCCCGAATCTCGATAACACCAAGCATCACGTTTACTCCTTCTCGCCGGCGAAGAGGTTCGAGCTGAAGCTGTTCGCGAAGGACCAGTCGAGGACAGTCCGTTTCGACAAGCCAGGAGTGGTCGCGCTCGGCTGCAACATCCACGACCAGATGAGCGCCTTCATCGTCGTGACCGACAGCGCCTGGACCGCCCGGACCAATGCGCAGGGCGTCGCCAGCTTCGCCGATGCGCCCGACGCGCCAGGCCGCCTGACCGTTTGGCATCCCTATCTCCGCGCGCCCGGCGGGATGATGGAGCAAACGATCGGCGGAAAGCAGCGCATCGCCGGGTTCCGCATTCGCCTGCGCCCGCCGCCGCCGGCGATGTCGATGGATTATTGAGCGATGCGACCGTTCCGCTCGCTGAGCACGCGCCTGACCGTCCAGTTCGCGCTCGTCTTCGCGGCAGCGATGCTGGTCGTGTCGGCGGCACTGTCCACGTTTATCGCCGGCGCCGCATCGCGCGAGGTCGAAGGACAGCTGCAGTCGTCGGGCGCGGTCTACGACCGGCTGTGGCAGGAGCGTGCGCATGAATTGCAGAATGCCGCCCAGTTGCTCGCCCGCGACTTCGGCTTTCGCGCGGCGGTGGCGACCGGCGATCAGGCGACGATGCAATCGGCCCTTCGCAATGCCGCCGCCCGGCTCAAGGTCCGGAGCGCATTCATCGTCACGGCGGACGGCAAGGTGGCGGCGATCGACCCGTCGATCCCCGCCGACGAGCCGCAACGCCTGTGGGACCCG
>NZ_DASTXI010000170.1:0-8892 GCF_035758555.1 Sphingomonas sp. | reverse complement strand
GGCCCTTATTCTCCTCACCGACGAGGTAGCCGGTCGCGCCGTCATAATTCATCACGCAGGTCGAATTGCCGTGGATACCCATCTTGTGCTCGATCGAGCCGCAGGAGACGGCGTTCCGCTCGCCCAGCGATCCGTCGGCGTTCACCAGCACCTTGGGCACGATGAACAGGCTGATGCCCTTCACGCTGTCCGGCGCGTCCGGCGTCTTGGCGAGGACAAGGTGGATGATGTTGTCCGTCAGGTCATGCTCGCCGGCGGAAATGAAGATCTTGGTGCCGGTGATTCGGTAACTGCCGTCGGCGTGCGGTTCCGCCTTGGTTTTGATGAGCCCCAGATCGGTGCCGCATTGCGGCTCGGTCAGGTTCATCGTGCCGCCCCATTCGCCCGAGATCATCTTCGGGCAATAGAGCGCCTTCTGCTCCTCCGACCCCTTCGCGAGGATCGCCGCGGTCGCGCCGGCGGTCAGGCCGGGATACATCATGAAGGCCATGTTGGCGGAGATCGCGAATTCCTCGAACGCGGTCATCACCACGTGCGGCAGGCCCTGGCCGCCCAATTCCTCAGGGCCGGACAGGGTCGGCCAGCCTGCCTCGACGAACTGCCGATATGCTTCCTTGAAGCCGGTCGGCGTCGCGACCGATCCGTCGTCGTTGCGCGTGCATCCCTCGCGGTCGCCGACCTGGTTCAGCGGGAACAGCACCTCGGCGACGAACCGCCCGCCCTCGTTCAGCACCGCGTCGATCGTGTCGGCGGTGGCGTTCTCGAAACCGGGCAGGCTGGCATAGCGATCGAGCCCGATCACCTGGTCGAGAATGAACCGCGTATCGCGGATGGGCGGCGTATATTGAGGCATGACTTTCCCTCCGCTTCAACCGTCACCCCGGCCTTGAGCCGGGGTCCACCTTCTTACGGCAAGCAGTAAGGTGGATGCCGGATCAAGTCCGGCATGACGAGATTTAGTGACTCGCCTGCGCCTCGACCTTTTCGACCATCTTCACGAAGCGGATCAGCTCGTCGATCTGGGCATCGATGTCGAGCCGCTGGCGCTTCAGCAGCTCGATCCGCGCATTGCACTTCTCGATCGTGACCTTGCGCTGCATGTGGCGCCCGTCGCCGACATCATAGAGGTCGATCATCTCGCGAATTTCGGCAAGGCTGAAGCCGGTGCGCTTTGCCCGCAGGATCCAGGCGAGCCGCGCCCGGTCGCGCTTCGTATAGATGCGCGTCGTACCGCGCCGGATCGGCTGGATCAGCCCCTCTTCCTCGTAGAAGCGCAGCGCCCGCGGCGTGACGTCGAATTCCTCGGACAGATCGGTGATCGAATATTGATGCCGGTTCTGCGTATCCGGCGTGTCGACGATCGCGTGGTGGGGAGTGGCCATGCGCCACGTAAAGCATCCCATTTACGTAAGCGTCAAGCTGTTAACCGCGTTCGCGAGGGCTGAAATAAACCACCTCTTTACGGCACTTCATTATCCCCTTGGCGCACAGATGCACCGGCGCTTGGCGGAGCGCGCGACAGCAGGGACAAGGATAAATGAGTCAGGCGATCGAAACGGCACGCAGCGAACAGGTCGCAGACCTGCTGGTTTCGCTGGTGCGTGCGGAAGGGAGCGCCGGCCACGCCTATCCGCAGGCAACCGAGCTGACCGCCGGCCCCGAAGCGATGCGCAACCTGGCCGACGCGGCCCATTATCTGTGCGTGCTGCACGGGCGCTTTCCGGGCGTGATCGACCATGCCGCGAAGAAGACCGGCCACCCCGCCGCTCGCGGCTGGCTCTCGGCCGCCGCGGAAGCCTTTGCGGCAGAGCGCGCGCTGCTGACGCGGCTGGCGGTCGCGACCGGCCCGCTGCCGAGCACGCCGGGACAGGCCGAGTGCGAAGCCGCCGTGCTGCAGCAGAGCCACGCGCTCGACATGCTCGCCCAGTCGGACCGCGCCGGCTGCGCTCTGGGCGCGGCTTTTGCGCTCGCGCTCGACTGGCAGGCGGTGCGCGCCGTGCTGGAAGCGGCGGCGCGGCGGGCCTCGATCGCGCCGGGCGACTGCGCGCTTCCGGGCGAGGAAGAGACGCGTACCGTCGCCATGATCGTCGCGGAAACGCCCTCGTTCGAGCGCGCAATGAGCTTCGGCGCACAGCAGCTGCTCGCGCAGCATCGCGGGCTTTGGGACCTGCTCGAGGCGCGACAGCAGGCCCGCGCGAAGGTTTGACGCTCTCGTAAACGTCACCTATCCCGGCCGGACCAGCAACGGAAAGGCCGGGAATGCGCTTCGAAGGCACGCGGGACTATGTCGCCACCGACGATCTGAAGGTGGCGGTGAACGCCGCGGTGACGCTGCGCCGGCCGCTTCTGGTGAAAGGCGAACCGGGCACCGGCAAAACCGTCCTGGCCCAGGAAATCGCCAAAGCGATTGATGCACCGCTGATCGAGTGGAACATCAAGTCCACCACCAAGGCGCACCAGGGCCTCTATGAATACGACGCAGTGGCCCGGCTGCGCGACGGCCAGCTCGGCGATCCGCGCGTGCACGAGATTTCCAACTACATCCGCAAGGGCAAGCTGTGGGAGGCGTTCACCTCGCTTGCCCTGCCCGTGCTGCTGATCGACGAGATCGACAAGGCCGATATCGAGTTCCCGAACGACCTGCTGCACGAACTCGACCGGATGGAGTTCCACGTCTACGAGACCAAGGAGACGGTCCGCGCGGTCGAGCGGCCGATCGTCGTCATCACGTCGAACAACGAAAAGGAGCTGCCCGACGCGTTCCTGCGCCGCTGCTTCTTCCATTACATCAAATTTCCGGACCGCGAGACGATGCAGGCGATCGTCGACGTGCACTTCCCGGGCATCCAGAAAATTCTTGTCCAGCGCGCGATGGACATCTTCTACGAAGTCCGCGACGTGCCGGGCCTCAAGAAGAAGCCGTCGACGAGCGAACTGCTCGACTGGCTGAAGCTGCTGCTCCACGAGGATATGCCGCTCGAAATCCTCCAGAACCGCGACCCGACCAAGGCGATCCCGCCTCTCCACGGCGCGCTCCTGAAGAACGAACAGGACGTGATGCTGTTCGAACGCCTCGCCTTCATGGCGAAACGGCAAGGGCGGCCGGGCTAACGCTGAAGCGCTTGCGGACGCGGCGCTTCGCTGCCAGTCTCCTCGGTACGACAGGGGGAGGCAGGCATTGCGGCAATTATTGGTGTGGGCGTTCGCCGCCCTGCTGGCGGGCCCCGCGCAGGCCAGCGACGCCCCCCCGGTCGCCCTGCCCGCCGTCATGGACGGCATGCGGACAGTCCAGCCGCTCGACGAGCCTTTCAACAAAGTCGTGAGCTACGAGAGCGACGGCGAAATCATCTCCCTCTACCTCTTCCGAGCGACGCACCCTAATGCCGCGCTCTGGTTCGAGCGGGCCGAGGCGATCCTGATGTCTCTCTGGAAGGAACGCGGGCTGGGCGAAGGCGGCGAGACGCGGCGCCTGAGCGTGGTCGGGTCATCCGTTCCCAACGCGCTCGCCCGCAGCTTCGCCGTTTCGGGAGACTATAAGAGCACCGGCCTGGCGGTCGCGCAGATCGGCGACTGGCTGATCAAGGTGCGCTCCTCGTCGCGAACGCTCGACCGGGACGCGCAATTGGCACGGATCGAGCAGGTGCTTGCGACCATAGCCGCGCCGGCCGGCGTGAAGCCGGCCAATCCACTGACGCTGCCCGAACCCTGCCCGCCGGCTGCGACCGATGCGACCTTCAAGATGCTGCTGAATAGCGAAGCCATCGCCAATCCGAACGCCGAGACGATGCTTGCCGCCGGCGCGGTCCTGCTGACGGGAGCCCAACAGATGGCCGGCGGCGAAGGCAGCCTGGCCGCTGCTCCGGACTCCTACTGCCGCGCCGAGCTGCCCGGCATGGGTCCGGCCGCAGCCCTATACCACCGGAAGAACGACGCGGGCGGAGAATGGACCGCCCTGCTGGCCGATTCCGGCACGAGCGTGAGCGGCCTGAAAACCCTGATCTTCGACAAGGAAAAAACGAAGGAGGGCGGGATGATCACCGCCAACGGGCTGGACAAGACTCGCGCCGTCCTGTTCGCGCAGGGCATTCCCGCGCCCGAGGCCGGCTTCATGCCGGCAGCGCGCCTGATCGTCGCCGGCAGCAAAGAAGGGTATGTCGCCGTCGCCTACGGCACACAGAACATCGAGGTCGCGCTGCCGAAATAACCTGGGCTTACCGATTCACGTACGCAATCTCGAAATTGCCCCAGCGCTTGCCGTTGATCCACAGCGGCACGAAGACGTTTTTGACCATCATCGCTTCGCTGCCGCGGTCGAGGTGATAGACCGACATCAGGAACGGCGCGTCACTTGCCACTGCGCGGGCGGTCTGATCGTCGAGCAGGATGCGGCGGTTGCGGCAGTTGCGGTCGTTCCATTCGGGATCGTCCGGCCGCGGCTCGCGTGAGCGCGAGCTCTGATGGGTCGGCAGATAGCCGTTGATATCGGAGCAGATCGATCCTTCGATCGACCGGTCGCTGGCATTCACCCGATCGATGATCGGCTGGAGGTGGCGATCGGCAAAGGCATTGAACCGGTTGTCGAACCGCTGCGGATTCGAGCCCGGGATCAGCCGGTAATCGGTGTCGAACACGTCATCCATGCCGATCTCGCCGCGCGCGATGGCGCTTTCGATCAGCTGCTTGACCTCGTCGCGCGTCTGGATCGCAAGCTCCACATAGCGCTGGTCCTGGTGCGCGAAGCCGCTGTGCACCAGCTGGTCGAACATTGTGTTCGACAGCAGCTCCATCTTGGCCATGGTCTGCTGTGCGTCGACCAGCTGCTTCGCATTGGCGCGCGCTTCGCGGGCAAAGCCAGTCAGCTCGTCCTTCACGCGAATGGCGTTGTCGTGGATCAGGCTCGTCGAGCGGGCGATGCCGTCCGACTGCTGCTCGACCATCTCGACGATCTGCGCGACCTCGGCGACGGTATCGTTGACCTTGCCGAAGCTCTGCTGGGCGGCGCGGCTCTTGGCGACGCCGGCGCCGATTTCGGCCACGAACGTTTCCGCCTCATGCGCCAGCGAGGCGACGGTGGCGCTGATTTCCTCGGTCGCGCCGCGCGTATCCTGGGCAAGCTTCTTCACTTCGGCGGCGACGACCGCGAAGGTGCGGCCCGCGGCGCCCGCGCGCTCCGCCTCGATCGCGGCATTGAGCGCCAGCATGTTGGTCGTGCGGGCAATTGAGTCGATGCCGGCGGTCACCCGCTGCACCTGCGTCATCGCGGCTGCAAAATTGGTGACCTGCTCGCCAAGCCGCACGACCAGCTCGGTCAGCGCGGTGAAGTCGTGCATCGACCGGGCGATGATTTTGGTGCCTTCGTCCAGCTTGGTGCCCGCCTTTTCGGCAAGCAGCCGCGCCTCATCCGTCGAATCGGCGGCGCGGCGCTGGTCCGCCTCCAGCGCTGCCGTCACCTGCTCCAGATCGGCAAGCACCTGCATCTGCCGGCCCAGGCTGTCGGCCACCTGCGTCACGTAAGTCGCTGCACCGGTGCAGCCGACGGCAAGATCGCCGCACGACTTTGCGACCGCGTCGATCGCTCCCGGATCCGCTGCCTTGATTGCGCCCTCGATCATTCTACTGCTCTTGTTCTGGCATGTTCGCCAGCGGCTTAGGACCAAGGGGTTGAAGATCGCTTAACCCCGTTCGTCGGCGCGCAACCGCGATTTGCTTCCGACCGGATCGGTTCTAAGATCGCGCCGTGTTCTTCAACTTCATGGACGAGCTGCGGCACGCCGGCATTCCGGCTTCGCTGAAAGAGCATCTGGTGCTGCTGGAGGCGCTCGACCGAGAGGTGATCCGGCGCTCTCCGGAAGAATTCTATTACCTCGCCCGCGCCACCTTCGTGCATGACGAGGGGCTGCTCGATCGCTTCGATCAGGTCTTCGCCAAGGTCTTCAAGGGGATCGAGACCAGCTACGGCACCGAGGCGGTGCCGATCCCGGAGGATTGGCTGCGCAAGATCGCGGAGCTCTACCTGACCGAGGAGCAGATGGCCGAGATCGAGAAGCTCGGCTCCTGGGAAGAGATCATGGAGACGCTGAAGAAGCGGCTCGAGGAGCAGAAGGAGCGCCACCAGGGCGGCAACAAATGGATCGGAACCGGCGGCACCTCGCCGTTCGGCGCCTATGGCTACAACCCCGAAGGCGTGCGGATCGGCCAGGCGGAAGGTCGCCACGGCCGCGCGGTGAAGGTGTGGGACAAGCGCGAGTTCAAGAACCTCGATTCGACCAAGGAGCTCGGCACCCGCAACATCAAGATTGCGCTCCGCCGCCTGCGCCGCTTCGCCCGCGAAGGCGCGGCGGACGAGCTCGACATCGACGCGACGATCGACGGCACGGCACGGCAGGGCTGGCTCGATATCCATATGCGGCCGGAACGGCACAATGCGGTGAAGCTGCTGCTGTTTCTCGACGTCGGCGGCTCGATGGACCCGCACATCAAGCTCTGCGAGGAGCTGTTCTCGGCCGCCACCGCCGAGTTCAAGAACCTGGAGTTCTTCTATTTCCACAACTGCCTTTACGAAGGCGTGTGGAAGGACAATCGCCGCCGCTTCTCCGAGCGCACGCCGACCTGGGACGTGCTCCACAAATACGGCCACGATTACAAGGTCATCTTCGTCGGCGATGCGTCGATGAGCCCTTATGAGGTCACCCATCCCGGCGGCTCGGTCGAGCATTTCAACGAGGAAGCCGGCGCCGTCTGGATGCACCGCGTCACCAACACCTATCCCGCCGCGGCCTGGCTGAACCCGGTGCCGGAAAAACATTGGGGCTATTCGCAATCCATTGCGATCCTGCGCGAGCTGATGAACGGCCGCATGTTCCCGCTGACCCTCGAAGGCCTGGACGACGCGATGAGGGAACTGAGCCGGAAGGTGTAGGCGGATGCAATAGCGCCCAACAGTCGCTATGCTTGCGTTCGGAGACTGGTCATGCTCGCAATCAAGCTCGATCCCACCACCGAAGAACGGCTCGAAGAATTCGCTCGCAAACTGGGCAAGTCAAAAGACGATCTGGGCCGGGAGGCGATCAAGCGCCTGATGGAAGACCTGGAAGACTATGTCCTGGCGGAAGCCGGCATGAGAGACTTCGATCCCGCCAAAACCACATCCCTTGAAGAACTGAAGCGCGATCTTGGCCTGGACGGTTAGGTTTTCCGATCGCGCGGAAAAGAGGCTTCGGAACCTCGATCGGAAGGTCTCTTCGCGAATTATCAAGACCATCGAAGACATCGCGTCACTGGATGATCCACGGCAGCGTGGAAAGGCGCTGACGGGCCGCTTTGCGGGCCTATGGCGCTACCGCGTCGGCGACTGGCGCGTCATTGCAAAGCTGGAACACGACCGCCTGATTATCATCGTGATCGATACTCCGCATCGCAGCGAGGCATACCGCTAGCCCTTAGGCCCGTGCCCCCTCCACCACGCCGACGCTGTTGCGGCGCAATGCCTTCAGCACCGTGTCGACGATCGCGTCCGCATCGAGGCCGGCTTCCTTGTACTGGAGCTCGGGCTTGTCCTGGTCCTGGTAGACGTCCGGCAGGCGCATCGTGCGGAGCTTGAGCCCTGCGTCGATCAGGCCGGTGTCGCTGGCCATCGTCAGCACGTGGGCGCCGAGGCCGCCGATCGCGGCTTCCTCGATCGTCACGGCGACTTCGTGGGTGGTCAGGAGCTTGCGGATCAGCTCCTCGTCGAGCGGCTTGGCGAAACGCAGGTCGGCGACGGTGGTCGACAGCCCTTGCGCCTCCAGCCGGTCGGCCGCCTTCAGCGCTTCCTCCAACCGCGTGCCGAGCGACAGGATCGCGACCGTCTTGCCTTGGCGGACGATGCGGCCCCTGCCGATCTCCAGCCGCTCCGGCGTCTCGGGCAGTGCGACGCCGGTGCCGTTGCCGCGCGGATAGCGGACTGCGATCGGCCCTGAATCGTGCATCGCGCAGGTGTGGACCATGTGGACCAGCTCGGCCTCGTCGGCGGCGGCCATCACGACCATGTTGGGCAAGGTCGCAAGATAGGTGACGTCGAAGCTGCCGGCATGGGTCGCGCCATCGGCGCCGACCAACCCGGCGCGGTCGATGGCGAAGCGCACCGGCAGGTTCTGCAGCGCGACGTCATGCACGACCTGATCATAGGCCCGCTGCAGGAAAGTCGAGTAGATCGCGCAGAAGGGCCGCATGCCCTGCGCGGCGAGGCCGGCGGCGAAGGTCACTGCGTGCTGCTCGGCAATGCCGACGTCGAAGAAGCGCTCCGGGAATTCCTGCGCGAATTTGTCGAGGCCGGTCCCCGACGGCATGGCGGCGGTGATCGCGCACACCGCCGGGTCGCGCTTCGCCTCCGCGACCAGCGCCTTGGCGAACACATTGGTATAGCTCGGCGGCCCCGCCGGCGCCTTGGCCTGGGCGCCGGTGATGACGTCGAATTTCTGGACGCCGTGATATTTGTCCGCCGACGCCTCGGCAGGGGCATAGCCCTTGCCCTTCTTGGTCACGACATGAACCAGGATCGGCCCGTCTTCGGCGTCGCGGACATTCTCCAGCACCGGGATCAGGTGGTCGAGGTTATGGCCGTCGATCGGGCCGACATAATAAAAGCCCAATTCCTCGAACAGCGTGCCGCCGGTCGCCATGCCGCGCGCATATTCCTCCGCGCGCTGCGCCGCATCGTGGACGCGCTGCGAGAGCTTCCGCGTCACTTTCTTCGCAAGCGACCGGAAGCCCATATATTCGTGGCTCGAGATCAGCCGCGCCAGATAGGCGGACAAGCCTCCTACCGGCGGCGCGATCGACATGTCGTTGTCGTTCAGGATCACGATCAGGCGATTGCCGGCGTCGCGGGCGTTGTTCATCGCCTCATAGGCC
>NZ_DASTXI010000245.1:0-2311 GCF_035758555.1 Sphingomonas sp. | reverse complement strand
GGTCGACGAGGCCGCCAGCCACATCAAGGAGCTGGTCGACCCCGACGCCAACATCATCTGGGGCTCGGCGTTCAACAACGACCTCGGCGGCAAGATCCGCGTGTCGGTCGTGGCGACGGGGATCGAGGCCGACGCGATCGCCCAGCCGACGCCCGGCAAGGTCTTCACATTCCCGGCGCGCCAGCCTGCGACTCCGGCCCCGGCGCCGGCGGCGGAAACCGCGCCCACGGCTGCAGAAGAGACAGTCGCGTCCGACCAGACGTCCGATGAGGATGGAGGCGACGAGCTGCTGCTCGATGCCGACGACATCCTCACCAGCCCTGTCGGCTCGGCGCCGATCGCGCCCCCGGCGGACGACGAGGAGACGGCCGCGCCGCCTCCGCCGAGCACGAGCGGCGGGACTCTGTTCGAGCGGATGTCGAACATCGCCCGCGGAGCGCCCAAGGCGCAGATCGAAGAGGATGAAACCGACTATCGGCGCGAGCCGATCGACATCCCGCGATTCCTCAACCGCCAAAACAATCAGTAGTCGACGCAGCTTCGGCTAGACGAGGGACAGTCCCCGCGGGGACTGTCCCTTTTCGTTTATTTGCGCGGTTAATCGCTCACCTTTGCTGCACCTCACCGCCTGCTTCGCACGGTTCACCGTAACCCCTCTATGCAGAAAGGTTCCGGCAAGATTCTGTGTCGCACCGGGAGGGTCGATGCGGGGATTGCTGCATATTCGGGTCATTGGCGCGCTGCTCGCGTGCGCGGGCGGAGTCGGAATCGTCGCCGCCGCGCCGGCTTCCGCGCTGGGCAGCTATTCGCCCTACAACGAGACCGCGTCGGCCGCACTTGCCCGCTACCTCCGCGCGCTCGCGGACGACCCGAAGGACTTCCAGTCGCTGATCGGCGCCGGCCGCGCCGCGCTCGTCCTCGGCGACATGCAGTCGGCGGCCGGCTTCTTCGCCCGCGCCGACGAAGTGAACCCGCGCAGCCCGCAGCCGCAGGCCGGAATGGGCGCGGTCCAGGTCCATCTCGGCGACGCCAAAGCGGCGATGCCCTATTTCACCCGCGCGCAGCAGCTCGGGGCCACGCAGGCATTGCTCGGTTGCGAGCGCGGCCTTGCCTACGACCTCATGGGCCAGCAGGCGCTCGCCCAGGCCGATTATCGCGCGGCGCTCTCCGGGCCCGACGCCGACGAAGCGCGCCGCCGTCTCGCGCTCAGCCTCGCCATCAGCGGCGACAAGGCGGGGGCGATCGCCGCGATCGCGCCGCTCTCGGCCAAGGGCGACGCGACCAGCTCGCGAATCCGCGCCTTCGTTCTCGCGCTCACCGGCGATCCCAATGGCGCGATGATCGCCGTCGATGCGGCCATGCCCGGCAGCTGGGCCAGCGTTTCGCCGTTCCTGCAACGGCTCCCGGGCCTTCCCGCCGGCGCCAAGGCCGCGGCGGTCAACCTCGGCATCTTCCCGGATTCGAGCGGCGCGGCCTACGCTTATGCGGCCCCGGTCCGTTCGGCTCCGGCTCCAGCTGCGACCACCGCAAGCACGACCACCGACCGGCTCGCCGGGATCGACGCGCTGCTTCGCCCGTCGCAGCCAGCGGCGACCCCGGTCTGGCAGCAGCCGGCGCTGCAGGCCACGCCCGCGCCAGTCCAGCCGCGCGCCGTGCAGGCGTCCTATGCGCCGCCCCGGCCCGCGACCGTCCAGCGCACTGCGCCTGTTCGTGACGACCGCATCTGGTTGCAGCTCGCGAGCGGCAGCAACACGGGCGCGCTGTCGGATCAATTCACCCGCCTCAAGATGGAGAACCGTGACCTGTTCGAGGGCATCACGGGCTATGTGGCGCAGGGCTCCGGTCACGCGCGGCTGGTGATCGGCCCCTTCCGCGGGCCTTCGGACGCGAGGATCTTCGCAAGCGACTTGCGCACCGTCGGCATCGATGCGTTCCGCTGGACCAATTCCGATTCCGAGAGGATTGTGCCAGTCGCGGCGGAATGAAGCTTCCGCCCGGCGTCGCCTCCAACCCCTCCACCTCTCGCGGCCGTCTTCACGCCGAACCGAATTCGGGGCCGCGCGGTCCTCGCGACATCTTCCAGCGCGACCGCGACCGGATCGTCCATTCGGTCGCGTTCCGCCGGTTGCGCCACAAGACCCAGGTGTTCGTAGCGCCCGATGGCGACCATTACCGCGTCCGGCTGACCCACAGCATCGAGGTCGCGCAGATCGGCCGAACGATCGCGCGGGCGCTCGGGCTCAACGAGGACCTGACCGAGGCGCTGTGCCTCGCCCACGATCTCGGTCATCCGCCGTTCGGCCATGCGGGC
>NZ_DASTXI010000169.1:0-9930 GCF_035758555.1 Sphingomonas sp. | reverse complement strand
GCGAACGAAAGGGCGCCCCCGGACGTGATCGTGAAGCGCGCGGCGTCGGCGCCGCCGCCGATGCTGTAGGTCAGCGGCGCGCCTTCAGGATCGGTCGCGGTCGCGGTGTAGATGCTGGTTTGCGCATTCTCGGCGACGGCGGCGGTGGCGGCGGACGTGAATGCCGGCGGCTGGTTCGATGCTGGCGGGGTAGGCGTCGGCGTGGGGGTCGAGCCCCCGCCTCCGCAGGCGCCGGCGAGGAGAGCGGTTCCGATGACGAGAGCCTTGCGCACGCGATTTCCCCTTTTTCACGCGGGACGGGGATGATTGCGCGGATGCGGCGAAAAGGCCAGCGCGGTTGCGGCGCGGAATCGAGAGTGCGCAAACGCTCCAACCCCGTTCGGGCTGAAGGAGCCAAGGACGCCAACTCGCTCCAGGTCGGCTGATTTTTGTCTTTCGTCACCCCGGCCTTGAGCCGGGGTGACGAAAGAGCGGCTTGTATGAGTTCCGGACCTAGCTGCTGTAATACATGTCGAATTCTACAGGCGACGGCGTCATCTCCCACCGCGCCACTTCCTCGCGCTTCAGCTCGACATAGGCCTGGATCTGCTCGCGGCCGAACACGTCGCCTTTCAGCAGGAAGTCCATATCGGCTTCGAGCGCGTCGAGCGCTTCGCGAAGCGAGCCGCAGACGGTCGGCACGTCGGCGAGCTCGGCCGGCGGCAGGTCGTACAGGTTCTTGTCCATCGCGTCGCCGGGGTGGAGGCGGTTCTGGATGCCGTCCAGGCCGGCCATCAGCAGCGCCGCATAGGCGAGATACGGGTTGGCGAGCGCATCCGGGAAGCGGAACTCGACCCGCTTGGCCTTGGAGCCGGCGCCATAAGGGATGCGGCAGGAGGCCGAGCGGTTGCGGCTCGAATAGGCGAGCAGCACCGGCGCTTCATAGCCCGGCACCAGCCGCTTGTAGCTGTTGGTGGTGGGGTTGGTGAAGGCGTTCAACGCGCGGGCATGCTTGATGACGCCCCCGATGAAATACAGGCACATGTCCGACAGGCCGGCATAGCCGTTGCCGGCGAACAGCGGCTTGCCCGACTGCCAGATCGACATATGGGTGTGCATGCCGGAGCCGTTATCGTCCTTGATCGGCTTGGGCATGAAGGTCGCCGTCTTGCCATAGGCCTGGGCGACCTGATGCACGACGTATTTGTAGATCTGCATCCGGTCGGCGGTCTCGACCAGCGTGCCGAAGGTCAGGCCGAGCTCGTGCTGCGCCGCCGCGACCTCATGATGGTGCTTGTCGCAGGGCAGGCCCATTTCGAGCATGGTCGAGACCATCTCGCCGCGGATGTCGACCGCGCTGTCGACCGGCCCGACCGGGAAATAGCCGCCCTTGGCGCGCGGCCGGTGCGCGAGGTTGCCGACTTCATATTCGCGGCCGGAATTGGTCGGCAGCTCGATGTCGTCGATCCGGTAATAGCTGGTCGCATAGCTGTTTTCGAAGCGGACGTCGTCGAACAGGAAGAACTCGGCCTCGGGACCGACATAGATGGTGTCGCCGATGCCGGTGTTCTTCAGATACGCCTCGGCGCGCTTGGCGGTGGAGCGCGGGTCGCGGCTGTAGAGCTCGCCGGTCGAGGGCTCCACGATGTCGCAGAACAGGATCAGCATCGGCGTCGCGCTGAACGGATCGACATAGGCCGCGTCCAGGTCGGGCTTCAGGATCATGTCGCTTTCGTTGATCGCCTTCCAGCCGGCGATCGACGAGCCGTCGAACATCAGGCCGTCGGTCAGCGCGTCTTCATCGATCACGCCGGCGACCATGGACAGATGCTGCCACTTGCCCTTCGGATCGGTGAAACGGAGATCGACCCATTCGATCTCTTCGTCCTGAATGCGCTGGAGGATGTCGGCGGCAGTGGCGGGCATTGTCTTCTCCATCAATTCCCCTCCCTGAAAAGGAGGGTTAGGGGTGGGTGCCGGCCGCAGGCCGGGCAAAACTCAGTGGCCGAAAGTGCTCGCTGTCGCTCGCTACCCACCCCCGGCCCCTCCCTTTCAGGGAGGGGAGAGAATCAGAGAGCGTCGGCGTCGCGTTCGCCAGTACGGATGCGCAGGGCGGTTTCAACCGGCAAAACGAAAATCTTGCCGTCGCCGATGCGGCCGGTGTGGGCGGCGGCGGCGATCGCCTCGACGACGCGCTCGGCCAGGCCATCATCGACGACCACTTCCAGCTTCACCTTGGGCAGGAAGTCGACGACATATTCGGCGCCGCGGTAGAGCTCGGTATGGCCCTTCTGCCGGCCGAAGCCCTTCGCCTCGGTCACGGTGATGCCGGACACGCCGACTTCGTGCAGGGCCTCCTTCACTTCGTCGAGCTTGAACGGCTTGATGATCGCTTCGATCTTCTTCACGCAGGAAGCCCCCGCTTATTGTGCGCTGCACAAATCATGACGTGCCTCGCCACGAGTCGCAAGCGGCGTTTATGCGATCCGTCGCATTGTTGCAGCCGCTCAATGCCACGGCTGTTCAAAATCTCCGTTCGTTTCGAGCGGTTGGAATATGCGCTGACGCTTTATCCACAGCCGCCCTGCATCCACCAGCTGAGATCGCCGGTGCGCAGATCCTCGCCGTCGCCGCGGCGGAACAGCCAGAAGCGGGCGCCGCTCTCATCCTCCACATGGAAATAATCGCGCACCGCATCGCGCTCGCGCCCGTGCCTCCACCATTCGCCATAGATGCGTTCCGGGCCATCGCCGCCGACCAGCACATAGGTTCGGCCGCGCCAGGTGAAGCGCCGGGGCGGCGCATCGGGCAGCTCGGCGACGACATTGTCGATCGGCTCCGGCCGGGGCAGCAGGCGCGGCGGGCGCGCCCAGGCATCCGGCCAGGGAATGGGCGTGTCGAGCGGCCCGATCCGGCGGATGCCGCGTTCGGGCACGTCGCTTTCGACCGCGCTGAACCTGTAGAGGCGCTTCTCCCCGATCCGGCCGGCGATCAGGTCGATCAGCTGCGCCAGGTCGGGCACCGGCTTCGGCGCGGCGAAGTCGCCGGGAAGCACCGTGGCGCCGAGCGGCTCGGTGCGCACGGCGACCAGGCGCATCGAATCGATGCCGAAGCCGGGATCGATCGTCTCGATCCGGCGGCCGAGCAGCCGCAGCAGGTGCGCCTTGTCGCGCGTGGCGCGGGCGGCGCCGATCGCGACGCGTTGCTGCTGCCGGTCGACGCGTTCGCAGACCAGCAGCAGCGCGCGCGCGCCGAGACCCGCCTCGCGCAGCCGCTCGGCCAGCTCGTCGAGGAGATCGCCGATCGCGCGCGCGATCGTCTCCGCCCCGCCGATCGGCTCGGCGAAACGCAGCGTCGCGGCAGGCGCGTCGCGCGGCACGATCGGATCGAACGGCTCAGGCGCGCGGCCCAGCGCCCGGTCGAGCTTCAGCAGCACATCCTTGCCGAATCGCCGCACCAGCGGCCCGCGCGCGACGGCGGCCAGCTCGCCGATCCGCTCCAGCCCGAACCGGCGCATCCTGTCGACGATCGCCTGTTCGATCCGCAATGCCGCGACCGGCAGCGGCGCAAGAGCCGCCTGCTCGCTGTCCTGTGGGCAGAGAGTCAGCCGTTCGGGGCCGTAGCGTGCCAGCGCATCGGCCGCGGCGCCGTTGCTCGCAACGGCGATCCGCGCCTCGAGCCCCAGCCTTGCGCAGAAACGCAGCAGCCCGGCGCAGGCCTGGCGCTCGCCGCCATGCAGGTGCGCCGCGCCGGTCAGGTCGAGCCACAGCCCGTCGGCGCCTGCCGTCGCGACCAGCGGCGTGACCCGCCGCACGACGAAGCGGCCGATCCGCTCCAGCAGCGCAGCGTCGCCGGCAGGATCGGCATGGCGCACGTCCAACCCCGGCACCATCGCCCGCACCTGGGTGAGCGGCATGCCGGGCACGAGGCCCAACGCCAAGGCTTTGCGGCACGCGGCGGCGAGCACCATGCTCTGCTTCAGGCGCTGCGCGGTGACCAGAGGGCTGTCAGGCAGCCCGCCGTTCGTCCGTTCGGTCCGCCTGATCCGGTCGGTGGGAAGAAAGGGCAGGTAGAGCGAGGCGCCCCTGCGCATCCGAAGCCTCCAGCAAAAGGGAAAAACCGGGACCGCCGCGCTGGCGGGCAAGCTCGACATGCCAGCGGGCGCGGCCGATCCCCGGCATCGAAAGCGGTGCGGAGGGAGCGGAGCCGATCCGCCAGCGGGTCAGCGCGCTCGACGGCTCGGCCAGCGGATCGTCCCGGCGCCAGCGGCGGAGCAGCAGCGCCATCGTGCCGCCCTCCTCTGCCGCCAGCTGCAGCCGCCGCGTCTCGGTGAGCCCGGCGCGGCCGATTTCGCCAACCACGGCGGCCAGCGCGCCGTGGCGGAGGCCTTCTTCCATCACCGCCAGCACATCGGCATCGTTGCCCGCCTCGGCGATCAGCAGCTTGTCCGGGCCCAGTCCGGCCTGGGCAAGGCCGGGCGCGAACAGGTCGCGCCGCGCGATCGCCCACAGCACCGTGCCGTGCCGCCGCGCGCGCCGCGCGGCGATCCCGGCCAGGAACAGGGTCGCCGCCGCATCGTCGCTATAGCTGCCCGTCGCGCCCGCGGCCTCGTGCACGCCCGCATCGGCCAGCCCCTTGCCCGCCAGCCGCGCGTCGAGCTCGCCCAGGCCGAACGGCAGCACCGCCGCCGGGTCCTTCCCCGCAGCGGCGATCCCCCGCACCTCCGCGCGGAGGCGCTCCAGGCGCAAAGCCCGTTCCATGCTGACGACTCGACTCATATGTTCCCTTTATGTTCCTATACGCGCAGGAACAGAGTCAATGAAGGTTGCCCCCCGACTTGCCGTCCATATCTTGTCGAGCGAAGGAGATTCCTGATTGGGCGAGGTGCGAAAGATCGAAGTGCCGATCAGCAGCGAATTGGCGGCTGAAATCGACGCTGCCATTGCCGCCGGCGGCTATCGGGACTTTTCCGATCTCGTTTCCGAAATGCTCGACAGCTGGCATTCCTGCCGCCACGACGATTCCGAACGCCTGCGTCGCCTATGGAAGGAAGGCTTGGCAAGCGGAGAGCCCATCGAAGGCGGTTTCGATCTCGAAGATATCAAACGTCGAGGAATGGAACGGCTCTCGTGCGTGTCGTTCACCAAGCCCGCGATCTCTCCAGGATCGAACTCGACTGACCGTTCTTGACTGGCGTCGCGCGCCCCCCGATGATTGCCGGATGAGCAAACCCGATCCCGGCACTTTCTTTCGCGAGATGCTCGGCCAGTGGGAGGGCATTGCCGGGCAGTTCGGGGCGGAGATGATGAAGTCCGGCGCCACGAATGCCGGTCTCAAGGCCCGCGAAGCGGCGAAGGACGCGATGACTCGCGCGCTCGAGGCCGCCAACATGCCGAGCCGCGAGGACATGGCCGACATGACCGCCCGGCTGCGCGGGGTCGAGGCGCGGCTGGACCGGATCGAGACGCTGCTCGCCCGGATCGCCGACCAGCAGCCTCCGCCCGCTCCCAAGCGACCCGAGAAGCCGGCGAAGAAGAGCGGATGAGCTCCGCCCCGCCCGCCGCCGCACGGAGCCGCGCGCCTTGACTCACCTGCCCGTCACGATCCGCCGCTTCCGGCCCGACGATGTCGACGCGATGCTCCGCTTCGCGCGCGGCCTGGCCGAGCACGACCTGCTGTTCCTCAGCCGCGACCTGAAGCACCGCAAGGTCGTCGAGGCCTGGCTGGAAGCGGTCGAGGACGGGTTCATCGACAGCTTCGTCGCGGAAGACGGCGACGCGATCGTCGGCAGCTGCGCGCTGGTCCGCGATCCGCTCGGCTGGTCGACCCATGTCGGCGAAATCCGCCTGCTGGTGTCGCCGCAGCTGCGCGGCCAGGGCGTCGGCCGGCGTCTGCTCGAGGAAATGCTCAAAGTCGCCGAACAGCGCGAGCTGAAAAAGCTCGTCGCGCAGATGACGCCGGACCAGCGCGGCGCCATCCAGCTGTTCGAGGAAAGCGGCTTCCGCAACGAAGCGCTGCTGAAGGGCCAGGTCATCGACCGCCAGGGGGCGGTCCACGACCTGGTCCTGCTGAGCCTGCGCCTGGAAGATTAGGTCACCGGCACTCCGGCTGGCTGTTCTTGTCGATCGAGCGGCCGGCCAGCGCGCCGGCGCCGGCGCCCAGGATCGTGCCGACCGCACTGCGGCGGCCGCCGTCGATCGCGCGGCCGAGCAGCGCGCCTGCGACGCCGCCGATGATCGTCCCGGTGGTGCCGTCGCTGCGCTTGCAATAGACCTGCCCGTCGGCGCCGCGCCAGGTCGGGCCGTCATAGGCGCGCGCGAGCCGCTCCCGCTCCGCTTCGTAGCGCGCGCGGGCGTCCTCATAGGCCTGGCGTTCGCGGTCGAAGATGTCGCGCTCGCGGTCGAACCGCGCCTGCGCCGCATCGAACCGGCGCTGCGCCGCGTCCATGTCCGCGTCGATCGTGCGGCTGTCATAGCGATCGTCGTACCGGTCGTCGTAGCGCGGCGGCGGTGCCGGCTGGGCGACCGCGGCGACCGACGACAGCAGCGCCGCGGCAAGCCCGGCGGCCAGAACAGATGTACGCATGAATTCCTCCGTTGAACCCGATGGCGCCAGCATATCGCCGCTTCGCTGAACGGCGGGCAACGAAACCGGGCGCTCAGGCCGGACGGATCGCCGCATTCTCGACCGTGAAGCGTGCCGCGCCCGCAGGCGCATCGGCGAACAGCGCCGGCTCGGTGCCCGTCATCCACACCTGCCCGCCGCCCGCGCCGAGCCGGTCCAGCAATGCCGCGCGCCGGCGCGGATCGAGGTGAGCGGCGACTTCGTCGAGCAGCAGCACCGGCGGCCGGCCGGTCCGTTCCGCAACCAGGGCCGCATGGGCGAGCACCAGTCCGATCAGCAGCGCCTTCTGCTCGCCGGTCGAGCAGCGTTCGGCGGCCTGCCCTTTGCCGAGATGCGTGACGCGCAGATCCTGCCGGTGCGGCCCTTCGGTGGCGCGGCCCGCGGCGGCGTCGCGGCCGCGATTGGCGGCGAGCGGCCAGGGCGCCGACGCATTCCACCCGTCCAGCGCCAGCCCGGCACGCGCGAAGATGCTGTCCGGCTCGTTCGCGATCCGCCCGGCCAGCGCCGCGACCGTGCGCCCCCGCGCCTCCGCCACAGCCAGCCCGTGCTCGTGCATCTGCGTTTCGAGCGCGGCCAGCCAGGCGGGGTCGGCGGGCTCCACGCCGCTCAGCAGCCGCGTGCGCGCGCGCATCGCCGCTTCGTAGCGCGCGGCGTGGTGCGCGTGCCCCGGCTCCAGCGCCAGCACCAGCCGGTCGAGAAAGCGCCGGCGCCCGCCCGCGCTTTCGCTGAACAGCCGGTCCATCGCCGGCGTCAGCCACAGCACCGACAGCCGCTCGGCAAGCGCATTCGCCGCCGCCGCGACGCCGTTGATCCGCACCACCCGCCGCTCGGGCGCCGACGCCAGCGCGCCGGTGCCGATCTCGACGCCGTCGCCCAGCCGCGCGGCGACGGTAAAGCCACCCGGCCCGCCCTGCCGCGCCATGTCCGACAGCGCCGCGCCGCGCAGCCCCCGCCCCGGGGCCAGCAGCGACACCGCCTCCAGCAGGTTGGTCTTCCCCGCCCCGTTCTCCCCGGTCAGGATCACGAGACCCGCCCCCGGCGCGACTAGCGCGTCGGCGTAGGATCGGAAATCGGTGAGGGACAGGCGGGCGATCACCGCCCCGCTCTAACCGACGATTACAGCCCCGTCAGGCCCTGCTCGGCGAGGCGCTTCTGGGCGCGGAGGTAGCGGACCGGTTCGGGGATGTTGAGGCGGCGGCGCGCCTGGTCGAGCGGCTCGTGCAGCAGCTGCTCGTAATCCTCGCCGGACAGCCAGGCGGCGCGCTTGCCGTTGCGGTATCCTTCCCAGACGGCGCGGAAGAAGCCGGTCTCTCCGGTAATGCGCAGCGATTTGAGCGCGGCGCCGCCCGAGATCACCGCCCAGCCGAGCCCGTCGGTCTGCGCATAGGAAAAGGCGATCAGGCAGGATTCGCCCAGCGGCTCGTCGGCCTGATAGCCGGTCAGCACGTGCCAGATATCGTGCACGTCGCGCTCCCGCCGGCCGATCCAGCCATAGGGATGCTCCATCTCGTCCTCGAGATGCTGCGCTTCCGACACGTCGGCCAGGCCCATTGCGGTATAGCCGGTGCGGCCGAGGAAATCGCGATAGGCGGCGCCGACCGTGCCGGGCGCGAAGCCGGCGATGAAGCCGGGCTCGCTGAACCGCTCCGACAGCTCGACGCGCCGATAGGCGATGCGCCCGCCGCCGGGGCTTTGCAGCAGCTTGCGGTATTGCTTGGCCGGCGTGTCCGCGTTCAGCGCGCGCATGATGCGGAATGCCTGGACGGTGTCGTCGCTGTCGGCGAGCAGCGTGCGCAGCGCGACCCACGCCGCCTTCCAGTCGCGGCGGCTGGACGTGCCGTAGACGGTCGGCGCCTCGGTTTTGCCGGGCCGTTCGGGTGCGAGAGTTGCCATCGGAGCCGTCAATTATGATCTAAGCGCCCGTTCGGCAATGATTCAGAGCCCGGTTTTCCCCATTGCCGCCAGCTCCGCCTGGGTGCGGCGGTAGAGCACGGGATCGGGAATGCCGAGGCGCCGGCGCACCTGGTCGATCGGCTGGTGCATCAGCTGCTCGTAATCCTGTCCCGAAAGCCACGCCGCGCGCTTGCCGCCCCGATAGCCTTCGATCACCGCGCGCGCGAAGGTCCAGCGGCCGGTCACGCGCTTTGCCTTCAACGAGGCGCCGAGCGCGATCGCTGCCCAGCCCAGCCCCCTGGTCTGGGCGTAGGAAAAGGCGACCAGGCACGCTTCGCCAAGCGGCTCGTCCGCCTGATAGCCGGTCAGCACGTGCCAGATATCGTGGATGTCGCGCTCGCGCCGGCCGAACCAGGCATAGGGGTGCTCGGCGTCGTGCGGCACATTGTCGGCCTGCGAAACCTCCGCCAGCCCCATCGCCGAATAACCGGTGCGGCGCAGGAAATCGCGATAGGCGGCCCCGACCGTGCCGGGCGCGAAGCGCGCGATATAGTCGGGATCGCTGAACAGTTCCGCCAGCTCGGTGCGGCGAAAGGCGATGCGGCCGCCGCCCGGCGTGTCGAGCAGGCGGTGATAGTTCATCGCGCCGTTGCCGGCATTCAGCGCGCGCATGATCCTGAACACCTGGACGGTGTCGTTGCCGTCCTGGAGCAGCTTGCGAAGCGCGATCCACGCCCCCTTCCAGTCGCGGCGCATGGCGGTGCCGGGGACAGGGAGCATCTGCGGTTGAGGTTGAGCGACTGTTGCTGACATGATTGTCAGTATAGCTGCCGGGCCGCGATTGTGCAAGGGGCGAGGGCGTGAGACAGTGGCGTCGATCTGCACAGGGGGAATCCGATGCGTACCGCGATCCTGGTCGTTGCTCTCTGCTCCGCCGCTCCCGCTTTCGCCCAGCCCGCCGCCAAGGTCGCCGAAGACGCGGCAATGACGCCGGTCGAGGACGTGAACATCAAGAAGAAGGAGATCCCGCCGGTGCTGCTATCGGCTGCGGACGATCCCTATTCGAACGAAGCCACCCGCAATTGCGCGCAGCTGACGACGGCATTGGCGAGCCTCGACGCCGTGCTCGGCCCCGATTTCGATTCGGGGACCGAAGGCAAGCACGGCCTGACGCCCACCTCGGTCGCGAAAAGCATGGTCGGCAGCTTCATTCCCTTCCGCGGCGTGATCCGCGAGGTCAGCGGGGCCGCCGGGGCGCAGCGCCGCTACGACGCTGCCGTCGACGCCGGAATCGCGCGGCGCGGCTATCTCCGCGGCATCGCGCGGACGAAGGGCTGCAAGCGGCCGGCCGCGGAGACGGTGGCGGCGAACTAGGGTGTGTACTCACATCCAGCATCGGCGTGACGGGGCGTATTTTGGCCTGTGGATAGGAGC
>NZ_DASTXI010000082.1:0-3502 GCF_035758555.1 Sphingomonas sp. | reverse complement strand
TCCGGTGACCGGGCTGAACGCGGCCGGGTTCCAGTCCTTGAGGCCCGGAGACGCCGGGCAGATGTCTCGCACGACGCGCCCGACCTTCGGGTCCTTCTCCTCGTTCGGGATGATCCGGCCGGTCCTGAGGTCCACGCCCTTATACGCGTTGACGTAGCCGTAGGGCGTGGCGCTCAGCACCTGTCCGGTGCGGCGGTCGATCACGTAAAAGAACCCGTCGCGCGCCGGGCGAAGCATCACCGGCCGGCGGCCACCCTGCCACGGAATGTCGGCGAGGATGATCTCGTTGATGTCGTCATGGTCGAACAGGTCGTGCGGCGTGGTCTGGTAGAACCAGCGCGCCTTTCCGGTATCGAGGTCGCGCGCGAACACGCCGGTCGTCCACTTGTTGTCGCCCGGACGCTGGTCGGGGTTCCACGGCCCGGGGTTGCCGGTGCCGTAGTAGATCATGTGGAGCTCGGGATCGTAGCTGATCCAGCCCCACACGTTGCCGCCGCCGATCTGCCACGCGTTGGGCGGCCAGGTCTTGACCCCGAGGTCCGTGCCCCGATCGGAAGCGTAATAGGGGTGGAAGTCCGGCCCGATCAGCACGTCCTTGTCGGGGCCGGTGCTGTAGGCCTTCCACGCGAGCTTGCCGCTGCCTTCGTCGAGCGCGGCGATCCACCCGCGGACGCCCATCTCGCCGCCCGAATTGCCGACCAGCACTTTGCCGCCCGCGACCAGCGGCGCCATGGTGATGGTCTCGCCCTTCTGGATGTCGCCGAGCTGCGTGCGCCAGACCATCTGCCCGCTGTTCGCGTCGACCGCGAAGGTTTGCCCATCGAGCGTGTTGAAGAAGATCTTGCCGTCGTCATAGACCGCGCCGCGGTTGACGACGTCGCAGCAGGCGACGCCCTGCGAGGCGGCGGCGGGCTTGGGCTTGAACGTCCACTTGGCCGGAGCGCCGGGCTTGGTCAGGTCGAGCGCGTAGAGGTAATTGGGAAAGGGCGTGATGATGTACATCGTGCCGTTGACGACGAGTGGCGGCGCTTCGAAGCCCTTTTGCGTCGCGGTTGAGAAGGTGAAGGCGATCGCCAGCTTGCCGACGTTGGCCGGCGTGACCTGGTTGAGGCCGGAGAAGCGCGTCGATGCGTAATTCTTGCCCGGCATCGTCCAGTTGCCGTCATCGGCGGGCGCGGCGGCAGCTGGCGGGAGCGCATGCGGTCCGCCGCTGATCTGCGCGTAGCTCTGCGGTGAGGAGGTCGGCGCCGCCGCGTTCTTCTTGCAGGACATGAGCGCGCCGGCGGCGCCCAATATTCCGATCGCAGTCAGTGCGGTGGCTACTCGCCGCATTACGCCCCCTGACTTTGTTGCAGAACCTCTTCGAACGATGTGAGATGATGCGGTGCGGGTGCAGAATTCGCGGGCGCGGCTGCGGGTTCCGCCTGCGCAACAAATTTGACGTGAGGCGGCCGTTAACGCTCGCGCCCCGAACAGCCGTTCCTAACCTCAATCAGCAATATGAACCGCCGCAATTCAGCAGCGTTTTGACCCGCGTCACTGAAGTGACGGGAGATAAGATATGCCAACGAACCGAAGCGGCCGATCCAAGCGCGGATTCGCGGCGATGGATCCCGCGAAGCAGCGCGAAATCGCAAGCAAGGGCGGCAAGGCCAGCCACGGCGGCGGCCGCAAGAGCAGCTCCAGCCGCTGACATCCATTATCGCATGATTGCGCCGGGCCGTTGCGCCCGGCGCATTTCCTGGCAAGATGCCTGTCGCAACGCCTGAGGGGGCGTGGCGTTGAGCAGCCGTGGCCTACCGCACCGACATCAGCACACGCGACCGCGGAGGCGCCATCGCAGTCGTGATCGCGATCCACGCGGCGCTGCTGTTCGCGGTGCTTCACCATTGGGGCGGAATGACTCTCGAGGATGCGCGCGACGCGATGAAGATGTTCGACGTCACGCAGCCACCACCACCGCCTCCTCCTCCGCCCCAAACGCAACAGCCGAAGCCGAAGGAGAAGGAAGGCGGCTCGGCGCCCCCGAACATCAAGAGCGAGGCGACACCGGTGGAGGCGCCCAAGCCGAAGATCGTCGTTCCTCCGGTGCCGCAGATCGCGGCGAGCGAGACTCCGCGGCAGGGCGCCGCTCCAACGCAGGGCGCGTCCAATGTCGCGGGTCCAGGCACGGGCGCGGGCGGCACCGGAACGGGCACCGGCAGCGGCTCGGGCGGGAGCGGCCCCGGAGGCGGCGGGGACAATGGAGTCGCCGATCCGCCGCACCTGGTGACTCCCGTGCTCACCGGGCGCGATTTCCCGCGCGACCTGCTGCAGCAATGGCCCCGCGGAGCGACGGTGTTCCTCCGCTTGAGGGTCGATGCGCGGGGCTATGTCAGCGAGTGCGCGGTCGATCGCGGCACCGGCATCGCGGCGATCGATTCGGCCGTGTGCAACCTCGCGCACGACCGGCTGCGCTTCCGGCCGGCGGTGAACCGCAGCGGCCAGGCGGTTGCAGGATGGTTCGGATACGCGCAACGAGCGCCGCGATAGCGCGCAAGAAGGGATAAGCATGATTGAAGCCGAATGGTGGGACTATGATTCGATCGACGAGCTCGCGGACGCGGTCGCGGGCGACGTCGGCTTCATCATCGAAAGCGCGATCGACGCACGCGACGCATCGCTGATCGCGGTTCCGGGCGGGAAGACCGGCCCCGCGATCTTCAAGAAGCTCGCCGAGCAGAAGCTGCAGTGGAAGAAGGTCGCGATCATCCCGACCGACGACCGGCTGGCGCCGGTGGACAGCGATCTTTCCAATGTTCGCGAGATCGCCCGGGCATTCCTGCCGCTCGGCGCGCGCGTCGTTCCGCTGACCAGCGAGGCTGCGGGCGATTACAAGGCGGCCGGCAATGCGGCCGATGCGCGGCTGCAGGACTTGCCGTGGCCGCCGGACCTGGTGTGGCTCGGAATGGGCGCCGACGGGCATACCGCGTCGATCTTTCCGGGTGCGGACTTCCAGGGGGCGCTCGATGCGCCCAAGGCCCGGCGGGCGATCGGTGTCATGCCCGATCCGCTGCCGTCCGATGCACCGGTCGCTCGAGTAACCCTGACGCGCGCGGCGATCCTGTCCGCGCGGACGGTGCTGATCACCATCACCGGCCAGCAGAAGCGCGAAGTGCTCGAACAGGCGATCGCCGACGGGCAGAGTTCGAAGCTGCCGATCGGCCGGGTGCTCGCCGAAGCCGAGCAGCCGATCGATATCCATTGGTGCCCGTGATGTGACCGTCGCCCCAGCGAAAGCTGGGGCCCATCTCCGGCCTGTTCGGCCAAGCCCGCCGGTCGGGAGATGGATCCCAGCTTTCGCTGGGATGACGGCGTTGATCATAGGAAGCCATGCGCGTCGACCTGTTCGATTTCGACCTGCCCCCTGAGCGGATCGCGCTCAGGCCGGCCAGCCCGCGCGACAGCGCGCGGCTGCTGCTGCTCGATGGGGAGCGCACCGAGGACGCGCATGTCCGCGATC
>NZ_DASTXI010000198.1:0-22760 GCF_035758555.1 Sphingomonas sp. | reverse complement strand
GGTGCTGCCGGCCGCCGCCTTGCTCCGGATCGATGCCGACACGCTGATCCGGCTCGAAGCGAGCCTCGCGATCGGCACGCCGGCGCTTGCCGCTCTCGGCCTGACCGTCAGCGCGCTGACCGCCGGCCTGCGCGGCGCCGGCGCGCTTGGCGGCCTGCTGATGCTGCCGATCGCTGTGCCGGTGCTGATCTTCGGCGCCGGAGCCTTGGGCGACGGCAGCGGCTCGGCGCTTAAGCTGCTCGCCGCGGTGTCGCTGCTGCTGGTTGCCGGCGCGCCATTCGCAGCGGGCGCGGCGCTTCGGGCCGCCAGGACATAGGATTCGCTCGTCCCCGAAGTCTTAGTCGTTCCGCCAGCGCGCCCAGATGGCGGTCGGCAGCAGCAATCCGCGCGCTTCCTCGCGTACGGCGAGCTCGCCCATCTCCACGCGGCCGGGCAGGTCTGCAAAGGCCTGCGCGACCAGCTCGCCGATCGCCAGCGCAGACATGCGGACCGCATAGACGGTCAGGAACAAAAAGCGGCTGTCGCGGTCGAGCAGCTTGCGGCAGTCGGCGATCAGCGGGGCGAGGCCGTCCTCCAGCTTCCACACTTCGCCTTCGGGTCCGCGGCCATATTTGGGCGGGTCGAGGATGATTCCATCGTAGCGCCGGCCGCGCCTCACATCGCGCGCCACGAATTTCGCGGCATCGTCGACGATCCAGCGCACCGGCCGGTCGGCCATGTCCGACAGCGCCGCATTGGCGCGCGCCGCCTCGACCGACTTCTTCGACGCATCGACATGCACCATCTCGGCGCCCGCCGCGGACAGGGCCAGCGTGCCCACGCCGGTATAGCCGAACAGGTTCAGCGCGGACTTGGGTTGCAGCCCGCGCATCCACGCCCAGACCGGCGCCATGTCCGGAAAGAAGCCCAGATGACGGAACGGTGTGCACGAGGCGGTGAATCGGACTTCTTCCCAGCGGAGTGGCCAACCTTCGCGGGGCACCTGGCCGTCGAAGCGCCAGCGGCCGCCGCCTTCTTCGTCGGAACCGGGCACGAACTCGGCATCGGCGCGCCAGTCCTCGCCCGCCGGCGCCCACATCGCCTGCGGCTCGGGGCGGATGAAGCGGAATCGGCCATAGCGCTCCAGCTTGCGGCCGTGGCCCGAATCGAGCAGCCCGTAATCGGCCCAGGGCTCGGCGATCAGGGTCTGAAGGTCAGGCACGCGGCGCAGCGCGCTCGGCGATATAGGCAGTGATCTGCCCCAGATCCGCCGGCAGCACGTCGTAGCGTTCGTCGCGCTCGAACAGCGCCCCGACGCGCGACGGCAGCGAGGGCCGCACGCCGGTTGCACGCTCGACGGCGTCGCGGAACTTGCCAGGGTGTGCGGTCGCGAGGGTCACCACCGGGATATCGGCCGCAAGCTCGGCGCTCCGCGCGGCTGCGAGCCCGATTGCCGTGTGCGGATCGAGCACCTGGCCCGATCCCTCGCACGCCCAGCGCATCGCCAGCGCCATTTCATCGGCGTCGATGCGGGCGCCGGTGAACAGCGCGGCGGCGCCGCTCCGCTGCCGCTCCGTCAGCCGCATCGCCCCACCCTGCGCGAAGGCGGCCATCTGTGCCGGCACCGCGTCGGCGTCGAGATCGAACAGCAGCCGCTCGAAATTGGAGCTGACCTGGATATCCATCGAGGGCGCCGCGGTCGGCATTACCTCTCCGGTCGAATAGTCGCCCTCGCGCAACGCGCGCGCGACGATGTCGTTGACGTTGGTGGCGACGATCAGCTTCGCGATCGGCAGCCCCATCTTCGCCGCCGCATAGCCCGCGAACACGTCGCCGAAATTGCCGGTCGGGACGGAGAAGGCGACCGGTTGCTCCGGCGCGCCGAGCCGGACGGCCGCGTAGAAATAATAGACGATCTGGGCCATCAGCCGGGCCCAGTTGATCGAGTTGACCGCGGACAGGCTGAAACGGCCGGCGAAATCTTCGTCCGCGAACATCGCCTTCACCAGCGCCTGCGCGTCGTCGAACGTCCCCTCGATGGCGATGTTGTGGACGTTGGGCGCCTTCACCGTGGTCATCTGCCGCCGCTGCACGTCCGACACGCGGCCCTGCGGGTGAAGCATGAAGATGTCGACCTTGGCGCGCCCCGCGAGCGCATCGATCGCGGCGGATCCGGTATCGCCGGAGGTCGCGCCGATCACGGTCAGATGCGTATCTCGGTCGCTCAAAAATCGTTCGAACAGCAGCCCCAGCAGCTGCAGCGCCACGTCCTTGAAGGCGAGTGTCGGCCCGTGGAACAGCTCCAGCACCCAATGCCGTTCGTCGAGTTGCGCCAACGGCGTCACCGCCCGATGCGCGAAGCGGCCATAGGCCTGGGTGCAGAGCGCGCGAAGCTCATCCTCGCCGAGCGCGTCGCCGACAAACGGGCGCATCACCAGCACTGCCGTCTCGACATAGGAAAGGCCGGCCAGCGCCGCGATCTCATCCCGCGAAAGCTGCGGCCATGTCTCGGGCATGTAGAGGCCGCCGTCGGGCGCCAGCCCGGCCAGCGTCACCTGTTCGAAATCGAGCGGCGCGCCCGTTCCCCGCGTGCTCCGATACCTCATCGCGGGCGGCCTTAGCGGCTGCGTCTGCGCAGGGCCAGCAGGTAGATCACAGCTGCCGCAGCCGCGAAGAAGAACCACTGGATCGCGTAGAACAGGTGGTTGTTGGGCACGTCCTCCAACGAAGGCGGCTTGGCCGGCTGGAGACCGGGCGCCGGATTGGCGGCGACCAGCCGGATCACGTGGTCGCGGTCCGATCCGATCACGCCGGTCACCGGGCCACCGCGCCACGTCGGATTGCCGGGATCGGCCGACCAGCCCATCACCGCCTGGAATCCGGGCCCCTCCGCGCCTGTGCGACAGGCGGCGATGTGCACCCAGCCGGGCTCGTTCTTAAGGTTGCGCCCGCTTTCCGCGCGCCATCCGGTCACGGCCTCGCAAATGGCGGAGGCGCGGCGGAACAGCGGCGGGTCGTGAGCGTCTGGTACGGCAGGAAAGGCGATCGGAGGCAGGCCCTGCGCCGCGGCATATCGGGCAAGCAGGCCCTGCTTCCAGTGCAGTCGCTCGATCTGCCAGACGCCCAGCCCGATCATCACTGCGATCGCGGCGGCAACAATCAGGGTTGGGACCAGCGGAAGCCGTTTCATTGCGGATCAATCCGGGCTTCGCGGGCTCGGTGATGATATTCGAGCGCGAGCAGGGCGGCCTTGGCGACGCGGAGCGCCGCCAGGACGAGCACCAGCGTCAGCGGAATCCAGAGGACCAGGTGTACCCAGACTGGAGGCTGGAAATTCAGCTCCGTCAGGATCGCGAGCAGCGTAACGACGCCGCCGATGATCAGTGTCAGGAATGCAGCCGGTCCGTCACCGACATTGAAAGTCGAGAGATCGAGCGCGCAGAGGCGGCACCGGGGAGCGAAGCTGATTGGCCCGGCAAACAGCGTCCTCGATCCGCAACGCGGGCAAAGGCCGCGAAGGGCGACGTCGAGGACCGGCGGCTCAGTCATCGCAACCGGTCCTCGAAAACCGCCGTCAGCCGGCGTGCGGCGCGCCCCAGCTGCCCCAGACATAGATCGAGATGAACAGGAACAGCCACACCACGTCGACGAAATGCCAGTACCAGGCCGCGGCTTCGAAGCCGAAATGCTGGCGCGGCGTGAAGTCGCCCCGATAGGCCCGGATCAGGCACACGATCAGGAAGATCGTGCCGATGATCACGTGGAAGCCGTGGAAGCCCGTCGCCATGAAGAAGGCGGCGCCGTAGTTGATGCCTTTGAAGGGGAACGGCGCATGGACGTATTCGAACGCCTGGATCGACGTGAAGAGCAGGCCGAGGATAACGGTCAGCCACAGCCCCTTTTTCAGTCCGTCGCGGTCGCCGTGGATCAGCGAATGGTGCGCCCAGGTGACGGTCGTGCCGGAGCAGAGCAGGATCAGCGTGTTGAGCAGCGGCAAAGCGAACGGATCGATCGCCTCAAGCCCCTTGGGCGGCCACTGCGCGACGCCTTCGGTGATGGTCGCGACGCCGTCCTGCACCACCATCGGCACCGGGAACAGCGCGAAATCGAACCAGGCCCAGAACCAGCCGACGAAGAACATCACTTCGGACGCGATGAACAGGATCATGCCGTAGCGCAGGTGCAGCGACACGACCGGCGTGTGATCGCCGGCATGCGCCTCGCGGATCACGTTCGACCACCATTGGTACATGGTGAACAGCACGCACGCGACGCCCAGAAAGAACACCCAGCCGCCATAGGCATAGCTGTGCATCCACATGATCCCGCCGGCGGCCATGATCAGCGCCGAGAAAGCGCCGATGATCGGCATCGGATCGGGCGGAAGGATATGATAGTCGTGGTTCTTGGCGCCGGCCATGAATCTGTCCCTGATTGGTCCCTGATTTTCGCCTCTAGCCGCCCTTCGCCGGCGAATCTACCGGGTAGAAGGTATAGCTGAGCGTGATCTGCTGAATGTCCTTGGCGTCCGGGTCCTTGCGCATGCCCGGCTCGACGAAGAAGATGACCGGCATCCGCACCTCCTCGCCGGGCTTCAGCGTCTGCTCGGTGAAGCAGAAGCACTGGATCTTCTTGAACCAGCTGCCCGCCTGGTCCGGCTGCACGTTGAAGGTGGCGCGCCCGGTGATCGGGCGGTTGCTCAGGTTCTTGGCGACGAAGAACGCCATGTTGCGCTCGCCGATATGCACCTGCTGCAGCGGCTTTTCCGGGCGGAACGACCAGGGCAGGTCCGGGCTCATATTGGCATCGAAGCGGACCACCACGGTTTCGGCCGATGCTTGCTTGGGCAGGTCGGCCGCGGTGGCGCGGCTGGTCGTGCCGTACAATCCGGTCGCCTGGCAGAAGGCCCGGTAGAGCGGCACCGAAGCGAAGCCGAGCGCCAGCGCACCGGCCGCGATCAGTCCCGCGATCGAGGCGGCTCTGCGGTTGCGGTGGGTAAGGTCGGTCATGCCCCGTGCATCCCCTTGATCCTGGCAATCGTGACGAAGAAGAACAGCACCGCCAGCGCGGCGAGGATCAGCGCCGTGATCCGCGCGCGGGCGCGCTGGCGGGCCCGGATCAGGTCCTGCTGCTCGGGATCGATCATGCGATCAGCAGCCGGTCTGCCACCAGCGCGGCGAACAGGATGAACAAATAGAGGACGGAGAAGCCGAACAGGCGCTTTTCGGGGCCCATCTGCGCCGATTCGGTCGCCTGGTTGCGCCACACGCGCGCGGCAAGGACGACGAATATCGCGCTCAGCACCGTTGCCGAAACGCCGTAGATCGCGCCTGTCAGGCCCAGCGCCCAGGGCGCGATCGCGGCGGCCGCGAGCACCAGGCTGTAGAGCATGATCTGCGCCCTGGTCGCACGAACGCCTGCGGTAACCGGCAGCATCGGGATGCCGGCCGCGGCATAGTCGGTGCGCACGAACAGGGCGAGCGCCCAGAAATGCGGCGGCGTCCACAGAAAGATGATCGCGAACAGCAGCGCCGGCAGCGTGCTGAGGTCGCCGCTCGCCGCCGCCCAGCCCAGCAGCGGCGGAAAGGCCCCCGCCGCGCCGCCGATCACGATGTTCTGCGACGTGTTGGGCTTCAGCCAGATCGTGTAGACGACCGCGTAGAAGAAGATCGAGAAGGCAAGGATCGCCGCCGCCAGCCAGTTGGTGGCGAGGCCCAGCATCAGCACCGAAAAGACGGCCAGGCCTACGCCGAAATGCAGCGCAGCCTGCCGGTCGACCCTGCCCGACGGCAGCGGCCGCTTCGCCGTGCGCTTCATCTTGGCGTCGAGGTCGGCCTCATACCATTGGTTCAGCGCGCCCGAAGCGCCGGCCCCAAGCGCGATGCACAGGATGGCGGTAAAGCCCAGCACCGGGTCGATGCCGCTGCGCGACGCCAGCAGCCCGCACAGCGCGGTGAAGACGACGAGCGACATCACGCGCGGCTTGGTCAGCGCGAACAGGTCCCGCCAATCGGCAGGCAGGGGAACGGAAGTCTCGGCCACGATCATGGAGTTGGCGGCCATATAGGCCCGCAAGGCCGAAAGGGGAAGCGGTCACGCGGCCCGTGCGCGCCGTTGCAGCGCGCGCGCATAAAAAAAGCGCCCCGGCCGGGGCCGGAGCGCTCTCTTTTGCCTGATCGCCCGATCAGTGATGCGACCCGCTGTCGATCACCGGCAGCGTCTCGAACTGGTGGAACGGCGGCGGGCTGCTGAGCGTCCATTCCAGTGTCGTCGCGCCTTCGCCCCATGGATTGGCTTCCGCCTTCCGCCCCGCGAACAGCGACCAGAACAGGTTGATGAAGAATATGCCCATGCTGAACGCCATGATCGCATAGCCGATCGAGGCCATGTGATTGTAATAGGCATAGGCGTCCGGATAGTCCGGATAGCGGCGCGGCATGCCCTGCATGCCCAGGAAGTGCATCGGGAAGAACAGCACGTTCACGCCGACGAAGAAGATCCAGAAGTGGATCTGGCCGAGCAGCTCGTTGTAGGTGCGGCCGCTCATCTTCGGGAACCAGTAGTAGAAGCCCGCGAACAGGCTGAACACGGCGCCCAGCGACAGCACATAGTGGAAGTGGGCGACCACGTAATAGGTGTCGTGCAGCACGTCGTCGACGCCGCCATTGGCGAGCACGACGCCGGTCACGCCGCCGATCGTGAACATGAAGATGAAGCCCAGCGCCCACAGCATCGGCGTCTTGAAGCTGATCGAGCCGCCCCACATCGTCGCGATCCACGAGAAGATCTTGATGCCGGTCGGCACCGCGATCACCATCGTCGCCGCGGTGAAGTACATCTTCACGTTCACGCTCATGCCGGTCGTGAACATGTGGTGCGCCCACACGACGAAGCCGATCACGCCGATTGCGACCATGGCGTAGGCCATGCCGAGATAGCCGAACACCGGCTTGCGGCTGAAGGTCGCGATTACCTGGCTGACGATGCCGAAGCCCGGCAGGATCATGATATACACTTCGGGGTGGCCGAAGAACCAGAACAGGTGCTGGTACAGCACCGGATCGCCACCGCCCGACGCGTCGTAGAAGGTCGTGCCGAAGTTGCGGTCGGTCAGCAGCATCGTGATCGCGGCCGCGAGCACCGGCAGCGCCAGCAGCAGCAGGAACGCGGTCACCAGCACCGACCAGACGAACAGCGGCATCTTGTGCAGCGTCATGCCCGGCGCGCGCATGTTGAAGATGGTGGTGATGAAGTTGATGGCGCCCAGGATCGAGCTTGCGCCCGCCAGGTGCATCGACAGGATCGTCATGTCGACGGCCGGGCCCTGGCTGCCGGTGGTCGACAGCGTCGGGTAGAGCGTCCAGCCGGTGCCGGCGCCGTTGCCGGTGCCGCCCGGCACGAAGGTCGAACCAAGCAGCAGGATGAACGCCGGGACCAGCAGCCAGAAGCTGATGTTGTTCATCCGCGGGAAGGCCATGTCGGGCGCGCCGATCATGATCGGCACGAACCAGTTGCCGAACCCGCCGATCATCGCCGGCATGACCATGAAGAAGATCATGATCAACCCGTGCGCGGTGATCAGCACGTTCCACAGGTGGTAGGCCTGGTCCATCGTCGCATTGGTTTCGCCCATGAAATGGGCCCAATTCTGCAGATACTGAACGCCCGGCTCGGCCAGCTCGAGCCGCATCAGCCCGGAAATCGAACCGCCGATGATCCCCGCGAAGATCGCGAAGATCAGGTAAAGCGTGCCGATGTCCTTGTGGTTCGTCGACATGAACCAGCGGGCGAAGAAGCCCGGCTTGTGGTCCGCATCATGATGATGCGCGTGCGCGTCATGAAATTCGGACGGCGTGGCTGCGATATCGGTCATTTCAGTTGTTCCCGTTGGGCTGGCCGCCCTGGCTGGTCACAGGAGGAGTTGCGGTACCGGGCGTCGGCGTGTCGGTCCCGGTGGTCGGGTCGACCGGTTGCTCCGGCGCCGGCGTGGCAAGCGCTTGCGACGGCGTGCCCGGCATGGTGCCGCCCTTCGACTTGATCCAGGCCGCGAACCGCTCGGGCGAGACGACCTCGACCGCGATCGGCATGAAGCCGTGGCGCGCCCCGCAAAGCTCGGAGCACTGGCCGAAATAGACGCCTTCCTTCTCCGCCGTGAAGCTGATCTCGTTGATCCGTCCCGGCACCGCGTCGATCTTCGCCCAGAACGCGGGAACGGCGAAGCTGTGGATCACGTCGTTGGACGTGGTCAGCAGCCGGATCTGGCGGCCGACCGGAATCACGAGCCGGTTGTCGACGGCGAGCAGGCGCGGCCCGTCGGCGGGCGTGCGGGTGCGCTTGCCGGGCTCGGGCGTGTCCTGCAGCATGTTCGAGATGACTTCGAACCCGCCATTGTCGGGATAGCTGTAGACCCAATACCACTGGTTGCCGGTCGCCTTGATCGTCAGCGCGTCCTTGCCGGCCGGCTTGAACTGGGCGGCAAGCAGGCTGATCGACGGGACTGCGATCGCGATCAGGATCAGCACCGGAACCAGCGTCCAGATCACCTCGATCAACGTGTTGTGCGACGTCCGGGACGGCACCGGATTGCGGGCACGGCGGAAGCGGACGATCACGTACATCAGCAGCAGCAGAACGATGGCCGACACGCCGACCATCATCGGCACCAGCACATAATCGTGCATCCACAGCGCCTTGCGGCCGTTGGGCGTGTACTGGTCCTGCAGGACGATATGCTTGTCGACCGGCATGCCCACGCCGGGAACGGGCGCGACCTCGGGGAGGGCGGCGCTCTGGGCGTCCGGCGCCGTCGCGGCCGGTGCGGCGCTGGCCGGCGCAGCGGCCTGGGTGGTCGTATCCTGCTTGGGCGCGTCCTGCGCGTGCGCGGCCGCCGGCGCGAGCGCCAGCCCCAGAGCAAGCAAGAGGGTTTTCGCGAGCTTCATAGGCGTCCTGTTCTTTCCCCGGGTGCCGCTGCGCGTCCCGAACGGGCGCGCGGATGCGAGTTTGGCGCGGCTTATAGGGTGGGATTCGCTCTCTCTCAAGCGCTTCGGAAGAGATTTGGTCAAGGGGCCATCCCCCGCCTGAGCATCGGCGGTTGCCATATTGTCGTGCGGCCCCTATCGCACCGCGCCATGACCGACGACGAGGTTTTGGCGGAGTTCCGGGCTGCCGAGGCCCTTCTGGAAGGCCATTTCATCCTCTCCTCCGGCCTTCGAAGTCCCCGATACCTGCAATGTGCGCGGGTGCTGATGAATCCGGCACGCGGCGCGCGGCTGGCCGAAGCGCTTGCTGCGAAGCTGCCGGCGGAGGTTCGCGGGCAGATCGAGGCCGTGGTATCGCCGGCGATGGGCGGCGTGATCGCGGGCCAGGAAGTCGCTCGCGCGCTTCAGGTCGACGCGATGTTCCTGGAGCGCCCGACCGGCACGTTCGAGCTGCGGCGCGGCTTTCGCCTCGCAGCGGGGCAGAAGGTTCTGATGATGGAGGATGTCGTCACCACCGGCCTGTCCTCGCGCGAAGCGATCGCGGCGATTCGGTCGGCGGGCGGCGAAGTGGTCGCGGCGGCGGCGCTGGTCGATCGTTCGAACGGCTCTGTCGATCTGGGCGTGCCATTCTATCCGCTGATTCGCATCGACGTGCCCAGCTATGACGCCGATGCCCTGCCGCCCGATTTGGCGGCGATACCGCCCATGAAGCCGGGGAGTCGCGCCGCGTGACGCTTCGCCTCGGCGTCAACATCGACCATGTCGCGACGATCCGGAACGCGCGCGGCGGCGCCCACCCCGATCCGGTCGCGGCGGCGATGCTGGCGGCGAAGGCGGGGGCGGACGGGATCACCGCCCATCTGCGCGAGGATCGGCGCCATATCACCGACGACGATATCGACCGGCTGATGCAGTCGATCGAGCTGCCGCTGAACCTGGAAATGGCGGCGACTGACGAGATGCTGGAAATCGCGCTGCGTCATCGGCCGCACGCCGCCTGCATCGTCCCGGAAAAGCGTGAGGAACGCACCACTGAGGGCGGGCTGGATGCCTATGGGCAGCACAACACGCTCAGCCCGTTCGTTGCACGCCTGCTCGATGCCGGCATTCGCGTCAGCCTGTTCATCGAGCCGGCGGTCGAGCAGGTCGAAGCGGCGATGCGGCTGAAGGCGCCGGTGGTGGAGTTCCATACCGGCCGCTACGCCCATCGCGAGGGGCAGCCGCGCGCGGAAGAACTGCGGCGCATCAGCGACTGCGCCGCGCTCGCGGTCAAGAACGGCATCGAGCCGCACGCCGGCCACGGCCTCACCTTCGACAATGTCGTGCCCGTCGCCGCCATCCCGCAGATCGCCGAACTGAACATCGGCCATTTCCTGATCGGCGAGGCGATCTTCATCGGCCTGGAGGAAAGCGTCCGCCGGATGAAGGCGCTGATGGAGAGCGCCAGGTAAGATGATCGTCGGTCTCGGCTCCGATCTCTGCTCGATCGAGCGCATCCAGTCCTCGCTCGACCGGTTCGGCGAGCGATTCGAGAAGCGCGTGTTCACCGAGGTCGAGCGCGCCAAGGCGGCGCGGCGGCCGTTCACGCGCGCCGGCACCTACGCGAAGCGCTTTGCCGCCAAGGAAGCCTTTTCCAAGGCGGTCGGGACCGGATTCAAGCGCGGCGTGTTCATGAAGGACATCGGCGTCGTTAATGCGCCGTCAGGCCAGCCCACGCTAAGGCTGGAAGGCGGCGCCAGGGCTGCGCTCGACGCGCTTGTTCCGGTCGGGCACAAGGCCCAGATACATTTGACATTGACCGACGATCATCCCTGGGCACAGGCGTTCGTCATCATCGAGGCGGTGCCGCTGTGAGAGGGATCGAAGTGAACGAAGGCGACAAGGTCGAGAGCGCGGCGCCCGCAGCTCCGGCGGCTGCGAAGAAGAAAGGCACCGACTGGGCGGCCGAGGCCAAGGGCATTTTCTGGCTGATCCTGGCCGTGCTCGGCTTTCACAGCTTCATCGCCAAGCCTTTCTACATCCCTTCCGAATCGATGATGCCGGGGCTGCTGGTCGGCGACCGGCTGGTCGTCACCAAATATCCCTATGGCTGGTCGTTCGTCTCGCCGACCTTCCATCTGCTGCCCTATATCCACGGCCGGCTGTTCGGCCGGCTGCCGGAGCGCGGCGACGTCGTGATCGTCTCCCCGCCGGGCGAGAAGCAGGATTATATCAAGCGCGTGATCGGACTGCCGGGCGACCGGATCGAGATGCGCAACGGCACCGTGATCCTGAACGGCGTCCCCATCAAGCGCTCGCGCCCGACGCCGGAGCTGATCCCGGTCGACGAGAACGCGCCGTGCAGCGATCTGCAATTCCCCGGTCGGCTGGTCACCGGTCCGGACGGCAAGCCCTATTGCGAGCTGCCGATCGTGCGCGAGACGCTGCCCAACGGCCGCAGCTACGACACGATCGATCTGGGTGCGAGCCGTGCCGACGACTTCCCGCCGCTTACCATTCCCCCCAATCAGGTCTTCCTGATGGGCGACAATCGCGACCGCTCCGCCGACAGCCGGGTGCCGCTGATCGAAGGCGGGCTGGGCGGCCCGGTGCCGTGGGAGAATATCGGCGGGCGCGCCGAATTCATCACCTTCTCGCTGGACGGCACCGCCGAATGGTACAATCCGATCAGCTGGATCGAGGCGCTGCGCTCCGGCCGCGCGGGCACCTCGCTGCATCCGTCGGAAGCTGAGCAAAAATGACCGAGCCGGCGCCCGTCACGGCCGCCGCCCCCAATGAAATGCGCGACCCGCTCGTGCGGGCGGAGCTGAAGCGCGCCAGCGTCTGGTTCGGGCTGGCGATCGGCATCGCGCTGCTGGTGCTGCTGATCCAGCCGCTGATGCTGATCTTTGCGGGGCTCGTCTTCGCGGCGATGCTCGATGGCGGCGCGCGGCTGCTCGGGCGGGTGCTGCCGATCCCGCGCGGCTTTCGCGTGACCATCGTGCTGTTCGGCGCGATCGCGTTCGTGCTGGCCGTCTTCTACATGACCGGCGTCCAGATTTCGGCGCAATGGTCGCAGTTGCAGGTGACGCTGGAGGCGCAGGGCACCCGGTTCGTGCACTGGCTGTCGGGCATGGGCTTCATGCCGGCCCAGGCGGACTTGCTGAGTTTCGGGCGCCAGCTGGTGGGCTCGGTGGGCAAGTTGACCGGCTTTGTCGGTACCTTTTTCGGCGTGCTGTCCAGCGTGCTGCTGCTGGTCGCCTTCGGCCTGTTCATCGCGCTCGAGCCGCGGCTGTACCAGCGCGGGCTCGCCTGGCTGGTGCCGAGCCGCAACCGCGTCCAGGCGCAGATCACGCTCGACCGGATGGCGCACACGCTGCGGCGGCTGATGGCCGGGCGGCTCGCAGGCATGTTCTTCGAAGGCGTGCTGACCTGGATCGCGCTCAGCCTCGGCAACGTGCCGATGGCGCTGCTGCTCGGCATCCTGACCGGGCTGCTCGCCTTCATCCCGAACATCGGCGCGTTCGTCAGCGGCGTGCTGATGGTCGCGGTCGGCTTCAGCGCCGGGGTCGACACCGGCATCTGGGCGATCGGCACCTATTTCGCGGTGCAGACCTTCGACGGCTATGTGATGCTGCCCTATGTCGCGCGAAAGACCGTCGACATGCCCCCTGCGATCACTCTCGCCGCGCAGATCCTGCTCGGCACGCTGCTCGGCTTCATGGGCCTGCTGCTTGCCGATTCGATCACCGCGATGATCAAGGTCGCGCTGGAACGCGGCTCAGAGCGCGAAGAGGAGAAAGCGGCGGGGGCGGGGGCAGGATAGCCACTTGGTTCGCTCGTCCCGAGTGGAGTCGAGGGGCGCGTCTCCGATTCGGCACGATCGCCCCTCGACTACGTTCGGGACGAGCGGGCTTTTGCGTCGACGTGGTGGTACTAGCGCCCGCCCGGCGCTCCCGGCGCTCCGCCCTGGCCGCCCATCATCTGCTGCATCTGCATCTGCTGCAGCACCGCCATCGGGATGAACTCGAGCAGGTCGACGTCGAAGACCAGGACCGAGTTCGGCGGGATCGCGCCGCCGGTGTCGCGGTCGCCATAGCCGAGCTCGGGCTTGATCCAGAGGCGGTATTTGCCGCCCTTCTGCATCAGCTTCAGGCCTTCTGAAAAGCCGGGCACGACCTGCGCGACCGGCAGCGGCGCGCGGTCGTTCTGGTCGAACACGGTGCCGTCGCGCAAGCTGCCCTTATACTTGATCAGCGCCACATCGGCGTCGGTCGGATGCGCGCCTTCGCCTTCCTTCAGCACCTTGTACTGCAGGCCCGATTCGGTCGTCTGAACGCCCGGCTGGCGCGCGTTCCACGCAAGGAACTGCTCGTTGGTGCCGGTCTGCGCGACCGCGGCGGAGGTGCCGAACCAGGCAAGCGCGATCGCGGCGGCGATCACCACGACAAGCCCCGCCCACAACATGCCGAGCACGCGGCGCGAAGTCGGCTGGATCGGCACGGCGGTCACGGACATGGACGGGTTCCTCTGCGAGTTCGGGCCACCCTCATATGTCATTCCCGCGAAAGCGGGAATCCACCTTCTTCAAGGCAGCCAAGGCAGCTGGACCCCGGATCAAGTCCGGGGTGACGAGGCGTTTTATTTCACCCCGTCGCGCTCGGCGCGCTTGCGCTCGAGCTTGCGCGCGCGACGGATCGCGGCGGCGCGCTCGCGGGCGCGCTTTTCCGACGGCTTCTCGTAATGACGGCGCAGCTTCATCTCGCGGTAGACGCCCTCGCGCTGCAGCTTCTTCTTGAGCGCGCGCAGCGCCTGGTCGACATTGTTGTCGCGGACGAGAATTTGCATAAGGCCGTCAGTCTCCGTTTCTCTTCAAACAGCGTCTGGGGCGATGCATCAGCCCGAAAAACGCCGACAATAGCTAATGGTTCGTCGCAGACAGGGCCTGCGCCGTTGCGCGCCCTCTATCACCGGCTCTCTGAGTCGACAAGCAAAAAGCCCCGCCGGTGAGGGCGGGGCTGTTTGATGGGTCTCCGCGTTCGCGGGGATCGCGTGGGTGCGCCCGTCAGTATTTCTGCTGGCGCTCGTACAGCGACTTGTAGTGCTGGATGCGCGTGACCCGCAGGCCTGGCATGCCCGAACGATCGACCGCGCGCTGCCAGGCGGCGAATTCCTCCACCGTCAGGTTGTAGCGCTCGCACACCTCGTCGACGGTCAGCAATCCGCCGTTGACCGCGGCCACCACTTCCGCCTTGCGGCGCACCACCCAACGGCTGGTGTTCGGCGGCGGCAGCGTGTCCAGCGTCAGCAGCTCGCCGAGCGGGCCGATCACCTGGGCGGGGCGGATTTTCTGGTTTTCGATCATTCTTTCCTCAAGCAACAACGGCTCTTGTGGGGAGCCTCGATACGCGACACCCGGTGTTATCGAATCCTGGTTCAGAAACCCTGAACCCGATCGGTAAACATCCGCCTCATGTTCCCTTCTCCGGCGTTAGCAGTGCTGCCACGCCGCTGTTGAAGCTGGCCCCGGCGACTCCGCCCTTGCGGCGGCGCTCCCCGAACAGCTCGACCAGAGATACGGCAGAAATCGGTCCGGCTTCAGCCCCGGCGATCACCTGGGCGGTCGGGCTTGCCGCCTGACGGGCCACCGCAACCGCAACCAGCGTCGCGAAATTGGGGCGTGCCGGCTGAGCGCTGGGCATCCAGTCCGCCAGATGTCGATCGTGGTACAAAGCTTTCCCCCGGGATGTCTTGTGCCCTGTCTAGCGGCAAGGTGTTGAACCGGCGGTAAAGGCGGGTGCGGTATTTTTGCCACACGGGGGCAAGACCTTGCCGCCCGTGACGCGGCGGCCCGCCGCCCCTATATGGCCGCGCGATGCAGGCCGATTTCCAGCTCGGGCCCGATCTTCGGGGCAAGCGGATCGTTGTCGCCATGTCGGGCGGCGTCGACTCGTCGGTCGCGGCCGCGCTCGCCGCCCGGTCGGGGGCGGAGACGATCGGCGTCACGCTCCAGCTCTACGATCACGGCGCCGCTGTGGGCCGCACCGGCAGCTGCTGTGCGGGCCAGGACATCCGCGACGCCCGCGCCGTCTGCGACCGGCTCGGCATCGCGCACTATGTGTTCGATCACGAAAGCCGCTTCCGCGAGAGCGTCATCGACCAATTCGCCGACGAGTATCTGGCCGGCCGCACGCCGATCCCGTGCGTGCGCTGCAACATGGGCGTGAAGTTCACTGATCTGTTCGCGCTGGCGAAGGACCTCGGCGCCGACGCGCTGGCCACCGGTCATTATGTCCGCCGCGTCGAAGGGCCGGAGGGGCCGGAGCTGCACCGCGCCGCCGATCCCGCGCGCGACCAGAGCTATTTCCTGTTCGCGACCACTGGCGAGCAGCTCGATTTCCTGCGCTTTCCCTTGGGCGGCATGCCCAAGCCCGAAGTGCGCGCGATCGCGGCCGATCTGGGCCTGGGCGTTGCGGCCAAGCCCGACAGCCAGGATATCTGCTTCGTTCCCGATGGCGACTATGCGCGGCTGGTGAAAAAGCTGCGCCCCGAAGCGGAAACCGAGGGTGAGATCGTCGACCTGACCGGCCGCGTGCTCGGCCGGCACAAGGGCCTGATCCACTTCACTGTCGGTCAGCGCAAAGGGCTGGAGCTCGGCGGCCAGCCGGAGCCGCTTTACGTCGTCCGCCTCGATGCTGCCGGACAGCGCGTGATCGTCGGCCCGAAGCGCGCGCTCGCGGTCGGCGCCGCCCGCCTGTCCGACATCAACTGGATCGGCGGCGGCTATGATGGCCCGATCACCGCCAAGGTCCGCTCCCTCGCCAAGCCCGTCCCCGCCGCACTGGACGGTGGCCGCTTGACCTTCCCCCAAGGCGAATACGGCGTCAGCCCCGGCCAGGCCGCCGTCCTCTACGCCGACGACCGCGTTCTCGGCGGCGGCTGGATCGAGGAAACGGAAGCGGCGGAGATCGCCGCCGCCGCATAAGTGATCGGAGAATATCGGCTACCGACCCTAAGCGGCCCCTCTCCTATAGGGAGAGGTGATTGGTCCGCGAACCACCCATTCCAGCCATTCGAACAGATTGCGCTGTCCTACACCGCCTGCGCTCGATTAGGTTCGACCTTGGCCGAGTCCATGCTCGGCAGGGCTCTTTGGCATCGTGAAGAGCGGATCGTGCGCGTTCGGCGGGAAGGGAAAATGTTCTCGAATCCATGTGAAAGTCGTTCACCTCGCCCGTATCGTCCAGGTCGTCCAGTTCACCGCTTGATCCGATATTCCCGCCCCCGGAACGGTTCCGGCTGGCAGCCGAGCAGCGGGTCGAAGCGGGCGGTGCGTCGGGCGAGGAGGGGAACGCTGGCGGTGACGGTCTTGTCCGCCGGATTTTCGGAGAGGCGGATCATCTCCATGCCGGGTTCGAAATCCTTGTAGCATTGGGCGAGCGGCCGATTGCCGATATATCGGCACGCGCACGCCACGCGGGCGGCATAGCCGGTGCCGAGCTCCAGTTGCGGCCGCATGCTCTGGGCATAGAGCGCGGCAGCGATGAAAAGAGCGGCAAGAACGGCTGCGGATGACCAGAAGGCAACGCGCTTCGTCGACATAGGAAGGACGTAGCGCAGGAAAACTGCTTCGTCATTCCGGCGAAAGCCGGAATCCATCTTCTTCGTATCCTTCGTGTCTTCGTGCGAGATTCTGGTTCGCACGAAGACACAAAGAGCATGAAGATGCGGAAAGGTGGATTCCGGCATTCGCCGGAATGACGGGTGTGGACGGGCAGGGGCGACGGACGCATTCTGCGGGGCATGAGACTGGTCCTTCTCGCCTCCACCCTGGCACTCGCCGTCCCCGGCTCTGCCGCGCCGCCAGATCCGATCGCCCCGCTGTTCGCAGCGGACCAGGGCGACACGCGCGCGGTGCTGCTGCTGGTCGACGGCCGGCCGGTCGCGAAACGCTACGCGGCCGGTTATTCCGACTCGAACCGGTTTATCAGCTGGTCGATGGCGAAGAGCGTGACCGCCTTGCTGGTCGGCGAGCTGGTCGCGGACGGCAAGCTGCAGCTCGATGCGCCGGCGCCGGTCGCCGAGTGGCGGAACGACGCGCGCCGCAACATCACGCTGCGGCAGCTGCTGCACATGTCATCCGGCCTCAGGCACATCGAGGTCGGGCAGCCGATCGAGAACAGCGACACCAACCAGGTGCTGTTCGTGTCCGGCACCGGCGACATGGCGACGCGGGCGATCGCGCGGCCGCTGGCGTTCCGGCCCGGCACGCACTTCAACTATGATTCGCTGACCAGCATCATCCTGGCCGAGATCGTCACGCGCGCGCTGACCGACAGCCGCGATCCACATGTGCGGGCCCGCGCCTATCGCGACTTCGCCGAGGCACGGCTGTTCCGCCCGGCCGGCGTTACGTCAGCCTTCCTTGAGTTCGACGGCGCCGGCACGCAGATCGGCGGTTCGCTGATCCATATGAGCCTCGACGATTGGGGCCGGATGGGGCGGCTGCTGGTCGACGGCAAGGGGCCGGACGGAACGCAGCTGGTCGCGCCCGAATGGCTCGCTTTCCTGAAGACCCCGGCGCCGACCAACCCGCGCTATGGCGGCCATGTCTGGCTGTCGCCGAACGGCCTGGTCTCGATGCGCGGCCATCTGGGCCAGTTCGTCTTCACCGGCGCCGGGGGCGGCCATTCGGTCGTGCTCGTCCGCCTCGGCAACACGCGCGAAGACCGGCTGGAAGCGATCACGCCGACGTTCGAACAGATCGCGGCGCGGGCGCTGCCGCCCGCCTAGACCCCGCTAGCCTGCCTTCGCCGGCGCGGCGGGGCATTCGCCGACCCGGGTGCCGTTCGCCTGCATCGTCATCTTCATCGACTGGCCGGCGTTCGGCATCTGCATGTCCATCGTCGCCAGCACATTGTAGGATGTCGGGGCATAGGCGCCGTCCAGCGTCATCGCCATCTCCCCGCCCGACTGGCCGGGACAGTGCATGGTCGCGTTGATCTTGCCGCCCTTCATGTTGAACTCGTCATATTTGCAGCGGCTGTTGTCGCGGCCGGCAAACATGTTCGGCTTCTGCACGTCCTCCGGCGTCAGGCATTGCAGGTTGGTCGCTGTGCGGCCCAGCGCACCCTTCATCTGCGCGGCCGCGGCCTCCGGCACGCCCTGCACGTCCAGCAGCTTCATCGTCGTCACGACTTTCCACTGGCCCGGCTCCGGCCGCATCTCGCTCGCGCCCGCCGCCTTGGCCTTGGCCGCCACTTCCTCGGGCGTCGCGTCCTTCAGCTTCAGCTCCGGTTCCTTGTTGCACGCGGCGAGCGCCAGTAGCGCGAACGCGATCGTCATCCTCATGACGCTAATCCCCCTTGTCCCGCCTGTCGTTGCGATGGCGGCGCCGCGCGACCATATCGCGAAGCCATGGCGATTCAAATCCGCACCACGCTCGCCGAGCCGGAGACGGGCGACACCTTCGTTCCGCACAAGCCCAGCCGCCCGGAAACGTCCGAAGGCGGCAAGCGCTTCAAATTGGTCTCGGACTATGCGCCGGCGGGCGACCAGCCGGGCGCGATCGCCGAGCTGGTCGAGCAGGCGCAGGCGGGCGAGCGCGACCAGGTGCTGCTGGGCGTCACCGGCTCCGGCAAGACCTTCACGATGGCGAAGGTCGTCGAGACGCTGCAGCGTCCCGCGCTGGTGCTGGCGCCCAACAAGATCCTCGCCGCGCAGCTTTACGGCGAGTTCAAGAGCTTCTTCCCCGACAATGCGGTCGAGTATTTCGTCAGCTATTACGACTATTACCAGCCCGAAGCCTACGTCCCCCGGTCCGACACCTACATCGAGAAGGAAAGCTCGGTGAACGAGGCGATCGACCGGATGCGCCATTCGGCCACCCGGGCGCTGCTGGAGCGCGACGACGTGCTGATCGTCGCCTCGGTATCGTGCCTGTACGGCATCGGCTCGGTCGAGACCTATTCGGCGATGATCTTCGACCTGAAGAAGGGCCAGGCGGTCGACCAGTCGGAGATCGTGAGGAAGCTCGTCGCGCTTCAATACAAGCGCAACGACGCAGCATTCGCGCGCGGCAATTTCCGCGTGCGCGGCGACAATCTGGAGATTTTCCCGTCGCACTATGAGGACAGCGCCTGGCGCGTCAGTTTTTTCGGCGATGAGATCGAGGAGATCGTCGAGTTCGATCCGCTGACCGGCAAGAAGGCTGCCAGCCTCGACTATGTCCGCGTCTATGCGAACAGCCACTATGTGACGCCCGGTCCGACGCTGAAGCAGGCGACCGAGGCGATCCGTCACGAACTGGCCGAGCGGCTGAAGGAGCTGGTCGCGGAAGGCCGGCTGCTGGAAGCGCAGCGGCTGGAGCAGCGGACCAATTTCGACCTGGAGATGATCGCGGCGACCGGCTCCTGCGCCGGCATCGAGAATTACAGCCGCTTCCTGACCGGCCGCCTGCCTGGCGAGCCGCCGCCGACGCTGTTCGAGTATCTGCCCGAAAACGCGCTGCTGTTCGTCGACGAAAGCCACGTCACGATCGGGCAGGTGAACGGCATGAGCCGCGGCGACCACCGTCGCAAGCTGACGCTTGCGGAATATGGCTTCCGCCTGCCCTCTGCGATCGACAACCGCCCTCTGCGCTTCAACGAATGGGACGCGATGCGCCCGCAGACCGTCTATGTGTCCGCGACGCCGGGCGGCTGGGAAATGGAGCAGACTGGCGGCGTCTTCTCCGAACAGGTGATCCGCCCCACCGGCCTGATCGATCCGCCGGTCGAAGTGCGGCCGATCGAGGACCAGGTCGACGATCTCGTCAACGAATGCCGGATCACCGCCAAGAACGGCTACCGCACGCTCGTCACCACCCTCACCAAGCGGATGGCGGAGGATCTGACCGAGTATCTGCACGAAGCGGGCCTGAAGGTCCGCTACATGCATTCCGACGTCGAGACGCTGGAGCGTATCGAGCTGATCCGCGACCTCAGGCTCGGCGTCTACGACGTGCTGGTCGGCATCAACCTGCTGCGCGAAGGGCTCGACATTCCCGAATGCGGGCTGGTCGCGATCCTCGACGCCGACAAGGAAGGGTTCCTGCGCTCCGAAACCTCGCTCATCCAGACGATCGGCCGCGCCGCCCGCAACGTCGAGGGGCGCGTGATCCTCTATGCCGATACCATCACCGGCTCGATGGAGCGCGCGATGCGCGAGACCGAGCGCCGGCGCGAGAAGCAGCGCGCCTATAACGAGGCGCACGGCATCACGCCGACCACGATCAAGCGCAACATCGGCGACATCATCCAGCACGTCGCGTCGAAGGACCAGGTGACTGTCGAGATAGACGAAGACCGCCCGCACATGGTCGGCCACAATCTGCGCGCCTATATCGAGGACCTCGAAAAGAAGATGCGCGACGCCGCCGCGAACCTGGAGTTCGAGGAAGCCGCCCGCATCCGCGACGACATCCGCCAGCTCGAGCAACAGGAACTCGGCCTGCCCGCCGACGAGCACAAGGCGCCGATCATGGGCCGCAGCAACGAAGGCAAGCCGGGCACCCGCAAGATGCGCTACGGCAAAACCCAGCGGAAATTCGGGGGACGGCGCTCCTGACGGAGCTATCTAGCGCAATGCCCAGAGCTTGCGCGGGCGTCGCCCCGCGTGCTGATCTGCCGCCCAAGGGGGAAAGATGCTCAATCTGAACGGCTTCCTCGCGCGCCGCGAACTGGACGATTGGCGTGATGAGCAGGTTCTGATCGCCGCGCGCGTGCTCAACCAGGCCGCAGCCGATCTGACCGCGGGCTTTGCCGACACGCTGAAGGGCGCCACCTGGAAAGACGGGTTAATCGGGCAAGGATCATACATCCGCCGTGAGGTCGAGCCGAAGGTGATCGATGTCGCCGAACCCATCGCGGCGCGGCTGGTGCAGGAGGCGAACAGCGCGCTTGCGGAAATCGTCGATCACCAGGCGATCTGGAGCCGCGATGCAGGCGTCTTGGCCGGGGCGGTCGACAGCTTCGAAGGCTGGCAGGACGTGGCGAGCGGTGTCGCCCCGATCGTCGGTGGCGCGGCGATCGCCGCCGCGATTCCCGCGATGGCCGTAACGACGACCGGCGGTCTTCTCGGCACTGGCCTGTTCGCCACCACCATTATTTCCTGGCCTGTCGTCGTGGTCGGCGGAACCGCTGCCGCCGTGGCCGTCTCCACCGGCCTGATCAACTCGGCCCGGCTCTGGGACAAGACCGAGGCCAGGCTGTGGCGGAAGGTGGCCGATCACGTCGGCCTGATGCTGATCCGCGGCACGCCGAAACACCCGTCGATCCTCGACCAGCTCGCCACGCGCTACACAGAAGCGGCAGACCATGCCCGGAGGCTCTGGTGATCGCCTCTCTCTTGCTGCGCGAAGTCCCTGCCCGGCTCCTTTCCGGCGTCGGAACCGGCGAGTACAAGGTTTATGGATCGATCATCCGCTCGGTCGCAAACGGGCGAATCGTCGGGCATCTGCAGGAGACATCCGGGCTGACCAGGCTTGCCGGCAAGGCCCTGACTGAGGGCATTCCGGGCTTCGGCACGGCCGTCGACCTGGCCGGCCACACGGTCAGCTATGTACAGAACGAGCAGATCAAGGCGGCCGTCAACGTCGTCCAGAACCTGCAGATCGCCAATCTGGCGGTGTCCGCCGCCGGGATCGGCGTGTCGGTGGCCGGCTTTGCCGTGCTTGCGGCGAAAATCGGCAGGGTGGAAGCCAAGGTCGACGCGCTGGGCGATCGTCTCGACGCGATCGCGCGCGGCGTCGCGTTCCTGAGGCGCGACCGGATCGCCGAGGATTTCACCCGGCTGCGCACTGCAGCGCAGATGCTCGACGAAGCCTGGCTGCTCAGCGATCCGCTCCCGCAATGGCGGCTGGTTGCCGAGGAAGCGATTTTCGTCTCCAACCAGTTCGAACGGCGCGCGCTGGAGCTGCTGGGCGACAATCCCGATCCGATTGCGGCCGAGCCGTTTCTGGAAGCGCTCGCCTTCGCCTCGTCGGCACGAGTGCAGGCGAGACTCGCCAGCGGCGAGGATGCGGTCGCGCGCAAGGCGGCCGAGGAAGGCGCACTGACGCTGATGCGTGCCGGAGACCGGCTGGGCCTCGCACAGGCAGCCGTTGCGGGCACTTTGCGGACTGCCGTCCCTGTCGGCACGCAGGACTGGTCCGATGCGCTCGATGCAAGGGCCAAGGCGCTTCGGGACAGCGTTGCGGGCACCCGAGCGCGGGAAGCCGCTGCGGTTGGATCGGCGCTCACACTCGAAGAGCTGGAACGCCAGGGAATCAGCGGCCGCGCGTGGCTCGAAGAAGCCCGGGCCGAGGCCGAGGCGCCGCTCCTCCTTTTGCCCCTATCGGAGGCCAAGCCGGTTTGAAGGCAAGACACGGGACGTTCAATTGCGGCGAGGCATCTACTGGTCAGCAATGGACATCAGCGTACCCTGTCTGGAAACTGGACTGAACGCGCAGGGCTGCGCGATTCTGCCGGGCCTGCTTTCCCCCGAAATCTGTGCCGAAGCGCGGAAATGGTGGGCTGACGAGAGCCTGTTTCGCAGCCATGTTCATATGGCGCGGCACGGGTTCGGATCGGGTGAGTATCGGTATTTCTCCTATCTCCTGCCGCGGCCGGTCGCTGAGCTTCGCGGGCAGCTGTATCCGCCGCTTGCCGCGATCGCGAACCGGTGGGCGGAGCGGCTCGGCTCGGCTCGGCGCTTTCCCGATATGCACGCTGCGTTCCTGGAGGAATGCCATGCGGCAGGGCAGGTTCGGCCCACACCTTTGATCCTGCGTTACCAAGCCGGCGA
>NZ_DASTXI010000196.1:0-22848 GCF_035758555.1 Sphingomonas sp. | reverse complement strand
GCCGGCGCGGTCGTGCGCGGCCTGCGCGGCGGAGAGCGGGGCGAGGACGTACTGGAACGCCTGGCGCACGATCAGCGGCACGGTCGAGACCTTGCGCGCGATGCCGAACAGGCCGGCGGCGGTGGCGCCGCGCGCGCCGGGCAGCGACAGGTTCAGCAGCACCGCGGGCAGGTCGTTGAACAGACGCCGGCTGATCGCGGAAGGCAGCAGGGCGAGGCCCGTCTTCAGCAGCTCGCGCCTCAGCCTTGGCGAGGCGGGGGCGCTCAGCAGCAGCTTCGGGTCGTAATAGCGGCCGAGCAGGCGGGCGGCGAGCAGGGCGGTCAGGAACAAGGAGGCGAGATGGGCGAGCAGCAGGCCGAGGCTCTGCACGCCGGCCGCGAAGAAGCCGACCGCGAAGATCAGCCGCGCGACTTGTTCCCAGAAGATGCGCAGCCGGATTTCGGGCCCGAAGGCGCGGCGGGCGCGGGCGGCGGAGGTCGCGACCTCGACGAAGGTCCATAAGGGGAGCGCCCAGGCGAAGATCGCGATCGCGGTCGGCAGCTGGGCGCGGTCGCGCGGGGCGGCGGAGAACAGGCTCGCGATCGGCTCGGCGAAAATCGTGGCGGCAAGCGCCAGCGCTGCTGCGGGGAGGACCGAGACCAGGAGCGCGAAGCGGACGGCGGCGTGGGCGTCTTCCTCGCGCTCGGTCGGGACGATCCGCTGCAGCGCCTGCGTCATCGACAGGTCGATGATGTTCTCGACGATGTTCACCACCGCCCACAACACCGTGTAGATGCCGTAGGTCGCGATGCCGAACAGCCAGGTATAGGCCGGCTGCGCGACGACTTCGATCAGCGCGCCGAGCCTTGCCAGCGCGGCCAGGCCGGCGCCGCGGGCGACGTCGCGCTGGCTGACCGGGCCCGCCGTCACTCCTCGGTCCGCACCAGCACCGTCTCGCCGATCAGCAGGAACAAAAGGAACGGCGCCCACGCGGCCAGCACCGGCGGATAAGCCCCCAAATTCCCCATCGCCAACGCGAAATTATCCGCCACGAAATAAGTAAACCCCAACCCCATCCCAACCACCAACCGAACGAAGAGCTTGCCCGAGCGGGCGAGGCCGAAGCCGGCGACGGCGCCCAGCAGCGGCATCAGGACGGCGGAAAGCGGGCCTGAGATCTTGTGCCAGAGGCTCGCCTCGAGCGCTTTGGTTGGACGGCCGGCTGCTTTCAGGTCGGCGATCGCCTGGCGGAGCTGAAAGAAGGAAAGGCCGTCGGGATCGACATTGGCGAGCGTGAAGCGGTCGGGACTGACCCCGCGCGCCATCGAGATGGTGCCGAGCTGCGCCTCGGTGCCGGTCGCGACGTCGAAGCGGGTCGCGCCGGTGAACCGCCATACGCCGTCGACATAGCGGCCTTCCTTTGCCTCGATCACCTGGGTCAGCCTGTTGCCGGTGCGATCGTAGATCGAAACGCCTTCAAGTCGTGTGTCGGGTCCGCGGCCGATCGCGCGGGCGGCGCGGATCAGATCCTCGCCGTTTCGGACCCAGAGGTTCGACTGGACGGCGCTGTCCTTCGGGATCGGCCCGTAATCGGCCTTCTGCCAAGCAGACAGGGTTGCGGTGGAGCGGGCGACCACGCGTTCGTTGAACGTGAACGACAGCGCCGCGACCAGCACGCCTGCGACCATCAGCGGCGCGAGGATCTGATGCGCGGACAGGCCCGACGCCTTCATCGAAATGACTTCGCTGTTCTGGTTCAGCGTCGCCAGCGTGATCAGCGTGCCGAGCAGCACCGAGAATTTCAGGAAGGTCGAGATGATCTGCGGCACGCGCAGACCGACATAGGTCCAGAGCTGCGCCTCGCCATTGCCGGGATAGGCGAAGATCTTGTCCGATTCGCCGAGGAGGTCGAGCGTGGTCAGGATCAGCACCAGCCCGGCGAGCACCGCGAAGGAGCGCACCAGGAACATCCGCGCGGTGTAGAGTGTGACCGTGCGCGACGGGAAGAATTGAAGCTGCATAGACTAGGCGATCGCCTCGGGCCGGCGCCGGCGGATGCGGAGCCAGCGGCGAACGGCGGCGCCGGCCTTTGCGAACACGCGCTCCAGCCCGCCGATCGGCTGGCCCCCCGGGACGAATGCGAGCTGGTAGAACAGCCACCAGATCAGCGCCGCGAAGATCACGAACGGCACCCACAGCGCGATCAGCGGATCGATCCGGCCGAGCGCGCCCATGCCCTGCGCATATTCGTTCACCTTGTGATAGGTGACGACCATCACGATCGACAGGAACACGCCGAGGGCCGAGGTCGACCGCTTCGGCGGCACGGCGAGCGCGACCGCCAGCAGCGGCAGCAGGAACATCATCGCGACTTCGACGACGCGGAAATGGAAGTTCGCGCGGCTTTCGTTGCGCTGCGGCAGCGGCAGCTTGTCGTTGTTGCCGATCCGGACCAGCTCCGGGATCGTCAGTTCGCGCTCCTTGCCGCCGCGACCGCGGAAACGTTCGATCTTGGGCAGGTCGATCGGCAGGTCGTGCGACGTGAAGCTCAGCACGCGGGGCACCTTGAAGCCCGGCTCGTCATGGACGAGCGTGCCGTTCTTCAGGCGAAAGATGATGACGTTGGGATCGTCGGTGCGCAGGAAGCTGCCTTTTTCCGCGGTCACGGCAAGGCTCCGCCCCTCGCGGTTTTCGGCGCGCACGAAAATGCCCGACAGATCGGCGCCCGACTTGTGGCTTTCCTCGATCCGCACCGTCATCTGCTGGCCGAGGCTGGTGAACTCGCCGACCTTGATCGAGGCGCCGAGCGCACCCGAGCGGAGCTCGAACTGCAGCCCTTCATAGGCGTAGCGCGCCTTGGGCTGGATGAAGCCGACGATCGCCAGATTCAGCAGCGCGAGCGCGATCGTGTAGAGAAACGGCACGCGGAGCAGCCGGCCGTAGCTGAGGCCCACCGCGCGCAACACGTCGAGCTCCGACGATGTCGCGAGGCGGCGGAAAGCAAGCAGGATGCCCAGCATCAGCCCGATCGGGATGCCCAAGGACAGATATTCGGGCAGCAGGTTGGCCAGCATCCGCCAGACGACGCTGACCGGTCCGCCTTCCTCCGCCACGAAATCGAACAGCCGCAGCATCTTGTCGAGCACGAGCAGCATCGCCGCGATGACAAGCGTGGCGAACAGAGGAACGGCGATCAGCCGGGCAAGATATCGGTCTACGGCAGTCAACATCTTCGAATTCTAGACGCCCTGCGACCATGTTTTGGCCGCAAAGCTTCACCAATTCCCAGAGCAAAGGTGCGGTGCGGCGCGTCCGCTATAGCCGCGGTTGCAGAGATGGTCATGAAGAAAGTTTCGGTTGCTTGTCTCGCCGTTCTGGCCGCGGCGGCGTGGAGCGCCCCGGCAGCGGCAATGTATGGCGACACCGCGGCGTGCACGCGCGGCGATACCGCCGTGCTGGTGCGCGTCAGCGGCTTCAAGGAGCATCAGGGTACGCTGCGCGTGCAGATCTACGGCTCCAATCCCGCCGATTTCCTCGCCAAGGGCAAGAAACTGCGCCGGATCGACGTTCCGGTTTCGAAATCGGGCCGCATGGACGTGTGCGTCGCGCTGCCCGCGCCCGGCTCCTATGCCGTCGCGGTCCGGCACGATCTGGACGGCAACGGGAAGTCCGGCTGGTCCGACGGCGGCGGATTTTCGCGCAATCCCGACATTTCGCTGTTCCATCTGAAGCCCAGCTTCAACGACGTGGTGATCCGCGTCGGCCAAAGCGTCCGGCCGGTCGATGTCACGCTGCAATATCGCAAAGGGCTGTCGATCGGCCCGATCCGGGAGGGGTGAGGAAAGACTCGATGGCCTGCGTCGCCCTTCTTTCCAATCCGCGGTCGACCGGCAACCGGGCGCTTCTGCCGCGCGTCCGAGCCTATTGCGCGCGCAACCCCGACATCTTTCATTATGAGGTCGAGGAAATCGGCCAGATTCCGGACGCGATGCGCACGATCGCACGGGTGAGTCCGAAGGTGCTGATCATCAATGGCGGCGACGGATCGGTGCAGGCGGCGCTGACGGAGCTGCACGGCGGCCGCTATTTCGGCGAGACGCCGCCGCCGGTCGCGGTGCTACCGAACGGCAAGACGAACCTGATCGCGCTCGATCTCGGCGCCCAGGGCGACCCGCTGCAGGCGCTGGAGCGGATCGTCGAGCTCGCCCAGTCGGACCTGGCCCCGCACATCGTGCAGCGCGAGCTGATCGCGCTGTCCCACGGCGTCGACAGCCGGCCGGTGCTCGGCATGTTCCTGGGCGGGGCGGGCCTTGCCGATTCGATCCTGTTCTGCCGCACCAAAATCTATCCGCTCGGGCTGCCCAACGGCATCAGCCATGTGCTGACCGCGCTTGCCGTGATCATGTCGGTGGTGCTCGGCATTCGCGCCGCCTTCCTGCCGCCGCGGCCGGCGCCGGTGAGCGTCTCGCTGAACCGGGGCGGGCAGTTTTCAGGACGCTTCACGCTGCTGATCGTGACGACGCTGGAGCGGCTGCTGCTCGGCAGCAAAGCGGAAGGCGACACCGGCCGCCTGAAGCTGATGGCAGTGGAGCAGGGTCCTGCCACGCTGTTCCGCGCGGTGCTGGCGAGCATCCGCGGCCGGCTGGGCCGCAACCGGCTGCAGGGCGTGCATATCGAGCAGGGCGACGAGATCGAGATCGCCGGCGAGCGGTCGAACGTGATCCTCGACGGCGAGCTGTTCGAGGCCAGCGCCGGCAAGCCGATCGTGCTGCGCACCACGCCGCCCGTTCCGTTCCTGAAGCTGGCGGCCTGATCCGAGCAGGTGTCCGTTCGCTTCGAGCGGAGTCGAGAAGCGGCCGCTCGGAGCTTGATCGTTTCTCGACTTCGCTCGAAACGAACGGGAATGAATAGACCCGATCTCAAGCACCTCATCGCGGACGAGCTGGCGCAGCCGGTCGATCCGCGCGTTTCGGATGCGGCGGCGGCGATCGCGGCCCTGTATCCCGGCGCGCGCGCGGTGCTCTTCTACGGATCGTGCCTCCGGACCGGCGAGATCGACGGGCAGATGCTCGATTTCTACCTGATCGTGCGCGATTATCGCGAGGCATACGGAAAGCGCTGGCTCGCCTGGGCCAATCGGCTGATCCCGCCCAACGTTTTCCCGTTCGAGCGGAACGGCGTCGCCGCCAAATATGCAGTGCTGAGCGAGGATCATTTTCTTCGAGAGTGTAGTGTAAGCGCAAGGAGCCCCTCGGTATGGGCTCGCTTTGCCCAGCCGGTGCGCCAAGTTTGGTCTGCCGATGAGAACGCTGCCACGCTTGCACTGAATGCAATCTCCCGCGCGCCTGGGACACTTCTCGAACTTGTGCGGCCCACGCTGAGTGACGATGCTGCCCGGGACGTTCTAGAAATCTGGCGGCAAGGGTTTCGATTGACCTATGGGGCCGAGCTGCGCGCAGAGCGATCGGATCGGCCGGATTCCATCGTGGATCAAAGCCCGGAACGGTATCGAGCAATAGCGTTTGCGGCGGGGTTTCCGCGCGACATTGGCCTTGATGAAGCGGGGACGGAAGTATTCAGACGCGCATGGCGTCATCATCAACGCCGCGGCAAACGTCTGACGCTCCTTCGTCTCGCGAAGGCCAGCCTGACCTTTGCCGGCGGCGTCGATTATCTCGCCTGGAAGATCAACCGGCACGCCAGCGCCGGGATCGTCGTCAAGCCGTGGCAGCGGCGGCATCCGCTGCTCGGCGCGCTCATTCTGCTGCCGCGGCTGCTTCGAAGGGGGGCGGTCCGCTAGTCCGGGCGAGCGCCGCCTGGACGGCGCCCGACAGCGCTCCGATCGTGAATGGCTTGCGCAGCACGTCGTGCCCCGCGAATGCCGTCGCCCCCTCGATCTCGCCGGCGTAACCGGTCACGAACAGCACGCCGAGATGGGGATAATCCGGGCGAAGCGAGGCGATCAGCTCCGGCCCGGTCGTGCCGGGCATGATCACGTCGGTCAGGATCAGCCGCACATCGGGATGGGCGTCGATCAAGGCTTCGGCCTGATTGGGCGAAGGGCAGGGGATCGGATTGTGGCCGAGCTCCGCCAGCGCCTCGACGGTGGCGTTCAGCACCCGCACATCGTCTTCAACAACCAGGATCGTCGCGCGGTCGTCCGGCTTCTGCCGGGCAACAAGGCGCGACGGCTGCAGCTCGGCCGGAGCCACCCGCTGCGCTCCGCTGAAGCGCGGCAGCAGCAGCGTCACGGTCGTGCCGACGCCGGGCTGTGAGGCAATCACGATCTCGCCCTGCGATTGCCGCACGAAACCGAAAATCTGGCTGAGACCGAGACCGGTACCCTTGCCGATGGGCTTGGTCGTGAAAAAGGGCTCGAACACGCGGTCGAGCACGCGCTGGTCCATGCCGCAGCCGGTATCGGCGACCGAGATCGCGACATATTCGCCGGCGCGCGTATCGCCGAGCTCGCCTTCGCCGACAATCCGCGTGGCGGTGCCGAAGGTCAGCGTCCCTTCGCCGTCCATCGCATCGCGCGCATTCACGGCGAGATTGAGCAACGCGTTTTCGAGCTGGTGCTTGTCGACCCAGATCGCCCAATCGTCGCTAGCGAAGCGCGTGCGGACCGTGATCCGCTCGCCCAGCGTGCGGTCGAGCAGGTCCGTCATGCCGGCGATCAGCGTGTCGGGCGAGATCGCCTCGGGCAGCAGCGGCTCGGCACGCGCGAAGGCGAGCAGGCGGCGGGTCAGCGCGGCTGCCCGGCTGGCGCCTTCCATCGCATTTTCGATATGGCGCCCCGCCTCGCCATTGCCTTCGTTGAGCCGGCGCTTCGCCAGCTCGAGGCCGCCGATCACCACCGCCAGCATGTTGTTGAAGTCGTGCGCGATGCCGCCGGTCAGCTGCCCGACCGCGTCCATCTTCTGCGCTTGGCGAAGCTGCGCCTCGGCCGCTTCGCGCTCGGCCGCCTCGGCGAGCAGCGCCTGGTTGGTACGCCGCAACTCCGCCGTTCGCTCGGCGACCGCTGCCTCCAGTTCCTCGGCACGGCGGGCGACTTCGTCGGCATCGCGCCGCTCTGCCCGACGATCCGCGGCGGCCTGGACCACGTTCAGGCCAAGCACTGCCGCACCGATCACCAGCACGACCGCAAAGGCCCACAACAGCGTCGATGCCCAGTTCGATTGCGCCAGCGAAGCATTGGCGTGCGTGATACGGGTGTCGAGCACGCGGTTTTCGATCTCGATGATCCGGTCGAGCGTGTCGTTCAGCTCTTTGCGGTTCGCGACCTTGCCGGCCTTGTCGAATGTCGCGAGACCGTTGATCTTCTGGTCGTAGCGCGTGCGCAGCGCCGCGCTGGACAGCAGCCGTCCGCGCTGGTCGTAGTAAGCGCGCAGCTTCGTCGCGAGTTGCGCCTGCTGCGGATTGTCGCGTGTGACTTCGCGCAAGCGGTTGATCGCGAAGCCGGCGCGCCGCCAGTCGTCGACGTAGAGGCGCCCGAATTCGGGTTTCAGGCTGACGACATAGCGGCCGAGGCTGAGCTCTGCTTCCGCCATCGTGCTCTGCAGCGTGCGAACGAGAATGATGACCTCGAAGCTGTGCCGCTGGGCGGCGAGTGCCTCGTCGCGCTGCTTGCTTGAGTTGCTGACGAAGACAGTGAGCGCGATGAGGCCGATCGCCGTCATCAACGCGAGCGCGATCGCCAATCCGCGACGCACGCTGATCGAGCCCTGCTCGACCTCATGAGCTGAAAGACTAGCCATCCCCACGCCCGCTTCTACAAAGACGTGGTTAACGACTTCTGTCCAGCTTGGTCAGGGAATTACCGCTGTGGCGCGGCCAGCCTGTGCGAACATGTCGATGACCCGTTCGATCTGGTCGGCAGTGTGTTCGGCGCAGAGCGAGCAGCGCAGCAGGTAGGTGCCCGCGGGCGTGGCGGGCGGCCGCGCCATGTTGACGTAGAGGCCCTGTTCCAGCAGCGCCTGCCACATGCCGACTGCCTGTTCCTGCGTCGGCAGGATCACGGCGACGATCGCGGACTGCGGCGATTCCGTGCCGAGCGTGAAGCCGAGCTCGGTCAGCCCGTTGTGCACGCGCCGCGCATTTTCCCAGAGATGCTGGCGCTTGTTGTGGGCGTGGCGGAGCTTGCGGATGGAGGTGGCTGCGGTCGCGACCACCGACGGCGGCAGCGAGGCAGTGAAGATGTACGGCCGGCAGGCGAGGCGGATCGCCTCGAACTTCGGATGATTGGACACGCAGAAGCCGCCGACCGTGCCGACCGATTTGGAGAAAGTGCCGACAACGAAATCGACCTGGTCCTCGAGCCCCTGATCTTCGTAGACGCCGCGGCCGTTGGGGCCGAAAAAGCCCATCGAATGGGCTTCGTCGACCAGCACCATCGCGCCGTGTTTCTTCGCGACCGCGACCATCTCCTTCAGCGGCGCGATATCGCCCATCATCGAATAGACGCCTTCCAGCACGACCAGCTTGCCCGGCTCCGGCGGCAGGCGGCCGAGCCGTTTGTCGAGATCCTCGATCGAGTTGTGGCGGAAGCGGACGATCTCGGCATTGCCCATCGCGCAGCCGTCATAGATCGAGGCGTGGCTGTCGGCGTCCAGGATGATGTATTCGCCCTTGCCGGCGAGCGTGGAGATCATGCCCAGATTGGCCATATAGCCGGTCGAGAAGACGATCGCGCCGCTGGTGCCGTAGAATTCGCGCAGCGCCTCTTCGACTTCCATATGGTCGCGGAAGGTGCCGTTCAGCATCCGGCTGCCGTTGGTGCCGGAGCCGAAGGTATCGAGCGCCTCCTTGCCCGCCGCGATGACGTCCGGGTCGAAGGTCATGCCCATATAATTGTAGGTGCCGAGCAGGATCGTCTTGCGGCCCTGGATCACCGCTTCGGTGGGCGAGAGCACCTGCTCCATCACGATCGCGAACGGATCGCGCACGCCGCTGTCGAGCAGCGCCTGGCGTTCGGCGATCAGGCCGTCGAACTTGGACATCAGGTCGCGTTCCGGGGCGACCGTCTCGATCACCGGCGCGTCGGCGGTCTGGAGGCTGTCCGTCATCGGCTCAGTCCCTGAGCTTGCCGACCGCGTCGACGAGCTGGCCGACGGTCTCGATCTCCGCCTGCATGTTCATCGTGATGATGATGTCGAACTCGTCCTCGACCGCGGCGACGAAGTCCATCACCGTCAGGCTGTCCCATTCGAGATCGCCGGCAAAGGTGGTGGAATCGGTCAGCGCCACGCCCTTCTTGTTGAACGGCTCGATCAGGCGATGGACGGTGGTTTCGATTTCTTGACGATTGGACATGAGCGGCCCCTAATGCGCTTCGGCGCGGCTTGCCAAGGGATTGCGGCTGAAGGGTGGCAGCGTCGCGACTGAACAAGGGGGATATCTTGCCTTACGAAGCCAAGCCCAAGCGCTACGCGCCCGACGCGATCCACCTGATCCGCACGACCCAGCAGATCCAGGTCCAGCTCTCGGCGATGGCGGACCACAAGGCCAGCATCCTGATGGGCGCGACCTTCGTCGTGTTCACGATCACCCTGAACCAGACGGGCAAGGGGGAGATCCAGCCGGAAATGCTTGTGCTCGCCGGCTTTGCGCTGGCCTCTGCCGCGTTGGCGGTGATGGCGGTGCTGCCCTCGGTGAAGCCGAAACCGGGCGCGCCGCTCAACCTGCTGTTCTTCGGCTCGTTCACCGAGCTGGGGCAGGAGGAGTATATCGACACGCTGATCGAGCACATGCAGGAAGAGGAGAATGTCTACCGCACGATGGCGCGGGACATCTACCAGAACGGCACCGTGCTCAGGCGCAAGAAATACCGGTATCTGGCGCTTGCCTACCGGACGTTCCTGATCGGGATGGTGCTGACGATCCTGACCTTCGGGATCGATCGGTTCGGCTGAGCTAGAGCCACCCGGCGGCGCGGTAGGCGACGGCGGTGGCCTTGAGCCCGGCATTGGTTTCGATGTGCGGTCGCCACAGTTCGGCGGGCGGGCGGCGGTGGGCGACCCAGTCGGGGTGGCTGAAATAGCTTGCGCGGTCGAGCGTCAGCTTGGCGCGGCGGCCGCGTACCAGCCGGTCGAGCCGTGCGCCGGCGCGCATCAATCCGCGTGGGACCGAGATCGTCGTCAGCCGCTTGCGCCCGACCGCGGTGCCGATCGCTTCGGCGAACTGGCGGTGGGTCCAGCCCTGCTCATACCCGTCGTCGGGCTCGTAGGTGTCGCCGACCGTCTCGTCATGGCCGATCAGCGTCAGCAGGAAGCGGCTGAGGTCGCTGACCTCGATCACCGAGATCTTGCCCGAAGGCGGCAGGAAGACGAGCCCGCGCTTCGCCATTTTGAACAGTTCCAGCGTCTCGCGGTCGCCGGGGCCGTAGACGGCGGGCGGGCGCACGATCGTCCAGTCGAGCCCGCTCGCGCCGACCACCTGCTCCGACCGCGCCTTCGACCAGCCATAGTCCGACAGCTCGGGCTCGCGCGCGGCCATCGAGCTGACATGGATGAAACGGCGCACGCCCGCGGCCTTGGCGGCCTCGACCATGTTCAGCGTCCCGAAGACATTATGGTCCTGGAAGCCGGCGCGGTCGCGGGCGTTGATCGCGCCGGCGACATGGATCACGACGTCGGCGCCGACGGCGAGGCGGACCAGCGATTCGGGCTGATCGAGCGCGCCGTCGACCCATTCGATCTTTGAGCCCGAGACCTGCGGCTTACGGGTCAGCGCGCGGACGTGATGGCCGCGCATCGCGGCGTGGCGGACGAGCGTCGCACCGACAAATCCGGTGCCGCCGGTGATGGCGAGAGTGGGAAGAGGCATTGGGTCAGATCAACACGAGATGGTCACGGTGCACGAGCGCCGAACGCGGCGCATAGCCGAGGATTTCGGCCTGCGCATCGCTCTTCGTACGAAGGATGCGGGCGGCGTCGGCGCAGTCATATTCGGCGAGGCCGCGCGCGACGGCGTGCCCATCGCTCAGGATGGTCACGACGTCGCCGCGTCCGAAGCTGCCTTCGACCCTGACCGCGCCGGCTGCGAGGAGGCTGGCCCCTTGGGCCAGCGCTTCGACGGCGCCTGCATCGACATGGATCGAGCCGCGCGCGGTCAGCCTTCCGGTCAGCCAGGCCTTGCGCGCGCGCGACCGCCGTTCGGGCACGAACAGCGTGTGTCGCGCCTCGGCCGAGAGCGACCGCGCGGTCCGACCTGACGCGATCGCAAGCGCCACGCCGGCACCGGTCGCGATCCGCGCCGCCTCGATCTTCGATGCCATGCCGCCGGACCCCATGCCGGACGAGGAGCCGCGGTCCGCCATAGCCGCGATCGCGCCGTCGATCCGCTCGACCCGCGCGATGTGCGCGGCGTCCGGCAAGTCGGGATTGCGGTCGTACAGCCCGTCGACGTCGCTCAACAGCAGAACCCCTTGCGCGCGAGCCGCTTGCGCAACGCGGGCGGCGAGGCGGTCGTTGTCGCCGAAGCGGATCTCGGCCGTGGCGACCGAATCATTCTCGTTGATCACCGGCACTGCGCCAAGGCTCAATAACCGGTCGAGTGTCGCCGCTGCGTTCAGATAGCGCCTGCGGTCTTCCAGATCGTCCAGCGTGACGAGCATCTGCGCGGCGACCAGCCCTTCGCCGGCAAGCATTTCGGCCCAGGCCTGGCTGAGGGCGATCTGGCCCGTGGCTGCCGCTGCCTGGGCATCTTCCAGCGAGGCACGCCCGCTTTTGGCCAGCCCCAGCCGGCGGGCGCCCAACGCGATTGCGCCCGACGAAACGAGGGCGATCTGCTGACCGGCACGCATGCGTGCGGCGATATCTGCGGCAATCCCGCCCAGCCATTCGCGCCGCACCTGGCCTTCGCCGGTGACGAGCAGTGCCGACCCGATCTTGACGATAAGGCGCGGGCAGTCGGCGGGCGGAAACAGCGGCATCGGTTGCCGTTAGCGCGGGGCGGTCCGCCGCGCCAACGGCGGACGCAGTTCAGGCGAGCTGCGGACGGACGCGACGGCGCGCGACTGCGCCGACGAAGCCGAAGCCGGCAATCATCATCGCCCAGGTCGCCGGTTCGGGAACCACCGCCAGGTTGGTGATCTTGAAGCCGTCGATCCTGCCGTCGGAATTCGTGAAGTCCGCGCCGATCAGCCAGATATCGCCCCAATGGAGGTTCGGGTTGATATTGCGGGTGTTGCTGGCGCCGTTGTTGCTGGGCGACAGCGACGTGTAGGAGCCGTCGAACAGCGCGTTCAGATCGGACACGTTCTTGTTGTTGAGGCCGAGGCCGCTGTTCCAGGCGAGATCGCTCCAGCCATATTTGATCGTCGCGTCGCTGTCCTTCGAGTAGCCCAGAACGCTATATGTATTGAATCGGGCCGACATCAGCGCGACCGGCTTGTCGAACTGCAGGATCACAAAGTCCTTGCGGCCCTCATTGTCGATCGTGTGCTGGTTGTTGTCGCCGCCATTGTCGTCGCCGGAAACGACGGCCAAGCCGCCATCATAGACCAGCAGCTTGGAATCGCGGACATAGGTGCTCTGGCCGACCTTCTCCAGGCTCCAACCCGTTGCCCGGACCTTGAACACCCCGAGATCGGAGGAGGTCGCCGTGAAGATTCGGGCGTTGCCATCGGAGATGTTGTAGTTGCTGCCAACGGTGAAATCGAACACCGCAGGCGCCGGCGCAGCCGATGCAGAGCCTTCGTAAGTCATTGCCAAAGAAGCGGCGGCGACGGCCAGGACGGCCCAGCGGTTCAGCTTCATGATACCCCCTTACAGACGGATGCGCCCTTGTTGTTTTGATTCCGGGCGCTGAATAAGCCGACTCACTATAGCGCAATTTGCGGCCATACGCACGATCCGGATGCGCATCGGACTAAGTGATTCCGCCTCATTTCGGGACAGTCTATGTCAGAGAGGCGACCATTCGATCGCGTCCTCGCCCTCGTCGTCTTCGCCGACAGGCGCGGCCTCCGGACCGATCGCTTCCAGCAGCTTGTCGAGTGCCCAGTCGACACCCACGCCGCTGGCGCCCGAGAGCGGGATGACGGGCTGTCCGCTCGCTTGCTCCAGCTCTGACGACAAGGCGGCGATCAGTTCGTCGTCGAGCGTGTCGATCTTGTTCAGGGCGACGACCACCGGCTTGCCGGCCAGCCCCGCGCCATAGGCTTCGAGTTCGTCGCGCACGACGCGATAGCTTTCGGCGACGTCTTCGTCATTGGCATCGACCAGGTGGAGAAGCACGCGGCAGCGTTCGATATGGCCGAGAAAGCGGTCGCCGATGCCGGCACCGTCCGCTGCGCCCTCGATCAGGCCGGGGATGTCGGCGATCACGAACTCGCGGCCTTTGTGGCGGACGACGCCCAGCTGCGGCCGGGTGGTGGTGAACGCATATTCGCCGACCTTCGCCTGCGCATTGGTGACGGCGTTGATGAAGGTCGATTTGCCTGCATTGGGCAGGCCCACCAGCCCGGCGTCGGCGAGCAGCTTGAGCCTCAGCCACACCCAGGCTTCTTCGGCCGGCCAGCCCGTGCCGTGCTGGCGCGGCGCACGGTTGGTCGACGTCTTGTAGCTGGCATTGCCGCGCCCGCCGTCGCCGCCGCGCAGGAAAACGATCCGCTCGCCGATGCGCGTCAAATCCGCGAGCAGGCTGCGCTCCTCGTCATCGGCCAGGATCTGCGTGCCGACAGGAACCTTGATGACCAGGTCCCTGCCGCCGGCGCCTGTCTTGTTGCTGCCAGACCCGCCGGTGCCGCGCGGCGCACGAAAATGCTGCGTGTAGCGAAAGTCGATCAGCGTATTGAGGCCGGCCACCGCCTCGAACACGATATCGCCGCCCTTGCCGCCGTCGCCGCCGTCGGGACCGCCATATTCGATGAATTTTTCGCGGCGAAAGCTGACGGCGCCCGGCCCGCCGGCACCGGAGCGGACGAAGATCTTCGCCTGGTCGAGGAAATGCATGGCGCGCCAGATAGGCGGAGTCGCGCCCCGCGGCTAGCCGTCCTCCTCGATCGCCATGCCGGCAATCATCCGCGCGGTCGCCATTTCCCGAGCCGTGTCGCGCGGCAGGCCAAGTGCATTGGCCATTGCCTCGCCCAGCAGCGCGTCGCCCATTGCACTCAAGACGAGGTCCAGCGTGTCGCGGCGCATATCCTCGTCATGCGCAGTGCCGTCGCTCAGTTCGTCCATCAGCCGGTGAATCGCCTGGAGGATCGGATCGAGCGCGTCGTCATTGCCCGACAGGATCGCCCAGGAGGCGAGAGCGCCGCCGCCTTTCTCGAAGGCGTCGAACGTCAGGTCGACGACGTCGCGGCGCGAGCCGTGGCCGGCACGCACCTTCATGACCGCTTCGCCGATACGCCGGGTAATCCGCTCCGCCATCGTCTCGGCGAGCGCCTTCTGCAGTCCCGCGGCCGAGCCGAAATGGTGGAGCAGATTGGCATGCGTTCGGCCCATCCGCGCAGCGACGGCCTTCAGCGTCACGGCCTGGGGCCCGGCTTCGACCAGCAGGTCTCGCGCCGCTTCGAGAGCGGCGGAACGGCTGGCTTCGGGCGAAAGGCGGCGTTTGGCGAGCGACATGCGGCAGCCCTACGCCATTCCGCCGGCTACGGGAACGGCAACAGTTTATTGACAATCCTGTCAGTATATGGCCTCCTGCCGTTGAGGAGACTCGGCCCATGCACGTTGCCGCGAAGACGCCTGCCGATTTGACGATCACGCCGCGCGACCGGCGGTTCGGCCGCGGCGCCAGGCAAGCGCGCTGGTGGCACGGCGGCGATCCGATCGCGACGGCCTGGCACAATGCGCTGTCGATCACTTTTCCGCGCGGCGAGGCATTCTTCATCGAAAGCGTCAAGGCGTTCCGCGACGGTGCACCGCCCAAGCTGGAGGCGGAGATCAAGGCCTTCACAATGCAGGAAGTGATGCACAGCCGCGAGCATGTCGCATTCAACAAGCGCGTGACCGACGCCGGCTATGACGTGGCGGGGCTGGAGAAAGCCGTGACCGACTCGCTGGAGCTGACCAAAGGCCGGCCGCAGATCCTGAACCTCGCCGTGACGATGGCGCTGGAGCATTATACCGCCATGCTGGCGCAGATGATGTTGAGCCACCCGCGCTACTTCGCCGGCGTCGAAGCTGAAACCAAGGCCATGTGGCAGTGGCACGCGATCGAGGAGATCGAGCACAAGGGCGTCGCCTACGACACCTGGCTGCACGCGACGCGCGAGTGGACGCGGTGGAAGCGGTGGAAAGTGAAAAGCATCATGATGCTGCTCGTCACCTGGCGCTTCTGGACCAAGCGCTGGCAAGGGACGCTGGAGCTTCTCGCTCAGGACGGGATCGGCGGGTTGGGCGCACGGGCGCGGCTGTTCTGGTACCTGATCGGCGCCCCGGGGCCCGCCCGACACATCTTTCCCGCCTGGGTCGCCTATTTCCTGCCCGGTTTTCACCCGTGGAACTATGACGACCGTGCGCTGATCCAGCGCGCCGACAGCGCCTATGCCGACGCGCAGATTCCGGCCGCGGCCTGAACCCCGCCGACAGCTGCGTCCGGACCTGTGACGAAGTCCTCAGCACAAACGAAAGCGCCGGCGGCTCGTGGAGCCGCCGGCGCTTCGTTCTAGCTTCGAGCGATAAGCTCAGGCGCTCTCGGGCTCGTCATTGCCTTCGGCAACGGCGTAGATCACGCCGACCACGGCCGCGAACACCAGCACGCCGATCAGGGCGCCGCCGCCGAACAGCTGCTCGCCATCGGCCGAAGCGTTGGCACGCACCGCCGACGCAACCGAGAGCTTCGACGCGCTGCTCTGCGCGAGCACCGGAGTCGCCACCATGCTGGCTGCCGCGACAGCAATCAAACCACGCTTGAACATTCCTTGCCTCCCTGAACGGCACAAATAGTGAATCTCGTGGGCGATTACTCGCTCACTCGCACCGTCTGTAGCCGATCCGAAACGGAAGGCAAGCGCCGACGGGCCGTTTCTCAGCCGGTGTGTTGATTTTGCTACACCCGCCAGAGCCTTGGCAGGCGGTGGTTCGTCGTTTCGGATGCGAACCGCATTGCAACGCCGCCCGCTTCGTCACGTTCTAGCTGGACCTCAACGGGAGATACGCGATGAAGGCGCTCGTCTGGCACGGCAAGCAGGATATCCGCTACGAGACGATGCCCGATCCCGAGATCGAGGAGGGCCGCGACGCCATCATCAAGGTCACGAGCTGTGCGATCTGCGGATCGGACCTGCATCTGTTCCACAATTTCATGCCGGGCATGAAACCGGGCGACATCGTCGGCCACGAGACGATGGGCGAGGTGGTCGAAGTCGGCAAGGACAACAAGGAGTTGAAGGTCGGCGACCGCATCGTGGTGCCCTTCACCATCTGGTGCGGCGAATGCGATCAGTGCCGCCGCGGCAATTACTCGGTTTGCGAGCGGTCGAACCGAAACGCCAAGCTGGCGGAGCTTGCGTTCGGTCACGCGACGGCGGGCTTGTTCGGCTATACGCACCTGACCGGCGGCTATCCGGGCGGACAGGCCGAATATCTGCGCGTGCCGATGGCCGACACGACGCATATCAAGGTTCCCGACCATTTCACCGACGAGCAGGCGCTGTTCCTGTCCGACATCCTGCCGACCGGCTGGCAGGCAGCCGCCTATTGCGACATCGAGCCCGAGGACACGGTAGCGATCTGGGGCGCGGGCCCGGTCGGGCAGATGGCGATCCGCAGCGCGGTGCTGCTTGGCGCAAAGCAGGTGATCGCGATCGACTTCCTGCCGGAGCGGCTCAGCATGGCGGCGGCGGCAGGGGCGATCACGATCAATCCGGGCGAAGAGAGCGTGAAGGACCGGCTGAACGAGCTCACCGACAACAAGGGTCCCGACAAGTGCATCGATGCGGTCGGCATGGAATCGCATTCGCAGATTCTGCCCGAGCATCTCTACGACCGGACGAAGCAGAGCCTGATGATGGAAACCGACCGTCCGCATACGTTGCGCGAGGCGATGCTGATGGTGCGGCCGGGCGGCGTGCTGTCGGTACCCGGCGTCTATGGCGGCGTGCTGGACAAATTGCCGTTCGGTGCGGTGATGAACAAGGGCGTGACGATCCGGACTGGGCAGACGCACGTCAATCGCTGGACCGACGAGCTGATCGAGCTGATCGACGAAGGCGCGCTCGATCCGAGCTTCGTCATCACCCACACCGAGCCGCTGGCCAAGGGCCGGAGATGTATCCGACATTCGAAAGCCGGAAGGATAATTGCATCAAGGTGGTGCTGAAACCCGGCCAGCAGCAGGAGGCGGCATGATGGCCTGGAAATATGGCAGCGACAGTTCCCTTACCGCAGCCGATGCGCTGGTGCGCGGCATCGGACTGTTCTCGCTCGGCCTGGGCGTGGCCGAGCTGGTGGCGCCGGGCAAGATCGCGCGCACGTTCGGGCTTGAGGGCAAGGAAAATATCGTCCGCGCCTTCGGGGCACGCGAGATTGCGGGCGGCGTCGGCACCTTGTCGATCAATCCGCAGCCGGCGCTGTGGGCCCGCTTTGCCGGCGACCTGATGGACGCAGCGACCGTCGCGCTCGGCACCCGCAGCGATGACGAGGAGAAGCGGCGCAACGCCTGGATCGGCGTCGGCGCGGCGGTCGGTTTTGCGGCGCTGGACGCATTCGCGGCGACGCTGATGGCCAAGCGTGGCGGCGAGCGCCCGCCGCCGGCCGATTACAGCGACCGCTCCGGCCTGCCGAAGGGCGTCGAGGCCTCGCGCGGCTATTACCGCGAGAAGCGGGAAAAGGGCCCCGCCGTCGCCAGCCGCGACGCGCGCAAGGACCGGACGCATTCGAGCGACGCCGACCCGGCCCGGACCGAAACCGACGCCGGCCAGGCGCCGATCCCGGCAGGGGTGTCGATCGGCTGACCCGCCCCCAAGGAACGGAGCGCCCGGAGCGCCGTTCCCCTGCGATGGCCGCTGCGGACGATCTCCATTCGCCCGACCTCCGGGCCGCACCGGAGCGCGAGGATTTCTATGCCGAAAGCCTGAAGCTGCTGGCAGGCTCCGGCTATCCGTTCCTGCTGTCGGGCACCTATGCGCTGTCCTGCTACACCGGGATCAACCGGCCGACCAAGGATGTCGACCTGTTCGCGAAGCCCAGCGACGCGCTGAAGATCCTCGCCTTCTTTCGGGAACAGGGGCGACCGGTCGAGATGGTCGACGAGCGCTGGCTGGCGCGGATCACGCGGGGCGAGCTGTTCATCGACCTGATCTTCAACATGCCGACCTCGGGCAGCACGGTCGGCGAGGATTGGTTCAGGGGCGCGCCCAAGGCCCGCATCTACGACACGGTCGTGCAGCTGGTGCCGCCCACCGAGTTCGTCTGGTCGAAGATCTTCGTGCAGGACCGCTATCGTTATGACGGCGCCGACGTCGCGCATCTGATCCTCAGGAAGCATGCCGAGATCGACTGGCAGCGGCTGCTCGATCATCTCGAGCTGCACTGGGAAGTGCTGCTGATCGCGCTGCTGAACTTCCGCTTCGTCTATCCGAGCGAACGCGACCTGATCCCCGGATGGCTGATGGACGAGCTGCTGGAGCGACTTGCTGCGCAGCGCGGCATGCCCGGACCAGGCGTCAAGGTCTGTCGCGGCCGCATCTTCAGTCCGCGCGACTATGAGATCGACGTGACCGAATGGGGCTTTTCCGAAGCTTTCGGCAATCTGGAAGAACGCTATGAGCACCACTGAACCGACCACGGGCGCGATGACCATCGCCGCCATCGGCGACCTCCACGTCACCGAAGCGGCGACGCGGCCATATTCCGAGTTGTTCAAGGAAATGTCCGATCAGGCGGACGTCATCGTGCTGTGCGGCGACCTCACCAATTTCGGCAAGACCAAAGAAGCGGAAATCCTGGCCGAGGACATACGCTGCGCGACCAGGCCGGTGATCGGCGTGCTCGGCAATCACGACCATGAGTGCGGCCAGCCGGAGGCAGTCGCGCAGATCCTGCACCAGGCCGGCATGACCATCCTCGACGAACAGGCAGTGGAACTGCACGGCGTCGGCTTTGCCGGGGTGAAGGGATTCCTGGGCGGCTTCGGCCGCGGCGAGCTGGCCCCCTTCGGCGAAGCGCCGCTGAAGGCGATCGTCGAGGAAGCGAATAACGAGGCCCGCAAGCTGGAGAATGGCCTTCGCTCGCTACGCACCGAACGCTCCGTCGCGGTGCTCCATTACGCCCCGATCCCGCAGACGCTGGAAGGCGAGCCGATCGAGATTTTCCCCTGGCTCGGCTCCGCTCGCCTCGCCGACGCGATCGATCGGTTCGATCACGTCAGGCTGGTCGTTCACGGCCACGCCCATCATGGCGCCTATGAAGGCCGCACCCGGGCGGGGATTCCGGTCTACAACGTCGCTCAATTCGTCGTGCGGCCGAAGTTCGATCGACCCTACGCGCTGTTCACGGTCTGAAGCCCGCAGCAGCGTCAGGCGGGCACTCTTCCAAACAGCTTTGATCGTCAGTAGCGTGCGAACTTGTCGGGGGGATTCAGCCGTAACTCTTCGCTCTCCACCGTCTGCGGCGCGCGGATTCCCGTAACATCATCGACGCCCGGCCATCCGGGTTTCAAAGCTGCGGATATCGAAACATGCGAGTCCTGACATTTCTGCTCACCACCGCGAGTCTGGCCTGCACCTCCAGTCTCGCGGCAAAGCCGGCAGCCTCGACCGCACGGGCCGACGCGCCGGCGGTGGCGCAGGTCGCCAGCCAGATGAAGTGGCGGATGATCGGCCCCTTCCGCGGCGGCCGAACGCGTGCGGTGACCGGCGTCGCGACGCAGCCGAACGTCTTCTACATCGGCGCGGTCAACGGCGGCGTCTGGAAGACCGACGATGCAGGGAATAGCTGGCATCCCCTCTTCGACGAGCAGCCCACCCAATCGATCGGATCGATCGCGGTGGCGCCGTCGAATCCGAATATCGTCTATGTCGGCAGCGGCGAGGGTCAGCATCGGCCGGACCTTTCGGTGGGCGACGGCATCTACAAATCCACGGACGCGGGCAAGACCTGGACGCACTTGGGATTGCGCGACGGACAGCAGATTCCCGGCCTGGCAGTCGATCCGACCAACCCGGATCGCGTTTTCGCCGCCGTGCTCGGCCATCCCTTCGGGCCGAACGCCGAACGCGGCGTGTATCGCTCATTGGATGGCGGCAAGACCTGGGAGCGGGTCTTGTTCAAGGACGAGAATACCGGCGCCTATTCGATCGCGATCGACCACAGCCAGCCGCAAACCGTCTATGCCAGCCTGTGGCAGGATCGTCTTGGTCCGTGGGAGGACAGGAACCAGTATCAGGGGCCTGAAGGCGGCCTGTTCAAGTCCACCGACGGCGGCACCACCTGGCGCAAGCTGACGAACGGGCTGCCGGAGGGCACTGCACAGGTGATCGTCACCGTCAGCAGCCCCAACCCGAAGCGGCTTTACGCGACGGTGTCGGTCCGCTCCGACATTGGCGGCAAGGGCGCCCCGGGCAGCGGACTCTACCGCTCCGACGATGCCGGCGAGACCTGGGTGCGCATCACCGACGATCCGCGGCCCTTGGCGAGCATCTCGGAAAATGACCTGCCCGTGATGCGGCCACACCCGACCGATCCCGATATCGTCTACATCTCCGGGATCATGACCATGAAGTCGGTCGACGGCGGCAGGACATGGGATCCCGTGCGCGGCGCGCCTGGCGGCGATGATTATCAGAACCTCTGGATCAACCCGACCAATCCGAACATCATCGCCTACGCCGTCGACCAGGGCGCCACGATCACGCTGAACGGCGGCAAGACCTGGAGCAGCTGGTTCAATCAGCCCACCGGTCAGCTCTATCACGTGACCACGACCAACAATTTTCCGTACCGCGTGTGCGGCGGCTATCAGGACAGCGGCTCGGTCTGCATTTCGAGCCGCGGCAACGACGGCGCCGTGACGGTGCGCGACTGGCATCCGGTGGGCGCCAGCGAATATGCCCAGGTCGCGCCGGACCCGCTGGATCCGGACGTGATCTACGGCGCCGGCCGCTCGCAGGTCTCCCGCTTCCACGTGTCCACCGGCCTGGTCGAGAACGTCACTCCGGTGCCGGTCCTCACCGCGGAGGATCGGGTGGATCGCACCCAGCCGATCATGTTCGCGCCGTCCGACCCGCACGCGCTCTATTACGCCACCAACCGAGTCTATCGCACGCGCGACGGCGGCACGAATTGGGAGGCGATCAGCCCCGATCTGACCCGCGAGAGGCCTGGCCTGCCCGCCAGCGTCGGCACGATGCACAGGCCCGGCATGGCGGAGCAACGCGGCGTGGTCTATTCGCTGGGCGTCTCGCCGCGCGACAGCAACATCCTGTGGGCCGGCACCGATGATGGCCTGGTGTGGACCAGCCGCGACGGCGGCAGGAACTGGGCGAACGTCACCCCGCCGGCGATCTCGGCGTGGAGCAAGGTCACCCAGATCGACGCGTCGCATTTCGACAAGGACGCTGCGTACATCTCGGTCAGCCGGATGCGCATCGACGACCAGCGGCCCTATATTTTCCGCACGCGTGACGGCGGCAAGACCTGGGACTTGATCGTCGCCGGCCTGCCCGAAAATGCCGCCGTCAATGCGGTGCGCGAAGATCCGGTGAAGCAAGGCCTGTTGTTCGCGGCCACGGAAAAGGCGGTGTGGGTCTCCAGCGACGACGGCGCCAGCTGGGAATCGCTCCAGCTCAACCTGCCGCACAGCTCGATGCGCGACCTGGCGATCCAGGACAACGACCTTGTCGTCGGCACGCATGGGCGGTCCATCTGGATCCTCGACGATATCTCGCCGCTGCGCCAGATGAACGGCGTAGCGACCAGGCAAGCAACGCTGCTGAAGCCGGTGGCGGCCTATCGCGTCGCTCGCAGCACCTGGACCGACACGCCGATTCCGCCGGACGAACCGGACGGCCAGAACCCTCCGGCCGGCGCGATCATCGACTATTATCTGCCCAGGGATGTCAAAGGGGCGGTCACGCTCGAAATCCTCGACGGTCAGGGCAGACTGGTGCGCCGCTACCGCAGCGACGATCCCGCGGAGATCACCGAGGCGGAGATCAACCAGGGGCTGGTCCCGCGATACTGGATGGTGCCCCATCGGCCCCTGTCGGGCGAGCGCGGCATGCACCGCTGGGTTTGGGACCTCCACTATACGGCGCCAGCAGGCGCTCGTCGGGGCTTCCCGATCTCGGCCGTGCCGCACGCCACGCCGCATCTGCCCCAGGGGCCGATGGCGATCCCGGGCGACTACACCGTCAGGCTGATCGTCGACGGCAGGCATCTCGAACAGCCGCTGACGCTGCGGGCCGACCCGCGCGTCACGGCTTCCGCCGAGGCATTGAGACAGCAGCTCGACGTTGGCCTCACCGTCAGCGACCTGCTGACCCGGGCTTCGACGATGCTGGCCCAGGCCAAATCGCAACAGGCTCAGCTAAAGGGCGCGAACGCCGGCGATCCGGCCATCACGCGCTTCGGCACCGAGCTTGAAGGCATGCTGGAAGGAGACGCGAGCAGCAATCGCGACGGGCTGGCCCGGACGCAGCGCAACCTCGACCAGCTTTATTCGCAGGTGACGGAAGGCGCGGCCGCGCCGACCAGCGCACAACTGACCGCCGTGCGTGCCGCCGGCGAACAGGTCGCGCGGCTGGAGGGCGAGCGGAAGCAGGCGCAGGCCGATGTTCCGGCAGTCAACCAGAGCCTGCGCAAGGCGGGCCTCGGCCCCTTGCGCGCCGGCACGGCGCCTGCGGACACAGTCGGCGATCCGGACGACGGCTGATGGATCAACGGGCGACGCGACGAGCGCGGCGTCCGCGGCTCCGCC
>NZ_DASTXI010000108.1:0-22865 GCF_035758555.1 Sphingomonas sp. | reverse complement strand
AGCGCGGGGATGGGGCGATCGTCATCATCTCGTCGGTCGGGGGCCTGCGCGGCACGGCGGTGCTGGGCGCCTATGGCATTTCCAAGGCCGCCGACATGCAGCTCGCCCGCAACCTCGCGCACGAATTCGGGCCCGACAATGTCCGCGTGAACTGCATCGCCCCGGGGTTGATCAAGACCGATTTCGCCCGGGCGCTGTGGGAGAATCCGGAAACGCTGAAGCGCTCGACCCAAGGCGCGCCGCTCAGGCGGATCGGCGAGCCGGACGAGATCGCCGGCGCCGCCGTGTTCCTCGCATCGCCCGCCGGCTCCTTCGTGACCGGACAGACGATCGTCATCGACGGAGGGCAGACGATATGAGGCTGGCCGGCAAGGTCGCGATCATCACCGGCGCGGGCTCCGGCATCGGCCGCGCCACCGCCCGCCGCTTCGCCACAGAGGGGGCGAAGCTGGTGATCGGCGACAAGAGCGAGGGGGTTCACGGGACGGCCGACATGATCGGCGGCGACAGCGTCATCGCGATGCAGATGGATGCGGGCTCCGAAGCCGATGTGCAGCAACTCGTCGCGACCGCGGTCGACCGCTTCGGCGGGCTCGATGTCGCCTATGCCAATGCCGGCATTTCGGGCGGGCTGACCGGCATTTTCGATCACAGCGTCGAGGAGTGGCAAACGATCCTGCAGGTGAACCTGATCGGGCCATTCCTGATGATCAAGCACGCGGCGCCGAGGATGATCGAGCGCGGCAAAGGCTCGATCATCTGCACCGCCAGCGTCGCCGGCATCCGTTCCGGCGCCGGCTGCCCGGCCTATTCGGCATCGAAGGCCGGCGTGATCAACCTGGTCATGACTGCCGCGCAGCAGCTTTCGGCGACCAATGTCCGCGTCAACGCGATCTGCCCGGGCCTGATCCAGACCGGCATGACCCAGCGCGCGTTCGACTATGCGGCGGAAAAAGGCGTCACCGACAAGATCGGCCGCCTGAACCCTTTGCGCCGCGCCGGCCAGCCCGAGGAGATCGCCAACATGGCGCTGTTCCTCGCTTCCGACGAGGCGAGCTATGTCAACGGCCAGGCCATCGCCGTCGATGGCGGCCTGTCCAGTTCCCATCCCGTCACCCGTCAGGAGACGGGCAAGACGGCGGCGTAACCTTCATCCGTTCGTGTCGAGCGAAGTCGAGACACGCTTTTCGACTTCGCTCGAAGCGAACGGAGACTTTGATGCTCAGGAGAGAAGAATGACCAGCCCCATCACAACGCAAGTCCGCGACGGCATCCTGATCGTCACCTCGAACAACCCGCCGGTGAATGCCCTCGGCGCGGCGGTGCGGCAGGGGCTTGCCGCCGCGATCGACCAGCTTGAGGGCGACCCTGAGCTTAAGGCGGCGGTGATCCGCTGCGAAGGACGGACCTTTTTCGCCGGCGCCGACATCACGGAGTTCGGCAAGCCGCCGGTCGAGCCGATGCTGCCGGCGGTGGTCGACAAGATCGAAGCTTCGACCAAACCGGTGGTCGCCGCGATCCACGGCACCGCGCTTGGCGGCGGTCTCGAAGTCGCGCTCGGCTGCCACTACCGCGTTGCCGTGCCCTCGGCGAAGCTGGGTGTGCCGGAAGTGAAGCTCGGCCTGCTCCCCGGCGCCGGCGGCACTCAGCGCCTGCCGCGCGTCGCCGGCATCGAAGCGGCGGCGGAGATGTGTGCGACCGGCACGCCCGTCGGCGCGAAGAAGGCCGCCGAAGTCGGGCTCGTCGACAAGATCGCCGGCGAGGACTCGCTGCTCGACGACGCGCTTGCCTTCGCGAAGAGCATGATCGGCACCGAGCCGCGCCGCTCGCGCGAAATGCCGGTGCATGGCGACCCCGCCTTCATCCAGCAATTCGCGACCGACAATGCTAAGAAGTTCCGCGGCTTCGACGCCCCGGCCGCGAACCTGCGCTGCGTCCAGGCGGCGGTCGAGCTGCCGTTCGACCAGGGCATCGCCTTCGAGCGGCAGGAATTCATGAAGCTGATGTTCGGCACCCAGTCGGCCGCGCAGCGCCACATCTTCTTCGCCGAGCGCCAGGCGGCGAAGATCGACGGAATCCCCGAGGATATTCAGCTCCGCGCCGTGAAGAAGGTCGGCGTGATCGGCGCCGGCACGATGGGCGGCGGCATATCGATGAACTTCCTTCAGGCCGGAATTCCCGTGACCATCGTCGAGGCGGCGCAGGAAAATCTCGATCGCGGCACGGCCACGATCCGCAAGAATTACGACGCCTCCGCCGCCAAGGGCCGGTTCAAGCCCGAGCAGGTCGAAGCGTTCATGGGCGCGCTCACGCCCACGCTCGACCTTGAGCAGCTCGCCGATTGCGACCTGATCATCGAGGCGATCTTCGAGAATATGGACGTGAAGAAGGAGATGTTCGCCCGGCTCGACAAGGTCGCGAAGCCCGGCGCGATCCTCGCCTCCAACACCTCCTATCTCGACATCAACGAGATCGCCGCGTCGACGAGCCGCCCGCAGGACGTGCTCGGCATGCACTTCTTCTCGCCGGCCAATGTGATGAAGCTGCTGGAGGTGGTGCGGGGCGACAAGACCGCGCCCGACGTGCTGGCGACGGTGATGGCGCTCGCGAAGAAAATCGGCAAGGTCGCCGTCATCGCCGGGGTCTGCGACGGCTTCATCGGCAACCGGATGCTGAAGCCGCGCCAGGTCGAGGCGATGAAGCTGCTGATGGAAGGCGCGACGCCCGCGCAGATCGATAAGGTCCATGTCGATTTCGGCATGCCGATGGGGCCGTTCCAGATGTCGGACCTCGCCGGCGTCGATATCGGCTGGCATCGCGACCCCGCCAGAATCGAGAATGTCCGCGACGCGCTCTGCGCCAGGGGCCGCTGGGGCCAGAAGACCGGCAAGGGCTTCTACGACTATGACGAGAAGCGCCGGCCGTCGCCCAGCGCCGAAGTGCAGGCGATCCTCGACGAGTTCGCCGCCAAGTCCGGCACTGCCAAGCGCGAGATCAGCGATGAGGAGATCGTCGAGCGCACGCTCTATCCGATGGTCAACGAAGGCGCGCTGATCCTGGAGGAAGGCGTGGCCCAGCGCGCGTCGGATATCGATGTGGTGTGGATCTACGGCTATGGCTGGCCCGTCTATCGGGGCGGCCCGATGTTCTGGGCGGACACCGAGGGCAACGACAAGATTGTCGCGGGCCTCGAGAAGCACGGCTTCAAGGTCGCGAAGCTGCTGAAGGGCAAGGCGGAGAAGAAGGAGCGGTTCACGCGGCCTGTGTAGTTTCCGTCACCCCGGCCTTGAGCCGGGGTCCCGCTTTGCTGCGAAAGAAGTAAGAAGCGGGATGCCGGATCGAGTCCGGCATGACGAGGTTCTGTAAACATGACCGACACCCGCACCGAAACCGACAGCATCGGCCCGATCGACGTCCCGGCCTCCGCCTATTGGGGCGCGCAGACGCAGCGGTCGATCGAGAATTTCCCGTTCGGGCCGACCGAGCGGATGCCGATCGGGATCGTCCATGCGCTCGCGATCGTGAAGCAGGCGGCGGCGCGGGTGAACCGGCGGCACGGGCTGCCGGCCGAGATCGCCGATGCGATCGAGGCGGCGGCGGCGGACGTCGTGGCGGGCAAGTTCGACGATCAGTTCCCGCTGGTTATCTGGCAGACCGGCTCCGGCACCCAATCGAACATGAACGTGAACGAAGTGATCGCCGGCATCGCCAACGATCGGCTGGCGGGCACGCGCGGCGGCAAGGCGCCGGTGCACCCGAACGACCACGTCAACAAGTCGCAATCGTCGAACGACAGCTTCCCGACCGCGATGCATGTGGCGGCGGCGCTGGCGGCGCAGCGGCAGCTGATCCCCGCGCTGGAGCGGCTGGAAGCGGCGCTGCTCGCCAAGGCGAAGGCCTGGCACGACATCGTCAAGATCGGCCGCACGCATCTTCAGGATGCGACTCCGATGACGCTGGGGCAGGAATTCTCCGGCTATTACGCGCAAGTGCGGCTCGCGCGGACACGGCTCGTCCCGCTGATCGAGCATGGCCTCAGCAAGCTTGCGCAGGGCGGCACCGCGGTCGGGACCGGCCTCAACGCGCCGCCTGGCTTCGACACGGAGATTGCGGCCGAGATCGCGGCGATCACCGGCTTCCCGTTCGAGACGGCGCCGAACAAATTCGAAGCGCTGGCGAGCAACGATACGCTGGTCGATTTCTCGGGCCGGCTGAACACGCTGGCCGTCGCGCTCACCAAGATCGCGAACGATCTGCGGCTGTTGGGCTCCGGCCCGCGCTCCGGCCTCGGCGAGCTCGAGCTGCCGGCGAACGAGCCCGGCAGCTCGATCATGCCGGGCAAGGTAAACCCCACCCCGGCCGAGATGCTGACGATGGTCGCCGCGCAGGTGATCGGCAATCACACCGCCATCAGCGTCGGCGGGATGCAGGGGCATCTGGAGCTGAACGTCTTCAAACCGATGATCGCCGCCGCCGTGCTGCGCTCGATCCATCTGCTCAGCGTCGGCATGGAAAGCTTTGCCGAGCGGATGGTCGAAGGCACCGAGCCCAACCGCGAGCGCATCGCCGAGCTGGTGGACCGGTCGCTGATGTTGGTGACGGCGCTGGCGCCCGAGATCGGCTACGACAATGCCGCGAAGATCGCCAAGCACGCGCATGCGAAGGGCCTGACGCTGAAGGAAGCGGGGCTGGAGCTCGGGCTGATCGATGCGGAGACGTTCGACCGCGTGGTGCGGCCGGAAACAATGGTGGGAGAAGCCCGCAGCTAATCCCGCTCATCCCGAGCGAAGTCGAGGGGCGCTTCTCGGAGCTTGCGCCCTTCGACTGTGCGCTGCGCGCTCCGCTCAGGACGAGCGATCCTTACCGCCCGTCCGCCAGCTCCAGCAGGGCGCGGCCATAGGCGGTTTTCTCGAACAGCCGCCCGCGTTCGCGCAAGGCGTCCACGCTGATCCAGCCATTGTGGAACGCGATTTCCTCAAGGCTCGCGATCTGGACGCCCTGGCGCTTCTGAAGCGTGCGGACGAACTCCGACGCCTCCAAGAGGCTGTCGTGCGTGCCCGTATCCAGCCAGGCGAAGCCGCGGCCCATCTGTTCGACGTAGAGCTCGCCCGCGTCCATGTACATGCGGTTGAGGTCGGTGATTTCGAGCTCGCCGCGCGCGGAGGGCTTCACCTGGGCGGCGAAGTCGGTGACGCGCTCGTCGTAGAAATAAAGACCGGTGACGGCCCAGCTCGATTTCGGCGCCTTCGGCTTCTCCTCAATGCTGATCGCGCGGCCTTCGCCGTCCAGCTCGACCACGCCGTAAGCGGTCGGGTCCTCGACATGATAGGCGAACACGGTCGCGCCCTTTGTACGAGCACGCGCGCTCTGCATCAGCCCGCCGAGCCCGGCGCCGAAGAAGATGTTGTCGCCCAGCACCAGCGCGCCGGGGCCGCCGGCAAGGAAGTCGCGGCCGATCACGAAGGCTTGGGCAAGGCCTTCGGGTCGGGGTTGGACGGCATAGTCGATCGCCAGCCCGAATTGCTCCCCGCTGCCGAACAGGCGCCGGTAGTTATCGAGATATTCGGGACTGGAGATGATCAGTATCTCCCGGATCCCCGCCATCATCAGCGCTGAGGTCGGGTAATAGATCATCGGCTTATCGTAGACCGGCAGCAGCTGCTTGTTGATCGCCAGCGTCGCCGGATGCAGCCGCGTGCCGGAGCCGCCGGCCAGGATGATGCCCTTCACTCAAGCCCCCATAAGTGTGTCGACAACCTCGCCGACCGCATCCTGCCACGGCCGCGGCCGGATGCCGAATGTGCGTTGCAGCTTGTCGGTCGCAAGCCGCGAATTGGCCGGGCGTCTGGCCGGCGTCGGATATTGGTCGGTCGTGATCGGCTCGACCGCGACGTCCATGCCGGCACGATCGAACACGAAGCGGGCCAGCTCGCACCAGCTCGCCTCGCCGGCGTTGACGAAGTGCCAGGTGCCGGCCGGCCCTTCCTCTGTTGCGATCGTCAGCAGCGCCTCGGCGATGTCGGTCGCGGAGGTCGGGCAGCCGCGCTGGTCGTCGACGACGCGCAAGCTGGCCCGTTCCGCGCCGAGGCGCAGCATCGTCTTCACGAAATTATGCCCCCACGGGCTCACAACCCATGCGGTCCGCAGGATGACATGATCGGGGTTGCCGGCCCGCACGCCGCGCTCGCCCGCTTCCTTCGATGCGCCGTAAACGCCCAGCGGCGCGACCGGATCGTCCTCCGTGTAGAAGCGGGATTTCGAGCCGTCGAACACATAGTCGGTCGATACGTGCAGCAGCCGGATGCCGCGCCCCGCCGTCGCGGTCGCCAGCAGCTCGGGCGCAACAGCGTTCACCGCATGAGCAGCATCCGGCTCGCTCTCCGCCTTGTCCACCGCGGTATAGGCGGCGCAGTTGACGACCGCGTGCCAGTCGCGCCGCGCGACCGCGGCTTCGATCGAGGCGGGGCTCGCCAGATCGAGCATCTCGCGACCCGGTGCGACGATCTCGATCCCGAACCTCGGCCCGAGCTGCCGCAGCGCGGTGCCGACCTGGCCGGTGCCGCCGGTGACGAGGATCGGCCTCAAGCGGTCTTCAGCCCCAGCCGTTCGCCCGAATAGGTGCGGGCGAGGATCGGCCGCCACCAGGCCTCGTTGTCCAGATACCAGCGGATCGTCGTGTCGATGCCGGTCTCGAAGCTCTCCTGCGGCTTCCAGCCCAGCTCCCGCTCAAGCTTCGACGCGTCGATCGCGTAGCGGAAATCATGGCCCGGCCGGTCGGCGACGAAGCTGACCTGGTCGCGATAGCTCTTCCCGTCAGCGCGCGGGCGGATGCGGTCCAGCGTGTCGCAGATCGTCTCGACCACCGCCAGGTTGGTCCGTTCCGACCGGCCGCCGACCATATAGCTTTCGCCGGGCGTGCCCTTCTCGAACACCGTCGTCAGCGCGCGCACATGATCGTCGACAAACAGCCAGTCGCGGACGTTCGCGCCCTTGCCGTAGACCGGCAGCGCCTCGCCCGACAGGCATTTGATGATCATCAGCGGGATCAGCTTTTCGGGGAAATGGTACGGCCCGTAATTGTTCGAGCAGTTGGTGATCAGCACCGGCAGTCCGTAAGTGTGGTGCCAGGCGCTGACGAGGTGGTCCGATCCGGCTTTGGACGCGGAATAGGGCGAGCGCGGATCGTAGGGCGTCGCTTCGGTGAAATGGCCGTCGTCGCCCAGCGCGCCGAACACTTCGTCGGTCGAGATATGATGGAAGCGGAAGCGCTCCTGCTCCGCATCCGCCAGGCCGCGCCAATAATCGAGCGCGGCGGAAAGCATCGTGAAGGTGCCGACCAGGTTGGTCTCGATGAACGCCGCCGGCCCGTCGATCGAGCGATCGACATGGCTTTCGGCGGCGAGATGCGTGATCACTTCCGGCCGGAACTCGGCGATCAGCGCGGCGATCCTCTCGCGATCGCAAATATCGGCCTTGGCAAACCGATAGCGATTGCTGTTCGCGACAGGAGCCAGCGACGAGAGATTGCCCGCATAGGTGAGGGCGTCGACGTTCAGCACCTCGTGATCGCTGTTCGCGACCAGGTGGCGGACCAGCGCCGAGCCGATAAAGCCGGCGCCGCCGGTGACGAGAATACGAGACATCAGGCGTCCACTAGTTCGAGCGGGCGGCCGTCATAGCCGAAAGGGCTGACGAAATCCTTGAGAGCCGGAAGCGCCGCGTCCTTGCCGGACAGTTCGGGCGCGGCGCCCGGGAGCGGCCAGGCAATGGCAAGGTCCGGATCGTTCCACGCGATGCCGCCGTCGCAGTCGGGTGCGTAGAAGGCATCGACCTTGTAGGCGACCTCGGTGCCGGGCTCGAGCGTCAGGAATCCGTGCCCGAATCCGGCCGGAATATAGAGCTGCTCGCCCCTGGCCGCAGTCAGCTCGGCCGCGACCCACTTGCCGTAGGTCGGGGAGCCGGCGCGCAGGTCGACCGCCACATCCCAGATCCGGCCTTTCAGGCAGCGAACCAGCTTCGCCTGGGCGTGCGGCGGCGTCTGGAAATGGATGCCCCGCAGCGTGCCCGCAGGGCGCGACAGCGACTGGTTGTCCTGCACGAAATCCGCATCGACGCCGGCCGCGCGGAAACGGTCGCGCTGCCACGTCTCGCTGAACCAGCCGCGCGGGTCCTCGAAGCGCCTGGGAATGATACGAATGATCGGCATCAGTGCGCCGCCTAAGCCACGACAGCATCAAGTCAAGCTGGCTGCCCGGGATGAACGCCCCGCTTCAAACTCGGCCTCAGTCGAAAAGACGTGCGGGAGCAAACCGCGTTTGACGTAAGCGGCCCTGCAGGACGGGGCCAGTATCGCAAGGTCGATCCACGGGTGCAGCCGGAACTCCACCGTAATTCTACGGATGAGCCTTTCCCCCAGACCTTAAACCTTGCCCGCGAAGACCTGCGGCCGGCCCGGCGATGTTCGGGACCATTCATGAGCAAGGCCGATGCATCGGCCGGTCGCAAGGAAGGGACGCCATCATGCTTGCCGTCAAACTGAAATCGCTGTTCGGAGTGGCCGAAGAGGCCGAGGATTGGGAGGACCGGCGCGTCGAGCCGCGCAACAAGGTCCTGCTGAAGGGGGACGCCTTTCCTGTCGAGGGATATGCCGCACTGGTCGTCACCAACATCTCCCGGACCGGCCTTTCGGGCGAAACCGACGCGCCGCTGGAAGTGGACGAGCCGCTGCTGTTCAGCGTAGCCGGCAACAGCTTCCACATCGGCACCGTGCGCTGGGTCAAGGGCCGCCGCTTCGGCCTCGACATGGACGATGCGCTCGGCATCCTCGGCTATGCGAACGAAGTCGACACCGGCTTCCTGCCCACGCACCGGCCGCGGGCGCAGCGTCACGATGTCGAGCTGAACGGCCGCGTCGCGATCGCGCCGCGCATGGTCCGGGTCACGATCCGGGATATCTCGCAATCGGGGCTGTGCATCGATACCGGCGTTCCGCTGATCGAGCGGCAGCAGGTTATCGTGCGGCTTCGCGACCGCCCGCTGATCCTCGCCTCCGTGCAGTGGACGGGCGGCGGCCGGGTCGGCGTCAGGACCGCCGAGCGAATGGAAACGCTGCGCCTGGTCTATGCCTACGAGTGACGCTAGCCCGACCAGGCGTCGCGCCACAGCGAAGGGAACGCCGCTTTCAGCGCGGTCAGCTTCGGTGCGTCGTTGATCCGGATATAGGGGTGGTTCGGGTTCCGGCGCATGAAATTCTGGTGATAGGCCTCGGCCGGATAGAAGCCGCCATGCTCGATCCGGGTGACGATCGGCCGCGGCCAGGCCTTTGTCGCGGAAAGCTGGGCCAGGTAGGCACGGGCCACCCGCTCCTGCTCCGCGCCGATCGGGAAGATCGCCGATCGGTAGCTGGGGCCGGAATCGGGACCCTGGCGATTCAATTGCGTCGGGTCGTGCGCGACCGAGAAATAGACGCGCAGCAACGTGCCGTAGCTGATCTGGGACGGATCGAACTGAATCCGCACCGCCTCGGCATGGCCGGTGCGCTCGGTTGAAACGGCGTCGTAGTTGGCGGTCTTCGCGTCGCCGCCGGCAAAACCCGAAGTGACGTTCTTCACGCCCTTCAGATGCTCGAACACGCCTTCCATGCCCCAGAAGCAGCCGCCCGCCAGCACCGCGGTCCGCAAGCCCTTGGACGGAGCAGTCGTCACCTTCGGCGCCGGCACGGCCACCGCACGGGCGCTTCGCGCGATCGAGGCGCCGCCGATCGCCCAGGCAATCACGGTCAGCGCCGCGATCGTCAGGACCGAGGAGCGCGCCCGCATCGCCGTCACGCCTGATAGATCGCTTCGATCTTCGCCTTCAGCGTGTCCGTACGGTCGGACGGGCTGAGCGCCACCAGCGCGACTGCGCCCAGCAGAAAGCCGCCGACGAAATTGCGGAACAGGTCGGATCGGATCATCGCACGCATCGTTTTCGTCCCATCTTGCCGTTTCTGTGACGGCACGCTCGCTTCAATTACGTAAGCGTTAGCCAGATGGATGCTGCATTGTCTGTGAACAGGGTCACAGGCGAGATTTGGACGATCAAAATATCGGTTGGAGCGATCAAGCGCCCTTATCGAAGCGCCGCACACGCCTCCTGGATGCGCGCACATGCCTCGCGGAGCAGGACGTCCGAGGTCGCGTAGCTGATCCGGAAGGCCGGCGATAGGCCGAACGCCGCGCCGGCGACCGCGGCGACTCGCGCCTGGTCGAGAAAATAGCCGATCAGGTCGTCGTCCGACTCGATGCGCCGGCCTTGGGCGCTGGTCTTGCCGATGCAGCCGCTTGCGTCCGGATAGACGTAGAACGCGCCCTCGGGCGTGGGGCAGACGAGACCCGGCGCCTCGTTCAGCATCGACACGACCAGATTGCGGCGCTTCCGGAACGCCTCCTGACGCTCGGCCAGGAAATCCTGTGGACCGTTGAGCGCCGCCGCCGCCGCTGCCTGGGCCACCGAACAGGGATTCGACGTCGATTGCGACTGCAGTTTCGCCATCGCCTTGATCAGCCAGGCCGGCCCGCCGGCATAGCCGATCCGCCAGCCGGTCATCGCATAGGCCTTGGAGCAGCCATTCTCGGTCAGGATGCGGTCCTTCAGGTCCGGGCACACCTGCGCCATCGTCGCGAACGGGAAGTCGGCGTAGAAGATGTGCTCGTACATGTCGTCGCTGAGCAGCATCACATGCTCGTGGCGGCGCAGCACTTCGCCCAGCCCCTTCAGCTCCTCGGCCGAATAGGCGGCGCCGCTGGGGTTCGACGGTGAGTTCAGCAATACCCAGCGCGTGCGCGACGTGATTGCCGCATCCAGCTGCTCGGGCGTGATCTTGTACGCCTGGTCGGCGCCCGCCGGCACGATCACCGGCGTCGCGCCGGAATAGGCGACGATGTCCGGATAGCTGACCCAATAAGGCGCCGGGATCACGACTTCGTCGCCCGCCTCGCAGGTGGCGACGATCGCGTTGAAGATCACATGCTTGCCGCCGACGCCGACGATGATCTCGCTGGCCTGGTAATCGAGCCCGTTCTCGCGCGCGAATTTCTGCCGGATCGCTTCCTTCAGCTCGGGCGTGCCGCCGACATCGGTATATTTGGTTTTGCCCGCGCGGATCGCCTCGATCGCCGCGTCCTTGACGAAATCGGGCGTGTCGAAGTCCGGCTCGCCGGCCGACAGGCCGATCACGTCGACGCCCTGCCGCTTCAGCTCACCCACGCGCGCTGTCATCGCCAGCGTCTGCGAGGGATGAATGCGGTCAAGCGCGGCGGACAGGCGAGGCATCGGGTTCCCCTTGGCAAGAGCAGGGGCGGCTATAGCCGACGCAGGCGCGCTCGCAACAGGCCACGGACCGCATTGCCAATGCAGAATCCGTGCGCCAGGTCTTCGGGACGCAGATCGGCTTCGATCGCGCGGCCTTGTTCCAGCAATTCGGCGCGCAGGATGCCGGGCAACAGCCCGCGCGACAGCGGCGGCGTCAGCAGCGTGCCGTCGCGCTCGACGAATATGCTGGTGAAGCTGCCTTCGGTCAGGAACCCCGCCGGGTCGGTGAAGATCACCTCGAAGCAGCCGGCCTTGCCCCGCGCATCGTCGTAGAAGGCGCGATCGGTCGTCTTGTGCATCAGGCGGAAGTCGTCGGATTCAACCGGGCGCGGCGCGATCGCGACCTCGACCGGCTCCGCAGTCTCGCCCAGTCGCCGCACTTCGATCGCGTAATTGCCGTTCCGCGATGCGAGCAGCCGGATTCGGCCGGGCTCGCGAAGCCTGAAGGTCGCGGCCTGCAGTTCGTTGCGCGCGGCATGGCGGTCGAAGCTGAAGCCGAGCGCGTGGGCGCTCGCCTTCATTCGCGCCATATGGGCATCCAGATACAGCAGGCCCTGATGGGGATCGAATGCCATCGTTTCGATCAGGTCGAACGGCCTTTCCGAACCCACAAAGGCTCCCTTCGCCAGACATTCGCGCCATTCGGCATCGGGGTCCGAATCTGCAACGATCCCTGATCCCAGTCCCAGAGTGGCGCGGGTGCACCCCGGCTTCAAGTGCAGGGTACGGATCGCAACGTTAAAGCAGGCCTCTCCATCGGGGTTAATCTGGCCGATCGCGCCGGTGTAGAGGCCGCGCGGCGCCGTTTCGGTCTCGGCGATGATCTCCATCGCGCGAAGCTTCGGCGCGCCGGTGATCGATCCGCACGGGAACAGCGCCTTCAGCACGTCGACCGCGTCGCGTCCGGGGGCGAGCCGGGCAGTGACGGTCGAGACCATCTGCTGGACCGTCGGATAGCGCTCGACCGTGAACAGCTCCGGCACTTCGACGCTGCCGGGCATTGCGACCCGCGACAAGTCGTTCCGCAGCAGGTCGACGATCATCAGATTCTCGGCGCGCTGCTTGGGATCGGAGCGGAGGCGCTCCGGGTCCGCATCCGGCGCGGCCGTGCCTTTCATCGGTCTGGTCGTCACGACACCGTCCTTCATCGTGAAGAACAGCTCCGGCGACAGCGACAGGAACCAGTCCTCGCCGGTCCGGACCAGCGCGCCATGGCGGGCGCAGGCGCGTCGCCGCAGCCCGGCAAAAATGGCGCGCGGATCGCCCGCAACGGAAACCTCGGTCGGGAAGGTCAGGTTCGCCTGATAGATGTCGCCGGCGACGATCGCGTCCTGCACGCGCGCCAGCCGGCGGAGATAATCGTCGCGTGCGACCAGCGGCCGCGGCTCGCCCGCCCAGCCGCCGGCCGGATCGGGAAGCCAGGTTTCGGCGTCGACCTCTTCGAACCGGTCGAACAGCCCGAACCAGAGCAACGGCGGGTCCGGCTGCCGGAACAGAGGCGTCAGCCGCGGCTCCAGCGCGTATCCCGCCTCATAGGCCAGGAACCCGGCGGCGTGCCGGCGCTCGCCTCGCAGCCGTTCGAGCGCGGGCGCGACGTCCTCCGGCCGGTCGGCGCGGACGATCGCCTCCGGATTGCGGAACAGCCGCGCGGGCGCGCCCGATCGCGCGCCGTCGATAAGAACGAAAGGGCCCACGCCCGGCCAGAAGCCGAGGCGCGGGCCCTTATCAACCCCTCGCGCGAGGGGCGGGAACTCAATAGGTCCCGGTCACGCCGTAATAATCGTTGATCTGCCGGCCGTAATCGCGGTCATACGACGGCTCCTCGCCGGCGCGGTAGCTGGGGCCGCCCTGCAGCCGGTCCTTCGACACGTTGACGACATAGCCGCCCTTGCCGGTGTCGTAAGTCAGCGAGTTCCACGGCAGCGGGTGATAGCTCTCGCCCATCCCGAACAGCCCGCCGAAGCCGAGCACGGCGTACTCGACCTGGCCCGACCGCTTGTCGACCATGAAGTTGTAGACGTGGCCCAGCTTGTCGCCCTCCGATCCGTAGACGGCGGTGCCCTCGACCTTGTTCGATGCGATCAGGCGATCGGTCTCATCGGTTGCGATCGCGTTGTCCATGGTGTCCTGATAGTCGCTCATAGGTCTCTCCTTGGTTTTACAGGAGAGAGAACGAGCCGCGGCGCATCCGGTTCTCCGGCTTGTCGAACGGTTCGGCGCACGCCATGTCCGCTCCATGGCCAATCCACCGCTCAAGGCGGCGATCGTTCCCGTGACGCCGCTGCAGCAGAACTGCACGCTTCTGTGGTGCACCGAGACCAACAAGGGTGCGTTCGTCGATCCCGGCGGCGACCTGCCGCGGCTGAAAGCCGCCGCTCGGCAGGCCGGCGTCGAGATCGAGAAGATCCTGCTGACGCACGGTCATATCGACCATTGCGGCCAGGCCGGGATGCTGGCCGAGGAGCTGGGCGTGCCGATCGAAGGCCCGCACGAAGCCGACCGCTTCTGGATCGCGCGGCTGGAGGATGACGGACGCAATTACGGCATTCAGGGGAAAGTCTTCGAAAGCGACCGCTGGCTGATCGACGGCGACCAGGTGACGGTTGGCAACCTGACTTTTGATGTCCGCCATTGCCCAGGCCACACACCCGGTCACGTGGTCTTCCACCATCCGGAGTCGAAGCTGGCGATCGTCGGCGACGTGCTGTTCCAAGGTTCGATCGGGCGCACCGACTTCCCGATGGGCAATCACGCCGACCTGATCGACGCGATCACGACGCGGCTATGGCCGATGGGCGACGACACTGCCTTCGTGCCGGGGCACGGACCGATGTCGACCTTCGGGCACGAGCGGAAGACGAACCCGTTCGTGGGGGACCGGGTGCTGGCGGCTTAGAGTCAGGCCGAAAGGGTCCGCTCGTCCCGAGCGAAGTCGAGGGGCGCGGGAACAGACTCGGAGCAGCGCCCCTCGACTGCGCTCGGGACGAGCGAGTTTGGTGCGTTCAATCTCGCTCGCCCCGCCCACTTCTCCCGGATCGTTTCGCTGGTTTCGCGGCTGCCGTCATGGCTCCAGCCCGGCGGGCCGAAGGCGTAGCCGAGCTTGGCGCGCCACGGCGCCGACCACAGGTCCTTGGCTATGCCGATCCATTCATGGAACGCCGCCCACAATATGTTGAACCGGCCGAGATTCTTGACCAGCCCGTAGCGCGGGCGATCCGCGTCCAGCTCCGGCGTGAAGCTGCCGAACATCCGGTCCCAGACGATGAAAACGCCGGCATAATTCTTGTCCAGATAGCGCGGGTTGGTCGCGTGGTGGACGCGGTGATGCGACGGCGTGTTCATCACCGCCTCGAACCAGCGCGGGCAGCGGCCGATCACTTCTGTGTGAATCCAGAATTGGTAGATCAGGTTCAGCCCGGCGCAGAAGAACACCATCGCCGGCGGAAAGCCGATCAGGAACAAAGGCAGGCGGAACAGGAAGGCCATGCTGAAGAAGCCGGTCCAGGTCTGCCTGAGCGCGGTCGACAGATTATAGTGCTGGCTGGAGTGGTGGATGACGTGGCTCGCCCAGAACCAGCGCACGCGGTGGGCCGAGCGGTGGAAGACGTAGTAAGCGAGGTCGTCGAGGAGGAAGCAGAGCGGCCACGCCCACCAGGCATAGGGGACGTCGAACAGCCGGAAATCCGACACGCGCAGAGCCATCGCATAGACCGCGCCGCCCTCCAGCGCCCCCACGATCGACGATCCGAAGCCGAGCATCAGCGATGTCAGCGTATCCTTCGGGCAATAGCGCCGCCGATCTTTGACCCGTACGATCAGCATCTCGATCAGCACGAGCGCGATGAAGCCGGGGACGGCGTAGTCGACGGGGCTGGGAAGGTCGCTCACGACAGCAGAATACCCGCTCGTCCCGAGCGAAGTCGAGGGGCGTTGCCACAGCGTTCGGGCGTGCGCCCCTCGACTTCGCTCGGGACGAGCGGGCCTATGTCGCGACGAAGTTGGCGCCGTGGCGCTTGAGATGGAGACTGGTTCCATCGGCGCCGGTCACCACTGCGCTCTGTCGATCCTCGGTCAGCACCGCGGATACAGCGACGAACCCCGGCCGCTCGGCCTCCGCGATCGCCATTGCATCTTCCTCGCTCGCCAGCTCAGCGCCGCCGAGTCCAAGCAGTTTGGCGGCGAGCGCGAGCCCCAGCACGCCGGCGAGCGATCCGGCGAGCAGCGCCCAATTCATGACGCCGCCAGCGCGTCCAGCATCGGGCGGATTGGGCGCAGGTCGTAGCCGGCGCCCGCCGCCTTCTCGATCAGCGCCGCCGGAGGATCGCCCATCTTCGCCCGCGCGAGCGCCCACAGATAGGCCGAGCGCGTGCCGGACTTGCAATAGGCGAGCACCGGACCGTCCGCGTTCTCCAGCGCCGCCACCATCGCGTCGACCTGGGCGTGGCTGAAGCCGGCGTGGGTGACCGGGATTGCGGCGTAGGCGAGGCCCGCGGATGCGGCCGCTTGGGCGACCGTCGCGCCATCGGGCTGACCGGGCTCCTCGTCGTCGGGGCGGTTGTTGACCACTTGCCGGACGCCGAGCGCGGCGGCTTCGGCTAGATCGCCGGGGCCGATCTGCGGGGAGACGAGGATGGTGTCGTCGATCTTTCTGAACACGCCTCACCTTATCCGTTCGTGTCGAGCGAAGTCGAGACACGGCTTCTCGACTTCGCTCGAAGCGAACGGGGGTCAGAATTGGCGGAGCACGTTCAAAAACGCATCGCCATAAGTTTCGAGCTTCCGCATTCCCACGCCGGTGATTCGCGCCAGCGCCTCGCGGGACTGCGGTCGGGCCGCGGCCATCTCGCGCAGTGTCGAATCGTGGAACACGACATAGGGCGCCACGCCCGCTTCCTCGGCCAGTTCGCGGCGGCAGGCGCGCAAGCTGTCGAACAGCGGATCGCCGACCGGATTTGGCGCGGAATCGCGGCGGCGCCTGCGTTCGCGTTTCGGCGGGACGATCAGGGAGACCGGCTCCTCGCCCTTCAGGATCGCGCGCGCGGCGGGGCCGAACTCCAGTCCGCCATGCGGATTGGTGCGCAGCGCATCGCGGAGCTGCAGCGCGCGGCCGACCGGCTTCAGCAGCGCGGCTTCCTCCTTGTCGACGATGTTCCAGACCGACAGCGCCTCGTGCCCGTTCATCAGGCTGCGTTCCGATGACTGGCCGGTCAGCACGCTTTCGACATAACCGGCCCCGAACATCTGGCCGGTGCGGAACACTGCGGACAGATATTTGCGCGCCAGCTCGGTCGCATCCACGCCTTGCGGCGGATTGAGGCAATTGTCGCAATTGCCGCAGCTTTCGGGCGGGTGCTCGCCGAAATAGCGGAGCAGCAGCGCACGGCGGCAGCTCGGCGTCTCGACCAGACCGCCCAGCGCCGTCAAACGTGCGCGTTCGCCGGGCAGACGGACCTCGTCGACTTCGCCGAGCCGCTGCCGCGCCTTCGCGAAATCGTCGGCGCCCCAGAACATATGCGCGACCGCCGGCTCGCCGTCGCGCCCGGCGCGGCCGGTTTCCTGATAATAGGCCTCGATCGACTTGGGGAGCCCGGCATGGGCGACGAAGCGCACGTCCGGCTTGTCGATGCCCATGCCGAACGCGACGGTCGCGACCATCACCATTTCCTCGGACGCAACGAACGCGGCCTGGTTGGCGGCCCGGACCGCCGGCTCCAGCCCCGCATGATAGGCGCGCACGGGGCGCCCGGTCGCGGCGATCTGCGCGGCGAGCTTCTCGGTCCCGGCCCGCGACTGGACATAGACGATGCCCGGCCCCGGCTGCTCGCGCAGCAGGTCGGCGATCTGCTGGGTCGTGTTCTGGCGCGGGCTGATGGCATAGCGGATGTTCGGCCGGTCGAAGCCGGCGACGATCAGCCCGTCCGTCGGAATGCCGAGCTGCACCAGAATGTCGTCGCGCGTGTGCGCATCCGCCGTAGCAGTCAGCGCCAGCCGCGGCACGTCCGGGAACGCGTCGAGCAGCGGCCGCAGCAGCCGGTAATCGGGGCGGAAATCATGCCCCCATTCGGAAACGCAATGCGCTTCGTCGATCGCGAACAGCGCGACTTTGGCGCGGGACAGCAATTCGCGGAAATGGCCGGCCGAGGCACGCTCTGGCGCGACGTACAGCAGGTCGAGATGCCCGCTCTTGAACCGCTCGATCGTCTCGGCGCGATTGTCGTCGGCGGAGGTCAGCGTCGCCGCGCGGATGCCGACCGCAGTCGCGGCGCGGAGCTGGTCATGCATCAGCGCGATCAGCGGCGAGATGACGATGCAGGTGCCGTCCAGCGCCACCGCCGGCAGCTGGTAGCAGAGCGACTTGCCCGCCCCCGTCGGCATCACCGCCAGCGTGCGCTGCCCCGCCATCACGCGGTCGACCACCGCGCGCTGAACGCCGCGGAAGCCGTTGAAGCCGAACGTGGAGTGAAGAAGATCGAGAACGTCGGGCATGGAAGCGGCGGAGGCCATCAGCGCAGATAACCGGCCCGCTTCAGGAATGCACGTAGCGCTTCCGGGTAGGTCGGATAGACGATCTGCTGCGCCTTTGGGCACTCGCCAGGCCGCGCGGCCACACGGCAGCCGGTCGGCCAGTCCCATTTCGCCTTGCGATCATAGGATCTGAGAACGACCGGCCACGCCCAGCGGAACTGCCCCAGCCGCGCCGCGGCGGCGGCATAGGCCGCGCAGGCGCCGTTCGGAGAGGAGTCAGGCGCCGGCGATACGCAGCCGCGCCTTGCCTTCGGCAGATATTCGGCAAACAGGAAACGGAAGGCGGGCTCTGCCGACACGTCGACCGGCTTGCCGTTGCGGATGTTCATCACCTGCGGCGGCGCGAAGCTCTCGGCATAGCTGGTGAACGCATAAAGGAAGTGGTTATCGACGAAGCGGAAATCGGCCGTGCCGTCGCCCGACAGGTCCTTCGGGAAACCGGGCATGCCGCCGTTCCATTGGCCTAAATCGACTGTCCGGAAGCCGGTCGCGGTCGGCTGGACCGCGATCACATGCTCGCAGCAATGGGCGCCGCCGGTATAGGCGGAAATCACCACCGACGCATATTGCCCGCGCGCCAGCGAGCCGATGCCGATCTGGTGCGGCGAGGGGACGCTGGTCTCGCCCTTCAGTGTCAACGGCTTCTTGCCGGGCGCCGAGACCGTGATGCGCGGATAAGTAAACTCGCCGTCCTGCACCGGCGTCAGCGACACCGTGACGCCGAACGCGCGATAGCTCTGCGCGCCCTTGTCGGCGGTCCACTGGATGAAGGTGGAAGGGGCGATCGGCTGCGCGGCAGCGACGGCGAACGAGAGGGCAAGAAACACGCGCCGATCCTAACGCCCCGCATTCATGCGGCAAGGCCGAGCGCTTCGGCGACCAGCTCGTAGCTCCGCACTCGCGGCGCATGTTCGGGCAGGATGTTGACCAGCATCATCTCGTCGGCTCCGTACAGGGCGGCGACCGCTTTGACGTCCTCCGCCACCTCCGTGCCCGTGCCGAGCAAAGTACGCCGCCGGGCGGGCGGGAGCGGGTTGGCGGCAAGCCAGGCGTCGGCCTCGGCGACGCTCGGTACCGGGATCAGGCTGCCGCGGATCAGATGCGCGAACATCATCCGCGCCGGCGCCGCGAGGCGCTCGGCCTCTGCCCGGTCGGCAGCGGCAATCGCCCAGACCGCGACCATCAGCTGTGGCTCGGGGCAGCGCGCGGACGGGGTGAAGTGCTGGCGATAGAGATCGGCCAGCGGCAGTGCGTCGGAGTTGATGAAATCCGCGATGCAATAGGGCAGGCCCATCTGCCCGGCCCATACGGCGCTGTCGGGCGAGCTGCCGAGCATCCACACGTCCGGGCTGCCGTCCGCGCCCGAGGGCATCGTTGCCTCCAGCGGCTTGAACAGATGATCGTCCGGCAGCGTGGTTTCCAGATAGCCGAGCAGTTCAGCGACCTGCTCCGGGAAGTCGCCGGGCGGAATCCGCTTAGAACGGTCGCGCTGGAGCGCATAGGCGGTGCGCTGGTCGCTGCCCGGCGCACGGCCGAGCCCCAGGTCGATCCGCCCCGGTGCAATCGCGCCCAGTAGACGGAATGTCTCGGCAACTTTGAACGGGGAATAATGCGGCAGCATGATCCCGCCCGAGCCGACCCGGATGCGCTGCGTCGCGAGCGCGACCGGCCCGATCAGCGCTTCAGGCGAAACGCCGGCGAGCGCGGGCGAGGCGTGGTGCTCCGCCAGCCAATAGCGATGATAGCCGAGCCGCTCGGCGGCCCGGGCCAGATCGATCGTGTTGCGGACGGCGTCGGCAGCGGTGCCGCCGGCGGGGATCGGGGATTGGTCGAGGACGGAAAGGCGCACGCCTTTCAGATAGGTGCGGCGCGGCGATGCGCAAAGCGCAGCAACAGCCACCCAGCCAGTGCCGACAGCAGCGAGCCGCACAAAATCCCGATCTTCGCCTCGTCCACTAGTGACCGCCGGCCGTCGAACGCGAGGCCACTGATGAACAGGCTCATCGTGAAGCCGATGCCGCACAGCATCGCGACGCCGTAGATCTGCGCCCAGCTCGCGCCCGCCGGCTTGTGCGCCCAGCCAAGCCGCACGCAAGCCCAGACCGCGCCGAACACGCCCAATTGCTTGCCGAGGAATAATCCGGCGATGATGGCGAGCGGCAGGGGTGCGGCCAGCGGCGAATGGCCGAAGGCCACGCCGGCATTCATAAAGCCGAACAGCGGCACGATCGCATAAGCGACGTAAGGATGCAGTCCATGCTCCAGCCGGTGGAGCGGCGAGTCCTTCGCATCCGGCGTGCCGGGGGTCGGTTTGATCGGGATCGTCAGTGCCGCGAGCACGCCGGCGATCGTCGCGTGCACGCCGGACAGCAGCACCAGATACCAGAGCGCGAGGAAGGCGAGTCCGTAAGGCCAGAGCCGCTTCACGCCGATGCGGTTCATCGCGACCATGACCGCCAGCACGACTGCTGCGCAGGCCAGCGCAGCGAGGTTCAACGCCTCGGTGTAGACGGCGGCGATGATCGCCACCGCGCCCATGTCGTCGACGATCGCGACGGTCGTCAGGAACAGCTTCAGCGAGCTGGGCGCGCGCTTGCCGAGCAGGGCCAGCACGCCGATCGCAAAGGCGATGTCTGTAGCGGCCGGGATTGCCCAGCCGTGCGACAGGCCCGGCGTGCCGCGCGTGATGCCGAGATAGATCAGCGCCGGCGCGGCCATGCCGGCCGCGGCCGCAACGATCGGCAGCCGCCGGTCGGCAGGGCGCGCGAGCTGCCCGTCCATCACCTCGCGTTTGATCTCCAGACCGACGAGCAGGAAGAAAAGCGCCATCAGCGCGTCGTTGACCCAGAGATGGACCGTCATCGGCCCCAGCTTCGGGCTCAGCACCGGCCCGATCCGCGCATGCACGAAATGCGTATAGGCGTCGCGCGTCGCCGGCAGGTTCGCCGCGATCAGCGCCAGCACTGCCGCTGCGATCAACAGGATGCCGCCAGACGCCTCACTTTCGAGAAAGTCACGCAGGGCGGAGCGAGGGCCACGACGGATCATTAAACCCGACTGGCCGCAATCCAGAGCTGGTTCAACGTTTATCCAAAATACCCCGTTCGCTTCGAGCGCAGTCGAGAAGCGCCCGCGCCGGAGCTGTCGTTTCTCGACTTCGCTCGAAATGAACGGATATTCCTTACCTCGCCGATGCTTTCATCGCCCGCGCCCAGAGCCGCTGGACGGCCACCTGATGGATGCCGGGCACGCTCGCCAGCACGCCGAACGCTTCCGCCCTGGTCGAGTTGAAGCGGATCGGGCGGCCGAGCGCGTCGGTGACCATAGCGCCGGCTTCCTGCGCGATCAGCACGGCGGCGGCGATATCCCACTCTCGCCCCCAGCGGAGCGTCGCGACCAGGTCGACTTCGCCCGCCGCCAGCATCGCGATGCGCAGCGCGATCGAGTTGGGCCGCGGCACGCCGATCAGGTCGGCATCGGTCTTGGGCAAAGTGTCGGCAGGCACCCGCGCGCCGGGCAACTCGTCGCGGTCATGGATGCGCAGGCGTTTGCCGTTCAGCCACGCACCCTTGCCGGCTTCGGCACGCCATTGCTGGCCGCGCGCCGGCGCGTCCAGCACGCCCAGCAGCACCCGCCCGCCCTCGACCAAAGCGACCGAGACTGCCCAGCCGGTGCGGCCGCGGATGAAATCGCGCGTGCCGTCGATCGGGTCGACCACCCAGGTGCGTGCGCCGAGCAGCCGTTCGGCACTGTCCGCCGTCTCTTCGGACAGCCAGCCCGCATCGGGATCGAGCGCTTGCAGCCGCTCGCGCAGCAATGCGTCCGCCTCAAGATCCACTTCGCAGACCGGGTGTCCGGGCGTCTTCTCCCAGCGCTTGAACTCGCCCTGCCAGCGCCACCGCGCCATCGCGCCGACTTCGGCCGCGACTTCGCCGACCTGCTGGAGGAGCATCTTAGTCACCGGCGACCGTCATTCCTTCGACCAGCAGAGTGGGCGTGTTGACCGCATAGCGGAACTCAAGGTCGTCGGCGGCGGAAAGGTTCCGGAACATGTCCTTCAGGTTGCCGGCGATGGTGACCTCGGCGACCGGGTGCGACAGCTGTCCGTCCTCGATCAGGAAGCCGCCCGCGCCACGGCTATAGTCGCCGGTCACGCCGTTCACCCCTTGCCCGATCAACTCGGTCACATACAGGCCGCGCCTGATGCCGCCGATCAGCGCGTCGCGCGAGACGGAACCCGGCGCGACATGAACGTTGCTCGCCGATACGCCGGGCGGGCCGCCGACGCCGCGGGCGGCATGGCCGGTGGGCTGAAGCCCGAGCTGACGCGCCGACGCACTGTCGAGCATCCAGCCGGTCAGCACGCCGGCGTCGATCAGGTTACGGGCGCCGGTCGGCAGCCCCTCGCCATCGAATGGGCGCGAGCGCAGGCCGCGCGGGCGATGCGGATCGTCGACGATCGTGATGCCGTCGCCAAATACCGGCTGGCCCAGCGCGTCGAGCAGGAAGCTTGTCCGCCGCGCAATGCCGGGCCCCGCGATCGCGCCCAGCAAATGACCGACATGAGTACCGCCCACGCGGGGATCGAACACGACCGGCATCGGCCCGCTCGGCACCTTGCGCGCGCCGAGCCGGGCAACCGCGCGTTCGCCGGCGAGCCTGCCGATCGCTTCCGCACTGTCGAGCGCGTCCAAGTGCCGCACCCAATGCCAGGCGCCGTCGCGCTGTTTCTGCCCGTCGCGTTCGGCGAGCATGCTGGCGCTGATCGAATGAGCGCTGGCGCCGTAGCCGCCGGCAAAGCCGTGGCTGGTCGCGAGCGCGATCCGGCTGCGACCGGCGCTGGCGCTTGCCCCTTCGCTGTTGCTGATGCCCGGAACCGCACGCGCCGCTTCCTCGGCGGCAAGCGCCCGCGCTTTCAGCGCGGCGGGATCGGGCTCGGACACATCGTCGAGGTCCAGATCGGGTGCCGGACCGCGCAGCAGCCGGTC
>NZ_DASTXI010000003.1:0-2927 GCF_035758555.1 Sphingomonas sp. | reverse complement strand
CTCCTTACCTTATGTAAGGAGCATGACCACGGCGACCGTGACATCCAAAGGCCAGGTGACAATTCCCGCTTCGGTGCGGAAGCGGCTAAGGCTCCATGCCGGTTCCAAAATTGATTTCATCGAGAACAAGGCGGGCGAAGTCGTGATGCGTCCAAAGACGGGAAGCATCCGCGACCTTTACGGTTTCATCAAATATGACGGTCCGCCGGTTTCGATCGAAGACATGGATGAGGCGATCGGCAAGGCGATCGTGGAGAGCTTCGAGCAGTCCGTTAAGTGATCGCCGTCGACACGAATGTTCTGCTGCGATTCTCGATCGGCGATAATGCGGAACAGGGGAAAGTGGCGAAGCGCTTCTTCGAACAGTTGGTGGAGTCCAACGAAACGGCGTTCGTTGCTTCTGTTACCCTTGCCGAATTCGTGTGGGTTTTGGAAAAGCGGTATCAGGTTAAATCCGCCGACATGTCACGCGCTCTGACGACACTCCTGAATATTCCAAACCTGAGCTTCGAGCACGAAGCTGCAATCCGGCATGCGATCTCCACCGACGGCGGAAATTTTTCGGACCGACTTATTCATTTTGTCGGGGCAGCGGCCGGTTGCGCAAGGACCGTCACGTTCGACCGGAAATTCGCGCGCTTGTCAGGCGTGGAACTGTTGGAGCCGGCGCAATAAGGTGGGGTCGCATGCGAGGGCGGGTGTTTTCCATCCTACTTGCGGCGGAGCTTGCGACAGCCGCGGCGGCTGCCAGACAGCCCGCACCGCCGGCAGACCGAGTCACGTATCTCACGCTCGCGCCCGACGACGTGATCCCCACCGGCAACGACTGGATCGCGCTGCCGGCGATCCGCGCGGGCGACGCGGCGCTGATGAACTTCAACGTCATCTCGATGCGCTACCGCGGGCTGATCGAATATGCGGGACCGCCGGACCAGCCGCTGATCAAACCGTTCCTCAGCATCGGCGGGGTGAGGAAGCCGCTCGCCAACCTCCGCTGGAGCCTGCGCGATTACTGGCTGCCGACGGGGACGATGGAAGCGGATGGGGTCCGCACCAGCATCACCTATGTCGCGCCGCCGGACAGCCGTGCTGCGATCGTCCGCTTCCAGGTCACGAACCTCGGCGCGAAGCCGATCGAGGTCGCTCCGGGGATGGAGGTGAACTGGGCGCGGACGAACCGGGTGACCTATTCGCCCGAGCCGCTCTCCGGCGCGCGCACCATGTCGCCGACCCCGATCGACAGCGACATGGAGATTTTCAACTACCGCACCGACGACACGAAGTTCGCCTGGGGCTTCGCTTATGTCGGCTCGAAGGGCGTGCTGCATGAGGGTGCGGATCCGGGCGTGACCGCGCAGCACGAGGCGACTCTGGCGCCCGGCAAGACCCTCGACGTGCATTACCTGATCGGCGTCGGCCTCGAGGAATATAGCGCCGCCTACGCGATGCGCGTGCTAAACAAGCGCATCGATCGCTACGGCATCGACGGAGTGATCGACCAGGCGGCGGCCGAGGCGCGGCGGCACACGCGCACGACGGGACGCGGCGACCTCGACCGGATCATGAACCGCAACCTCCTGTTCACGACCTATTATGCCTGGGGCCGAGTGATCGACACCGATCAGTTCGTGGGGATGACCTCGCGAAGTAACCGCTATTACGTGTCCGCGGCGTACTGGGACCGCGACGCGTTGCTGTGGAGCTTCCCGGCGCTGCTCGACACCGACGTGGAGCGGGCGCGAGAGGCGCTCGGCTATGCGCTGGGCACGCAGGCGCGCAACATCGGCATCCACAGCCGCTTCATCGACGGGGTAGTGCTGGAGGACGGGTTCGAGCTGGACGAGCTGGTGGCGCCGATCGTCGCGCTCAAATCCTATGTCGATGCGACCGGAGACCGCAGCGTGCTGGCGACTTACGCCGCGCAGATCGCCACGATCGAGCAGCGGCTGTCGGCGATGCACGATCCCGCCACTGGTCTCTACGAGACATTCCAGGATGCCGAGGACGAATATGTCCAAAAGCCCTTCTCGGTTTACGACAATGTGCTGACCTGGAGGGCGCTGAACGATCTCGCGATCTTGCAGAACCGTGACGACCTTCGCGCCCGCGCCGCGGAGCTCAAGGCGGCGATCATGAAATATGGCGTGCGCTCTGGCGCCAAAGGGGCGGGCGGTCCGATCTTCGCAGCGACGGTGAGCGCGACCGCGGGCGATTTCATGGATGTGCCGCCGGGATCGCTTCTGAAGCTGCCGTACCTCGGTTTCATCTCACAGGACGATCCTTTGTTCGTACGGACCTACAACTGGCTGCATTCGGCGCATTATCAATATTCCTACGCTGGACAGCCCTACGGTCTTCCGGGCAGCTACCGCCTGCCGTTCACCACCTCATGGTCGGTCGCCGACCACCTCCGCCTGAAGGCCGGCCAGGCGAAGGCGCTGAAGGTGCTGACGGAAAGCCCGTGGGACGGCGGGATCATCACCGAAGGCGTGAAGCCCGACACGGCGAAGGCCGACAAGGACGGCCGCGCCTTCGCCACCGCCGCCGGATATATCGGGCACACGATCTGCGCTGAGTTCTGCATCGACCGCAAAGCCGCGCGCCCCAGCGTCGAGCGGAAGTGAGTATCTGATGTTCCCGCTCGCAGCTGTCGCTGGCGCAATGACATTGGCGACGTCGGTTCCTCAGACGGCGCTCGGATGTCCCAAACATCCCATGACCCGGGCCGGTGTGCTGGCGACGGAGCATGAATGGGTTCGAGCGATCGAGGCGCGCGATACGACGGCGCTTTCCTGCATCCTCGCGCTCGAATTCGCGGACACGAACTGGCGGGGGCAGCTCGTCGCGCGCGCCACGGTTCTCGCCCGGCTGCCGTCGAGACCGCCGTCGCGGCTCAAGCTCGGCGATCTGTCGGTCGCGCAGCACGG
>NZ_DASTXI010000152.1:0-7964 GCF_035758555.1 Sphingomonas sp. | reverse complement strand
ATGGCGGGCGCCGCAGACGCAAGCAGAATGGCGGCACTGACGGACCGGAGCATGTCTTTTCCTCCATTGGGTCCGCCATCTGTGCCTCTCTCCGCTCGTCCCGATTAAGTGCCGGAGGTCCCGCTCCGAAACCATGACTTTCGGCCTATGGTAAGGCGCCTCGCTTCATGACAGCATGTCCGCCATGACAGGCCGGTTCAGACATTGGCATAACTGGATTTTCTGCGTCGCAGCGCTGGCTGTGTGGCTTGCCGTGGGCTGGCCGGTCCTGGAGCGGCTCATCACCGGCGCGACCGTGCGCGGTTCTGCCGTGCCGGACCATTGGCTTGTCCCCTTCACGCTGTTCGGAGCGGCAGTGCTCGCCGCGATGGGCCTGAGGCCGCGGCCGAGCCTTCAATGGACGTTGTTGTGCGTCCAGCTCGCCGCGGTCGTGACGATGGCGATCACCGTGCCCTGGGCGCAGATGTCGTATTTTCTCATCATCATCGCCTGGCAGGTTGCCATGGTAACCACGGCCGGCAAGGCGCTGGGCTGGGCCGGTTTTCAGACGCTGGCGATCGTCGCTGCGCTTACGCAGACGCTGAATCCCGATTTCTGCTGGGTGATCGGCAATTCTCTCGCGCTGCAATTGTTGCTCGTCTTCACGGCGCAGGCGCTGCGAAGGGAAGCGGAGATGGCGCGAGCCCTGGCCCAGACCAACAGGGAGTTGCGATCGGCCCAAGCCATCATCGCCAATACGGCGCGCGATGCTGAGCGCTTGCGCATCTCGCGCGAGCTGCACGATGCGTGGGGTCATGAGTTGACCGCCCTCGGGCTGCAGCTTGAGATCGCCAGCCATGTGACCGGGTCCGGCCGTGCGAACGATCATGTGATGCAGGCGAAGCGCCTCGCCCGCACGCTCCTCGCCAAGGTTCGCGACGTCGTCTCCGCTTTGCGGGAGGCCGAACGATGCGACCTGAAGGAGGCGCTGGAGGCGCTTGCGCAGAGCATCCCTTCGCCGGTCGTCCATGTGGAGCTTTCTCCCGACGTCATGGTCGGCCCGGACCAGGCTCACGCGCTCATCCGCTGCGCCCAGGAAGTCGTCACCAACTCCGTCAAGCACGCGAGTGCCTCGAACCTGTGGCTCCAGGTGACGTCGAGCGGCGAAGGCGTGCGGTTGGTGGCCCGTAACGACGGCAGCCCGCGATCTGCTGCCTCCCCTCCGGGCTCGGGCCTCCTCGGGATGCGGGAGCGGCTGGAGCATCTCGGCGGCAGATTGGCGGTGCGAAAGGGTGGCGATTCCGTCTTTACCGTCGATGCCTGGCTGCCCTCGCGTGCGCCGCAACCCGCATGATCCGCGTCGTCCTCGTCGACGATCAGACGCTGGTCCGCCAGGGCGTGCGCGGTCTGCTTGAACTGCTGCCGGACATAGAGGTGGTGGGAGAGGCGAGCGATGGGGAGGAGGCGCTGGAGAGAGTTCCGGCGCTTCGTCCGGATGTTCTCCTGCTCGACATCCGCATGCCCCGGCTGAACGGCATTGCCGTTCTGGAGGCTCTGCGCGAGGCGGGCACGCTGCCGCCGACGCTGGTCCTGACGACCTTCGAGGATGGCGATGCCGCCATTGCGGCGATCAAGGCAGGCGCCAGAGGTCTGATGCTTAAGGACGTGTCGCTCGAAGACCTGGCAGAGGCCATTCGCGCCCTTGCCGACGACCGGACCGCGTTTCAGCCCGCCATGACCGACAGCCTGATGGCCGCGATCCGCCGCGCTCCTTCGGCTTCGCCCGATACCTATGTCGCCGAGGCGCTGACGGTTCGAGAACGGGAGGTGCTGCACCTGATCTGTGCCGGCTACAGCAACAAGGAGATCGCCGATCTGCTGGCGCTGGCGGAAGGGACGGTGAAGAACCACGTTTCCAATCTGCTGCTGAAGCTCGACGCCCGCGACAGAACCCGGGCAGCACTCAAGGCCTTGCAGCAGGGCCATCTGGGCTAGAGGCTGCAGCGGCCACCACGGGCGTGCTTGCGTTCCGCAGCCATAGCGGCTTGACTGGCGCTTTCAGGAGAGCGCGCATGACCATTCACACGGCCGACTGGACCAAAGACGCAGAGGCGATCCTGCCCGACCTCGTCGCCCTTCGGCGTGCGATCCATGCGGAGCCGGAGCTGGGACTCTCGCTGCCGAAGACGACCGCGAAGGTGAAGGCTGCGCTCGAAGGATTGCCGCTCGAATATCGCGAGGGCGGATCGACCACCGGCATTGTCGCGGTCCTGAAAGGGGGAGGGGACGGCCCGACCGTGCTGCTGCGCGGCGACATGGATGCGCTGCCGATGCACGAGGATACGGGACTCGATTTCGCATCCGCCACGGCGGGCGCGATGCACGCGTGCGGCCATGACAGCCATGTCGCGATGCTGGTCGGCGCGGCAAAGCTGCTGTGTGCAAAACGCGAGGCTCTGAAGGGCACGGTCCTGTTCATGTTCCAGCCGGGCGAGGAAGGCTGGCACGGTGCGCGCTACATGATCGAGGACGGGCTGCTCGATCCGTTGCCCGATGCCGCGTTCGCACTGCACGTGATGCCGAACGCGCCGCACGGCGTGTTCAGCAGCCGCGCAGGGCCGCTGCTGGCCTCCGCCGACAAAATCAAGGTGACGGTGCAGGGCCGCGGTGGCCATGCCTCGATGCCGCACGACGCGCTCGACCCCGTGCCGATCGCCTGCGAGATCGTGCTGGCGATCCAGACCTGGGTGACGCGGCACGTGTCCGTCACCGATCCGGCGGTGGTCACGATCGGCAAGATCGAGGGCGGCTCGACCGACAATGTGATCCCGGAAAGCGCGTCGCTGCTGGGCACGATCCGTACCCTGTCGCCCGGCACGCGCAAGGCCGTGCAGGAGGGGCTGGAGCGCCTCGCCGAGGGCATCGCCGCTGCCCACGGCGCGAGCGCGACGGTCGCGTTCGAGGCCGGCTTTCCGCCCACCGTCTGCGATCCGCGCGCGGTCGATTTCGCGCGGGCGACGGTGGAGGAGGTGTTCGGGCCCGGCGCCTGGATCACCATGCCCGCCCCGGTTATGGGCGCGGAGGATTTCTCCTACGTGCTGGAGAAGGTGCCCGGCGCGATGGCGTTCCTGGGTGCCTCTGAATGCGGCAGCGACTGGCGGAGCTGCTGCGGGCTCCATTCCAACCGCATGGTGCTCGACGAAAGCGTGATGGCGCGCGGTGCCGCGCTCCACGCCGCGATCGCCGAGCGCTTCCTTGCCAACGGCTTCGGCTGAACTATTCCATGATCATGTGCTGGGGGCCTCCGCCGGCCTTGCCCGGGCGGCGGAGGAAGATCACCAGCGGCACCGCCAACATCGTCACGATCGCCATCATCTTGAAGTCGTCCAGATAGGCGATCATCAGCGCCTGCCGGTTAATCTCGGCATCGATCGCCGCCATGACGGCGTCGCCCGCGCCCGCCAGCCGTTCCGACGCCGACGGGTCGATCGAGGGCAGGCTGAACGGCGTGATATGGCTGACCAGGTCCGAATGGCTGGTCTGGACGTTGCGCGCGAGGAAGGTCGTCACCACCGAAATGCCGGCCGACGCGCCGATCGAGCGGAAGAGGTTCAGCAGGCTCGCGCCTTCGGTCCGGTATTTGGGGTCGAGCGTGGCGAACGCTGTCAGGTTCAGCGGCATGAACACCAGGCCCATGCCGAGGCCCTGGATCGCGCCCGAAATGACGATCCAGCGATAGTCCATGCCCAGCGACCACTGGGTCATTTCCCACAGCGATACCGCGGCGATCGCCATGCCGGTGCCGACCAGCCAGCGCGGATCGACCTTGCCCATCAGCTGGCCCGCGACCCACATCGTCGCCAGCACGCCGACGCCGCGCGGAGCGAGCAGCAGGCCGGCGTCGATCACCGGATAGTCCCAGATGCGCTGCAGCATCGGCGGCAGCAACGCCATCGTCGCAAACATGATCACGCCGATCACGACCATGAAGAACAAAGCCGTGATCATGTTGCGATTGGCGAACAGCTCGCGATCGAACATCGGGTGCTTGCCGGTCACCATATGGACGATGAACATCCAGGCGGCGGCGAGCGCGATGCCGGCTTCGATCCGCACTTCCCAGCTGTCGAACCAGTCGAGCTGCTGGCCGCGGTCGAGCATGATCTGGAAGCAGGAGACGGCCAGCGCCAGCAGCGCGAAACCAAAGATGTCGAAACGCCGGGGCCGGAGCGCCTTGGCGGGCAGCAGCAGCCACATCATCGCGAAAGTGACGATGCCGAACGGCACGTTGACGTAGAAGCACCAGCGCCAGTTGAAATTGTCGGTCAGCCAGCCGCCCAGCACCGGGCCAAGGATCGGCCCGACCATGATCCCCATGCCCCAGACCGCCATCGCCCGCGCCTGGCGGGAGGGCGGGTTGATGTCCATCATCACTGTTTGGGATAGCGGGTTGATGAAGGCCGCGGCGATGCCCTGAAAGACGCGGAAGATCACCATTTCGCCAAGGCTCGTCGCGATGCCGCACAGCATCGACGCGGCGACGAAACCGGCGACTGCCGCCAGGAACAGGTTGCGCGACCCGAACCGGTCCGCGAGCCATCCCGTCACCGGGATCGCGATCGCGGAAGCGACGATATAGCTGGTCAGCACCCACGTCACGGTGTCCGCGGTCGCGCCCAGCGAGGTTTGCATGTGCGGCAGCGCCACGTTCGCGATCGTCGTGTCGAGGATCTGCATGATCGTGGCGAGCATCACCGCGATCGTCAGCAGCCCCCGTTGTTCGACCGGCGTGGCGGCGACATCCGCCGCCGCAGGGTTAGTGCTGGCCGCGGACATCGACCGTCACATCCGCGCTCAGGCCCGCCAGCAGCGGCCGCGGCGACTCCTCGTCGATTGCGATCCGCACCGGCACGCGCTGCGTGACTTTCACCCAATTGCCGTTCGCGTTCTGCGCGGGCAACACCGAGAATTCGGAGCCGGTGCCGGCGCCGAAGCTGCGGACATGGCCCCTCAGTTTCAGCCCGGAATAGGCGTCGATTTCGATCTCCGCCGGCTGGCCGACGCGAACCTTATTCAGCTGCGTTTCCTTGAAATTGGCCTCGACCCAGGTTTCATCGCCGACGACGATGCTGAGCGCGGGCAGGCCCGAGACGATCTGGTTGCCGACCTGCAGCCGATCCGACTGGCTGACGGTGCCCGAGGCCGGCGCGCGGACCTCGGTACGCTTCAGGTTCAGCAGCGCCTGGTCGAGCTGCGCGCGCGCGGCCGCGATCTGCGGGTTCTCGCCGGGAACGGCGGCGCCCGTCTGCAGCTTCGCCTTTGCCTGCGCCGCTTCGGCCTGCGCGTTCTGCAGCTGGACCTTCGCCTGCTGCAGCGCGTGCTGCGAATTGAGGTAGTTGGCGCGGGTGGTAAAGCCGCGCTTCATCAGCGCCGCCTGGCGATCGAAATCCTCCTGCGCCTGCTGGATCGCGATCCGCGCGCCTTCGATATCGGCGCCCTTGCCCTGATATTCGGTCCTGAGCGTCTGGAGGTTCACCTGAGCGTTGGCGAGGGCGGCGCGCGCCTGCTCGACCGCGATGCGGTACGGCTCCGGATCGACCCGGAACAGCAGATCGCCCTGGTTGACGTGCTGGTTCTCGCGGACCGACACTTCGACGATCCGGCCGCCGACGTCGGCGGAGACCGACACCTTGTCCTGCTGGACATAGGCATTGTCGGTCGACACGAACCGGCCCGACGTCAGCCAGAAATAGGTGCCGACGCCGACGATGATCAGCGGAACCGACAGGAGCGCGACGATGCGCAACCAGCCCCGCTTCGGCTTTTGGGCCTGGGCTTCGGGCGGGGCGGGCGCCTGCACGTCCGCGGGGGCGGCGATTTCGCGCTCGGCGATGATGGGGCGATCTGCGTCAGCCATTTGCGGCGGCCTTTTCTTTTCTTTCGTCGTTGAGATTGGTGCGGATGCGTTCCAGCAGGGCCATCAGCCGGTCGCGATCGGGCGCGCTCACGCCATCGAGCGCGTCCTCGATCAGACCGTCGCCGAGAGAACGCAGCTCGTCGAGAATCGGGCGCGCGCGATCGGTCAGATAGATGCGCCAGGCGCGGCGATCCGTTGGGTCCGGGCGGCGCTCGACCAGGTCGGCCTCCGAAAGGCGGTCGACCATCCGGCACAGAGTGATCGCCTCGACATCGAGCAGGTCGGCCAGCCGCCCCTGGTTCTCGCCTTCGTGGCGTGAAAGGGTGGTCAGCATCCGCCATTGCTGGCGCGTGACGCCGATCGTGCGCGCGCGCACGTCGAACGCGCGCCGCATCAGGCGCGAGACATCGCCGACCAGGAATCCGAGAGTGTCTGCCATGGCGCGCGCATATAATAGCACATGCTTATTATTCAATCGTTGATGCAGATCATTTGTGCCGCCATGGCAGGCGGAAAGAGGAGGCGCGCATGGAAACGGTGACCGGCGGCTGCCAGTGCGGGCGAATCCGCTACGAAGTCGCGATCGAGAACGACGAAGCCTATCTCTGCCATTGCCGCATGTGCCAGCGCGCGACGGGCGGATTCGCGGCATCGTTCAAGAGCGTGAAGCGCGCCAAGGTCCGCTGGCTGGGCGACGAGCCGGACTGGTACGACAGCTCCCCGATCGCGCGGCGGCCCTTCTGCGCGATTTGCGGCACGCCGCTCGGCTTCGCCTTCCTCGAAGGCAGCGACAATATGGACCTGACCCTCGGCAGCTTCGATGACCCCGGCCGCTACCGGCCCGTCCATCATTTCGGCGCAGAGAGCATGCACGAGGCGTGGCTGGACACCTCCGGCCTGAAACGCATCCGGACTGACGAATATCAGGTCTTGGTCGATAAATGGGTGCAGGCGACGGGGAAGATGCCCGAATGAGCCCGAAAACCCACTTCTTCACTGCCCCGGATGGCGTCCGTCTTGCCTGGCACGAGCTGGGGGAGGGACGGCCGGTGGTGCTGATCCACGGCTATATCTCTTCGGCCGACATGAACTGGATTCGTTTCGGCCATGCCGCGAAGGTGGCGCGCGCGGGCTTCCGCGTGATCATGCCGGACCTTCGCGCACACGGGAAAAGCGATGCGCCGCACGACCCCGCGCTGTATCCGGCCGATATCCTGACCGACGACAATCTGGGTCTGATCGCGCATCTCGGCCTCACGGATTACGATCTGGGCGGCTATTCGCTCGGCGCACGCACGGTCGCGCGGATGCTTGCGCGTGGCGTGCAGCCAAGCCGCGTGATCTTTTCCGGCATGGGGCTGGAGGGGCTGATCCACACGTCGCGCCGCGCCGGCCATTTCCGGCATGTGCTGACCAACCTGGGCAGCTTCCGCCCCGGCACGCCCGAGGGCAATGTGCAGGGTTTCATCAAGTCGACCAAGAGCGATCCGGTTGCCTTGCTCAACATCCTGAACACTTTCACCGACACGCCTGAATCTGTGATCCGCGGCATCGAGCAGCCGACGCTGGTGCTGTGCGGCGAAGAAGATGACGACAACGGCTCGGCATCCGCGCTCGCCCAGGCGCTGCCGCATGGGCAACTCGCACTCGTTCCCGGCGGCCATATGAGCGCAGTGGTGAAGCCGGAGCTGGGAGAGGCGCTTGCGGAGTTCCTCGCGGGTTGACCTTCGGCGCCTCGGCGCGCCAACTGTCGACCATACGGACATGAGGGGATTCCGATGAAGAGGATGATGATTTCGGCGCTCGCCGTCGCGGCAGCGCTTGCCGCGGGCAGTGCCGTCGCCCAGCAGCCCGCCGCCCCGACCGCGGCCGAAGCCGATGCGTTCGTCGCCAATGCCGAAAAGCAGCTCGCCGACTTCTCCGTCGATGCGGCGCGGGTCGCCTGGATCAACAACACCTACATCACCGACGATACCGACGCGCTGGCCGCCAAATACGGCACGATCGGCACCCAGATGGCGGTGAAGTTCGCCAAGGAAGCCGCGCGTTTCCAGAAGGTTCCGGACCT
>NZ_DASTXI010000098.1:0-2319 GCF_035758555.1 Sphingomonas sp. | reverse complement strand
CGCCCGCATCGAGCAGCGCCTGGCGCCGCCCCTTGATCTCGGTGCTGCGCTGGACGTCTTCGTAGCGGAGCAGATCGACGAAGCAGTCATGCGCAAGCGTTCGCTCGACGAACGCCGCGGTCCGCGGCCAACGCGCTGCGTCGGTCTCGAACCCCGCGTAGCTGCCGTTGCGGAAGAAGGTGGCGATGGAAATGTCGGCGACTCCGATCTCGCCGAACAGGAAGCCGTCGGCCGGCAGCTCGCCTTCGAGATAGTCGAGTGCCGCGGGAATGCCTTCATTCAGCGATTTCTGGATGCGCTCCTCGTCCGGCGGCTCCTTCCAGACCAGGGGCCGGACCACCTTCTGGTAGAACAGGCCCCAGATAAACAGGTCGCCAAGGCGTGTGTCGGCGAACTCCTCGAACCAGCGGGCGCGGGCCCGGTCCTTCGGGTCGGCAGGGAAGAGGGGATGGCCGGGAAAGGCCTCGTCCAGATAATCGCAGATCACCGACGAGTCGCTGATGTGGAAATCGCCGTCGATCAGCACCGGAATGCGCCTCAGAGGACTTAGCCGTTCGAACTCTTCATTGCCGTAGAAGGGCGTGATCGGATCGACCTCATAAGCGATCCCCTTGAGGTTCATGCACGCGAGCACCTTGCGCACATAGGGGCTGACGAAGCTGCCGATGATGCGGATCATGCCGCGCCACTGCCGATTTTCGAGCGCCTCGGCAATCGGGCTGGACACGCTGCATTTGTAGCGCTACAGATGTAGCGCACTCCAGTTGAAAGGCTCGCCATGGCTCACTCGATCCTCCCCTTGTTCGCCTTCGCCCTTGCGGCTTCCGCCCCGGCTCTCGCGTCCGAGCTCGTCCCGCTGCCGCATTTCGACGCGGTCGAGCTTCGCGGCGGCGGCAGCGTCACCGTCGTGCCCGGCCCGGTCGAGCGGGTCACGATCGTCGAGGGAAGCACGCGCTTCACGCGACTCTACGTGGACCGCGAGCGCACGCTGAAGATCGACACCTGCAACGGCGATTGCCCGCACTCCTACCGGCTGCGGGTCCAGATCGAGTCCCCGAACGTGCCGACCCTCGCGGTCGACGGCGGCGGGACGATCAGCGCGGCGCCGGGCTTCGGACCGCAGCGGCGGCTCGTCGCGGCAGTGAACGGCGGCGGGATCATCGATACGCGCGCGCTCGATGCGGGCGATGTCACCGCGGCGGTCAACGGCGGCGGCAAATTGTTCGTCCGCGCGCGCTCGGCCCTGACCGGCGCGGTGCATGGCGGCGGCTCCGTCCGCTACTGGGGCAATCCGCAGGTCACGAGCGCGATCCACGGCGGCGGAAGCGTCCAGCCGGCTCACTGATCGGCGAGCGGCACGACCTCGACCCGCTCGAGGGTGAACTCCAGGCCGACCGTCAGCAGCGCCCGGAAGGCATTGTATCCGCCCGTCCCCGGATGGAAGGCATGGAAGAACAGCTGCGGCTTGCCGTCGAGCCCCGGAGCGACCGAGGCATGGCCCGGCGCCACCCACTCGCGGGTCGACCGGAGGAGGGGCTCGGGCTGCTTGGTGTAGGGGCCCAGCGGATGATCGGCGACCGCGACTCCGATCCCGTATGAGGGCGTCGAGAAATCATTGCCGGCGTAGAACAGCCAGTAGCGGCCCTGCTGATGCGTCACGAACGGGCCTTCGATCAGATGGCCTTCCCAGTCCTGGTCGTTGGCGAGGACGATTCTGTTCTCGCCCTCCAGCGAACGGCCGTCCTCGGCGATGCGCTGCGCCCGGATCGGCGTGGTCAGCGCATCGACGATCGTTGTCGCCGCCAGGCCGAAGTCGCCGAGGACGCTCCGGACCTGCTTCCAATTGTCGAGCGCGGCTTCGATGATCGGCTGCATCACGAAGAAGCGGGTCATCGGCCGCTGCTCGTTGGCCCAGGGGACGATCGCCGCGGCGAAGGCGGCGGTGCGGCGATCGGCCTCGGTCGCGAACAGCTGGTCGATCAGCTCGGGATGGAGCCGCAGGAGCATTGCCAGCGGCCGCGGCCAAATGCCGTTCGTGTCGTCCTTCCAGAAAAGATAACGGTCGCCGTTCGCGTCGAGGAACAGGTGCGAATCGATCACCCCACCGCTCATCAACGGCTGCGAGGGGTCGAAGCCGAGGCCCGTGGTGTTGACCGGCTTGCCGGTGATCAGCGGCAAGCCATTGTCGACCCAGTCGCCCAGCGGCGTAGGCGCGCGGGCGAAACCGATCGCCAGCGCATTGTTGCGCTGCCGGGCAGTGAACACGGCCCAATATTCGTCGCCGACCTTCGCCATTTCCGGCGCCCAGAAATCGGCGGC
>NZ_DASTXI010000088.1:0-4354 GCF_035758555.1 Sphingomonas sp. | reverse complement strand
CGCAGGGCTGGCGGATCATCCCGGCGAAAAAGGGCAAGCCCGCCGTCACTCATTGGACCCTGCTCGACGTGAAGGATGGCCGCGCGCTGGTGCGGTTCGAGCCGCAGACCGGGCGGACGCACCAGCTCCGCGTCCATGCCGCGAGTGGGCTCGGCCTGCCGATCACCGGCGATCCGACCTACGGACGGGGCGGCCCCACGATGTTGCTCCATGCCAGCCGCATCGTCGTGCCGCGCCACAACAAGCCGGCGATCGACGTCGAGGCGCCGCTGCCGGAACGGTTCGGGGCGTTCGCGCATGGCTAGGGTCGAATGGCCGCCGCTGCCGGAGGACGCTCTCGAGGAACGCTTCCTCGCCGCGACCGGGCCGGGCGGGCAGAACGTCAACAAGGTGGCAAGCGCGGTGCAGCTGCGGCTCGACGTGTTCGCGCTGCGCCTGCACCCGGACGTCTATGCCCGGCTGAAGAGCCTCGCCGGCAGCCGCTGGACCAAGGAAGGCGAGATCGTCGTCACGGCCCGTGCCCACCGCACTCAGGACGCGAACCGCGCCGAAGCCCGCGAGCGGCTGGCGGAGCTGGTCGGCAAAGCGCACCTCGCGCCCGCCAAGCGCAAGAAGACGAGGCCGAGCAAGGCGGCCAAGGCGAAGCGGGTGGATGCGAAGAAGGAACGCAGCGCGGTCAAGGCGGGGCGGGGGAAGGTGCGGCTGGATTAGTTGGCACCCGCACCCCTGCGAAAGCAGGGGTCCACGCGTTTCGGGCTGGACCCCTGCTTTCGCAGGGGTACATGGAGAACATGTTTCACTTCGACATCAAGTCCGAGAGCAAAACCGAGCTCTACAACGACCTCCTCTCCGCGCTCGACGCGCTGACCGCGGACGAGCCGGACCCGATCGCCAACATGGCGAACGCGGCGGCCTTGCTGTTCGAATATCTGCCCGACCTCAATTGGGCCGGCTTCTACCGGCTGATCGACGGCGAGCTGGTGCTGGGCCCGTTCCAGGGCAAGACCGCCTGCATCCGCATCGCGATGGGGAAGGGTGTGTGCGGCACGGCCGCGGAAACGCGCGAGACGCAGCTGGTCGCCGACGTGAACGCCTATGCCGGGCACATCGCCTGCGACGCGGCGTCCGCATCCGAGCTGGTGGTGCCGATCGTCGAGCAGGGCCGGCTGATCGGCGTGCTCGATCTCGACAGCCCGCACCCCGGCCGCTTCGACGCCGGCGACGCCGCCGGCTGCGAGATGCTGGTGAAGCTGCTGGCGCCGCGGATCGCGGGCTAAGACAGCCGGTCCACCGCTTCGGGCGTCAGGCTGCCCGGAATGACCATCACCGGGCAGGGCAGCTTGCCGGCATCGGCACCCGCGAAGTGGGAGACGAGCGGGCCCGGCGATCCGCTGGCGCAGGCGCCCAGCACCAGCGCCGCGATACCGTCATTCTCCGAAAGCAATTCGCGGACGACGTGCACTGCATCGCCCTGGCGGACGAGAATGGAGGGGCGGATCCCCGCCTCGTCGAACAGCGATCCCGAAACGCGCGCGACCAGCCCTTCGGCGCGCTGGCGGGCTTCGTCTTCCATCGTCGCCTGCACGCCGCCCCAGGTGACGAACTCGGCCGGCTCGATCAGCGCCAGCACCAGCACCGTGCCGCCCGTCTTGGCCGCGCGCCGCGCCGCGAAGCGCAGCGCGATCTCCGCTTCTTCGGTATCGTCGATGACTGCCAGATAGGTGCGCATTTGCGTGCCCCGTGCCCCCGTTTTGCGCAAAAATGGGGCAAGCAGCGCCTGAGCGCAATATCTTGACCGGTCGGGAGGCTTGGCCGAAGGGGGCTCAAACGATCCAGCAAAGCAAAGGGACCTCCATGCCGATCGAGCTCAAGATGCCGGCCCTCTCGCCGACGATGGAGGAAGGCACGCTCGCCAAATGGCTGGTCAAGGAAGGCGACGCGGTCAAATCGGGCGACATCCTTGCCGAGATCGAGACCGACCAGGCGACGATGGAATTCGAGGCCGTCGACGAAGGCACGATCGCGAAGATCGTCGTGCCGGAAGGGGCGGATGGCGTGAAGGTCGGTGCCGTGATCGCGCTGATCGCCAGCGAGGGCGAGGACGCCGGCGCGGCCGCCGCTGCCCCGGCGCCGGCGCCGGCTCCGAAGCAAGAATCTGCTCCGGCGCCTGCTCCCGCTCGCGCGCCGACTCCAGCCCCCGCAGCCGCTCCGCAGGCGAGTGGCGAACGGGTGAAGGCCTCCCCGCTGGCCCGGCGGCTGGCGGAAGCCAAAGGCATCGACCTCGGTGGGCTCCAGGGCTCCGGCCCAGGCGGGCGGATCGTCAAGGCGGACATCGAGGGCGCCCAGCCCGGCGCGGCGCCGAAGCCGGCTGCCGCAGCGCCTGCTCCCACCGCGGTGCCCGCTCCGGCCGCACCCGCCCAGCCGTTCGAGACCGAAATCCCGCACGAAGCGGTCAAGCTGTCCAACATGCGCAAGACGATCGCGCGCCGCCTGACCGAGGCGAAGTCGACGATCCCGCATATCTATCTGACGGTCGACATCCGCCTCGACGCGCTGCTGAAGCTCCGTGCCGAGCTGAACAGTGCGCTCACCGCGCGCGGGGTGAAGCTGTCGGTCAATGACCTGCTGATCAAGGCGCTGGCCGTCAGCCTGAAGCAGGTGCCGGAGTGCAACGTCAGCTTCACGCCGGATAACCTGATCAAATACAGCCGCGCGGACATCTCGGTCGCGGTGTCGATCCCGGGCGGGCTGATCACGCCGATCATCGTCGGCGCCGACGCAAAGGGCGTGGCGGCGATCTCGTCCGAAATGCACGAGCTCGCGTCGCGCGCCAAGGAAGGCAAGCTGCAGCCGCACGAATACCAAGGCGGCACCGCCAGCATCTCCAACATGGGCATGTTCGGCATCAAGCAGTTCGACGCCGTCATCAACCCGCCCCAGGGCATGATCATGGCGATCGGCGCCGGCGAGAAGCGGCCGTACGTGGTCGACGATGCGCTGGCGGTGGCGACAGTGATGAGCGCAACCGGCAGCTTCGACCACCGCGCCATCGACGGCGCGGACGGCGCGCGGCTGATGAAGGTGTTCAAGGAACTGGTCGAAAGCCCGCTGGGGATGGTGGCCTAGGTGAACGCTGTGGGAGAGAGCCCCTCTCCCCTTGCGGGAGAGGGAGGGGCCCGCTCGCCGTCAGGCGAGTGGGAGGGTGAGGGGGAAGCACCGCGCCTCCTAACTCACGCCCAGTTGCTTGAGCGCGCCAGATGGATGCGGCGCAATCCGACCGAAGCGGAGAAGCGTATCTGGTCGATGCTGCGCGATAAGCGTCTGGCAACGTTCAAGTTCAAACGCCAGCAGATCATATTCCCGTACATCGTCGATTTCGTTTGCTTCGAGGCGCGGCTGATCGTCGAGGCCGACGGTTCTCAGCACGCCGACAATCGCTACGACGAGCGCAGAGACCGCTTTCTGACGGCGCAGCGCTTCCGGGTGCTGCGCTTCTGGAACAGCGGCGTGCTGACGAACGAGACTGGCGTCGCCGACGCGATTTATTCGGCGCTGTCCCCCTCACCCTCCCAAGCCTTCGGCTTGGGCCTCTCCCTCTCCCGCAAGGGGAGAGGGGCTTCCGATGGAGCCCCTTCGAATGCCTGACACCTACGACCTCATCGTCCTCGGCTCCGGGCCTGGCGGCTATGTCGCGGCGATCCGCGCGGCGCAACTCGGCCTCAAGACCGCGATCGTCGAGCGCGAGCTGCTGGGCGGCATCTGTCTGAACTGGGGATGCATCCCGACCAAGGCGCTGCTGCGATCGGCCGAGGTGTTCCATTACATGCAGCACGCCAAGGACTACGGCCTGGTCGCGAACCAGATCAGCGCCGATCTTGAAGCGGTGGTGAAGCGCTCGCGCGGGGTCGCGAAGCAGCTGAATCAGGGCGTCACGCACCTGATGAAGAAGAACAAGATCGACGTGCATATGGGCGACGGCAAGCTGACCGGAAAGGGCAAGCTCTCCGTCACGAAGGACGGCAAGGCGACCGAACTGACCGCCAAGAACATCATCGTCGCGACCGGCGCCCGCGCGCGCGACCTGCCGTTCGCGAAGGCCGACGGCAAGCGCATCTGGACCTATCGCCACGCAATGACGCCGCCCGAAATGCCGACCAAGCTGCTGGTCGTGGGTTCCGGCGCGATCGGCATCGAGTTTGCCAGCTTCTACCGCGACATGGGCGCGGACGTGACCGTGGTCGAGATGCTCGACCGATTGGTGCCCGTCGAAGACGCCGACGTCTCCGCGTTCCTGGAGAAGGCGGTCAAGAAGCAGGGCATGAAGACGATGACCGGCGCGGGAGTCGAGAAGCTT
>NZ_DASTXI010000062.1:0-4290 GCF_035758555.1 Sphingomonas sp. | reverse complement strand
GCACGATGAGGACCGCGACCGTGCGAGAGGCCTTCCCATATGCTCCGCCAAAGGCCTGATTGGTGAGAACGACTGCTGCCTTGGCCGGCCGGTCAGAGATACGTTTATCTCCGTCCGGCCATGGCCGCTCGGACAGCGAAGGCTTAAGCTGAGTCGCAGGAATGTAGATCGGGAAGGGGCCCGCCCCGATCGGCCGGGTCGTGCAACCGGTAGCTTCATTCCACACCGCCTGACGCGGCGGCAGTGCCGGATCGAACTCAACGTACACACCGCCGCTACTGAAACTTGCTGGCAAAGTTGGCACGATCGCGTCATATTCCGGATAGATCCCCGTCAGCTCCAGCGCCTCGATCTGCGCCTGGGTGCGGCCGGCGTTGAAGATGCCGGAGCAGAGGAATGCCGCCTTGTAGCCGGCGGCGAGCGCGCGCTGGTAGGGCGTGGGTTCGGCGGCGTGGGCGGGGGTGGCGAGCGCCAGAACACCACAGGCCAATGCGCCCCAAAACCGTTCGCTTCGAGCGAAGTCGAGAAGCGACCTTGGCGCAGGTGGACACGCGTTTCTCGACTGCGCTCGAAACGAACGGAGTTTATGTGCCAGATCACCCACGCTTCCCACGCCGCAATTCCTCCCAATAGGCCAGCCGTTCCGCGACTCGCTTTTCGAAGCCGCGGTCGGTGGGCTCGTAATAGCTCTGGGGCGCCATGCCTTCGGGCCAGTAATTGTCGCCGGAAAAGCCTTCATCCGTGTCATGGTCGTATGCGTACCCCTTCCCATAGCCGAGCTGTTTCATCAGCTTCGTCGGTGCATTGACGATGTTCATCGGCGGCATCAGCGATCCGGTCTCCTTCGCGCTCCGCCACGCCGCCTTCTGCGCCCTGTACGTCGCGTTCGATTTGGGCGCGGTCGCGAGATAGAGGCAGGCCTGCACGATCGCGAGCTCGCCTTCGGGCGAGCCCAGGAAGTCGTACGTGTCCTTGGCGGCAAGGCATTGCACCAGCGCCTGCGGGTCGGCGAGGCCGACATCCTCGACCGCCGCGCGGACGAGGCGGCGGAGCAGGTAGAGCGGCTCCTCCCCGGCCACCAGCATCCGCGCCAGATAGTACAGCGCCGCCTGCGGGTCCGATCCGCGGATGCTTTTGTGAAGCGCCGAGATCAGGTTGTAATGGCCCTCGCGATCCTTGTCGTAGACGGCGACGCGGCGATGGAGCAGCGCCGACAGGCCGGCGGGATCGAGGGGACCGTCGAGTTCGACCGAAAACAGCGTCTCCGCCTGATTGAGCAGGAAGCGGCCGTCGCCATCCGCGCTTGCGACGAGCGCGTCGCGCGCGTCGGCTGTCAGCGGCAGCGGGCGGCCTTCGGCCTCCTCCGCGCGGTCCAGCAGCGTGCAGAGCGCCTTGGCGTCGAGGCGGTGGAGGATCAGCACCTGCGCCCGGCTGAGCAGCGCCGCGTTCAGCTCGAAGCTGGGGTTCTCGGTGGTCGCGCCGACCAGCGTGACGGTGCCGTCCTCGACATAGGGCAGGAAGCCGTCCTGCTGGGCGCGGTTGAAGCGGTGGATCTCGTCCACGAACAACAGGGTGCGCTGGCCGGCGGCGGCGTGGTCGCGGGCGGTCGCGAAGACCTTGCGCAGGTCGGCGACGCCCGAGAACACCGCCGAGATCGCCTCGAAGCGCAGCCCGACCGCGTCGGCAAGCAGGCGTGCGATCGTGGTCTTGCCGGTGCCGGGCGGACCCCAGAGGATCATCGAAGACAGACGGCCGGCCGCGACCATCCGCCCGATCGCCCCATCGGGGCCGGTCAGATGCTCCTGCCCGACGACATCCTCCAGCCGGCGCGGCCGGAGCCGGTCTGCCAGCGGCGCGGAGTCGGCCGGATCGGGAGTGAAGAGGTCGGGCATGCGCCTGCAATGGTTAGGCAAAAGTGAGGCTTAGAGCGAGGGCTTGACCAGAACCTTTCAAGATATATCTTAGCGCGTCTTAGAAGCATCGGAGTGAGTCGAAATGTTCTTTTCTTACGGGAACCACGGACATGAGCGCGGCTGCGGGTCGCGGCACGGCAGCTGGCGGCGCGGGCCGTTCGAGTTCCGTTGGGAAATCGGCGGCCATCATGGCGGCGGGCGCGGCCGCAGGCGCCGGATGTTCGACGGCGAGGAGCTGCGGCTGGTGCTGCTGAAGCTGATCGCCGACCAGCCGCGCCACGGCTACGATCTGATCCGGGACATCGAGGAACGCACCGGCGGCGCCTATGCGCCCAGCGCGGGCGTGATCTACCCCACCCTCACCATGCTGGACGACATGGGGCTGATCGAGGCCGTGTCCGAGGGATCGCGCAAGGAATATGCGGCGACCGAGGCCGGCCGCGAGCATCTGGCCGAACGTGCGGAAGAAGTGGATGCGTTGTTCGAGCGGCTCGAAGCGCTGGGCGAGGAACGCTCCCGCGTCGACCGTGCACCGATCCGCCGCGCGACGGCGAACCTGTTCAGCGCGCTCCAGCACCGGATGTCGCGCGACGACATGACGCCCGACCTGCTCCACAAGGCAGTCGCGATCATCGACGAGGCGGCGCAGAAGATCGAACGGCTCTAAGGCGCCGCTCAGGCCGCTTTGTCGGATTCCGGCCTGTCTTCCCCGCCGTCCGAAACCCCGGCACCGGTGATCGCACGGGAGGTGGCGACGCGCTGCGCTGCCTCCCCGATCAGCCGGTCGTTCTCGGCGATGTGATCCCGCAGCACCTGCTGCCGTCGCTTCACTTCGCCGACGGTAACGTCGTCGTCATGCATCTGCCTAACCTGGATTTACCCCTGGTGCGGGATAACGGCATCCTTCGTATACGGTTCCCATAAATTCGACGAACCGAGCATCTCCTCACCCAATCGCGTTTTGGGACACCGTTCAGCAAATTTTCACGCGCATCCGACAAAAGGCTTTGCTATCAAGAGGTCCGGCCGGGGGGCCGAACAGTTTCGAATCAAAGGGCGGGGGGAAGAGCCAGGAGCCGTCCTTGAACGTACATAACCCGCGCGAGTTCGCCGAACGGCGCCAGCTCGTCAGTGCGCTCCGCAGCCTGAGACGGGGCGATTTCTCGGTCCGGCTGCCCGAGGACGATCCCGATTTCGACGGCGAGATCGCGACGCTTTTCAACGAAGTCGTCGCGATGAATCAGGAAATTACCGGCGAGTTCGAGCGCCTGTCGACCGTCGTCGGTAAGGAAGGCAAGATCACCCAGCGCGCGCGGGTGCGTGGCGCGATCGGAGGCTGGGAAACCAAGCTGCGCGCGGTCAACGAGCTGATCGACGACATGGTGCAGCCGACCGCCGAGGTCAGCCGCGTCATCGGCGCGGTGGCGAAGGGCGACCTGTCACAGACAATGGCGGTCGAGATCGACGGGCGGCCTTTGCGGGGCGAGTTCCTGCGGATCGGCAAGGTCGTGAACACGATGGTCGAGCAGCTCGCCTCGTTCGCGTCCGAAGTGACGCGCGTCGCGCGCGAAGTGGGCACCGAGGGCAAATTGGGCGGCCAGGCGCAGGTGAAAGGCGTCGCCGGCACATGGAAAGACCTGACCGACAACGTCAACGCGATGGCGACCAACCTGACGGGTCAGGTCCGCAACATCGCCGAAGTCACGACCGCCGTCGCCTCGGGCGATTTGTCCAAGAAGATCACCGTCGACGTGAAGGGCGAGATTCTGGAGCTGAAGAACACCGTCAACACGATGGTGGACCAGCTGAACTCGTTCGCGTCGGAAGTGACCCGCGTGGCGCGCGAAGTGGGCACCGAAGGCAAATTGGGCGGCCAAGCGCGGGTGGAAGGCGTCGCCGGCACCTGGGCCGACCTGACCGACAATGTGAACCTGATGGCCGACAATCTGACCGGCCAGGTGCGCAACATCGCCGAAGTGACGACGGCGGTGGCCTCGGGCGATCTTTCCAAGAAGATCACGGTCGACGTGAAGGGCGAAATCCTGGAGCTGAAGAACACCATCAACACGATGGTGGACCAGCTGAACGCGTTTGCAGGCGAGGTGACCCGCGTCGCCCGCGAGGTCGGCACCGAAGGAAAGCTGGGCGGTCAGGCGCAGGTGCCGGGCGTCGGCGGCACTTGGAAGGATTTGACCGACAACGTCAATCTGATGGCCGACAATCTGACCGGCCAGGTGCGCAATATCGCGGAAGTGACGACGGCGGTGGCGCTGGGCGACTTGTCCAAGAAGATCACGGTCGACGTGAAGGGCGAAATCCTGGAGCTGAAGAACACCATCAACACGATGGTGGACCAGCTGAACGCGTTTGCAGGCGA
>NZ_DASTXI010000058.1:0-2249 GCF_035758555.1 Sphingomonas sp. | reverse complement strand
GTGATCGAAAAGCCCTACACGGTCGACCGCGTCACTCCGGCGATCGAGGCGGCGATCGCGCAGTAGCGCTCGCGCGCGCCGCGGCACCATGTTCGAATTCCAGTCGCAGCTGATCTTTCCGACGCACGCGGTGCCGCGGGCTGGTCCCTGGCCGGCGGGAGCCGAGCGGCTGACGCTGACCACTGCGGACGGGCACGAGCTCGCTGGAATCCGCATCCCGGCCGACAAGCCCCGCGAGAAATCGACCCTTCTGCTGGGTTTCGGCGGAAACGCGTGGAATGCGCAGGACGTCGCCGAATATCTGCATGAGGTCTTTTCAGACGAGGAGGTCGTCGCCTTCCATTACCGCGGCTACGCGCCGTCGACGGGGAACCCCTCGGCCCAGGCGCTGATCGCCGATGCGCCGCTCATCTATGATCTTGCGGTCGAGCGGCTGAAGCCGGGCCGGATCATCGCGGTCGGGTTCAGCATCGGCAGCGGCGTCGCCGCGCAGCTCGCAGCGGCGCGCAAGCTGGACGGCCTGATCCTCGTCACGCCTTTCGATTCGCTGAAGGCGGTCGCCCAGTCGATGTACCCGTGGCTGCCGATCGGCCCGTTCTTCGAGCACGAGATCGACGCCGCCTCAGCCCTCGAGCGGCTCAAGCTTCCGGTGGCGATCATCGCGGCCGAGCGCGACCAAGTCGTCCCTGCCGATCGAACCGGCGCTCTGAGGCGGATTGTCCCGGAGCTCGTCTTCGATCGGACGATCGCGGGCGCAGGCCACAACGACATTTACGCCCGCTCCGATTTCCAGGAGGCGATGCGCGACGCGCTGACCGCCGTCACGGCCCGCTAGAGAAGCCCCTTACTGCGGCTGATCCGCGCAGGCGATCTCCTTGTCCGACTTCTTCGCCTTCGTCGTGCCCATCTCTCCGGTGTCCCTGGTCACGGACTTGACGCTGTCCGGGCGCGTGTCGGCCGAAGGCTTCGCCTTGCCGGACGCTGCCGGCTTGGCGCAGGTCGGATCGGCCTTTGCCGTTGCCGCGGGTGCGTTCGCCGAGGCGCCTGGCGGCATGGTGGTGTCCTGCGTCTGGGTCGTGCTTTGATCGGCCGGTGGGGTAGCGGGCTGCGCTGCAGCCATTGCCGGGACCAGGACGACGGTGGCCGTCAGAAGAATTGCGCGCATATTCATTTGAGCTTCCCTCTTGGCTGTGGATGCCGAGGAACCCGGAAGAAACGCTCCGGCTCCGAAACGCTGCCGGGAAAGCTGCCGTTGCTCGTTCAAACCTGAATTGAGGGGCGTTCGCCGTGCCGCGACGAGCCGCCGCGCGATGCGCCGAAGCGTATCAAACTGCGACAGCCAACCCCTTGCCTGTCACACCCGCTCCATCCATATTCCTGAAATCAAACAGCTATCGGGCGGGCGGCAACCATTAACGAACCCGCAGAGTTGATTGTGGCATAAAGCGGGCTAGCATGCCCACCAGAGGACGGCCGCCAGCGGTCGCAACGCAAGGACGGGAATGACCAAGCTTTCAGGCGGCGACAGCAAGAGCACCCTCTACTGCTCGTTCTGCGGCAAATCGCAGCATGAGGTTCGCAAGCTCATCGCCGGACCGACCGTCTTCATCTGCGATGAATGCGTCGAGCTGTGCAATGATATCATCCGCGAGGAGTCCAAGTCCGCCCTCGTGAAAACGAGGGACGGCGTTCCGACTCCGTCCGAGATCTGCAAGGTCCTCGATGATTATGTGATCGGCCAGGACCGCGCCAAGCGCGTGCTCTCGGTCGCGGTGCACAATCATTACAAGCGGCTGTCGCACGGAGCGAAGGCCGGCAACGACGTCGAGCTCGCCAAGTCGAACATCCTGCTGATCGGCCCGACCGGCTGCGGCAAGACCCTGCTCGCGCAGACGCTCGCGCGGATCCTCGACGTGCCCTTCACCATGGCCGATGCGACGACCCTGACCGAGGCGGGCTACGTCGGTGAGGATGTCGAGAACATCATCCTCAAGCTGCTCCAGGCCTCCGACTGCAATGTCGAGAAGGCGCAGCGCGGCATCGTCTACATCGACGAAATCGACAAGATCAGCCGCAAGTCGGACAATCCCTCGATCACGCGCGACGTCTCGGGCGAGGGCGTCCAGCAGGCGCTCCTCAAGCTGATGGAGGGCACCACCGCTTCCGTCCCGCCGCAGGGGGGCCGCAAGCATCCGCAGCAGGAATTCCTGCAGGTCGACACGACCAACATCCTCTTCATCTGCGGCGGC
>NZ_DASTXI010000084.1:0-19782 GCF_035758555.1 Sphingomonas sp. | reverse complement strand
AGTGGTCCGCAGTCGATGACTATATCGCGGGCCACCTGCTCGGGGACGACCCAGTGTTGGACGCGGCGCTGGCTGCCAATGCCGCCGCCGGGCTGCCTGCGATCGACGTGTCGGCGGTCCAGGGCAAGATGCTCCATCTGCTCGCGCGCGGCATGGGAGCGCGACGGATTCTCGAGGTGGGCACGCTGGGCGGTTATTCGACCATTTGGCTCGCACGGGCGCTGCCCGACGACGGCCGGCTGGTCACGCTGGAACTCGATCTCCACCACGCCGAGGTCGCACGCGCCAATCTCGCTCGCGCCGGCCTTGGCGACAAGGTGGAGGTTCGCGTCGGCCCCGCCGCCGAGACGCTCGACGCGATGATCGCGGATGCCGAGGCGCCCTTCGACTTCATCTTCGTCGACGCGGACAAGGAAGGCTATCCCGTCTATCTGCGCGCAGCGATGCGCCTGTCGCGACCGGGCACGATGCTGGTGTTCGATAATGTCGTGCGTGAAGGCGGCATCCTCGATCCCGACCACGCGGATCCGCGCGTGCAGGGCACGCGTGCCCTGTTCGACGCAATGGCCGCTGAACCGCGCCTCAGCGCCACCGCCGTGCAGACGGTGGGCGCCAAGAAGTGGGACGGTTTCGCGCTGGCGGTCGTCGGTTAGGCCGCTTTCTTCGCCGCGACATAAGAGTCGATCGCGGTCGCGAGCACGGTCAGCGGCACCTGCCCGGCCTGGATCACCGCGTCGTCGAAATCCCGGACATCGAACTTCGCGCCGAGCTCGGCCTTGGCCTTGTCGCGCAGGCGGACGATCTCGGTATGGCCGACCTTATAGCCGCAAGCCTGGCCCGGCGACGCGCAATAGCGGTCGACCTCGCTGGTGCACGCGGCGCGCGAACGGCCGGTCGTCGACGTCAGATAGTCGATCGCCTGCTCCCGCGACCAGCGTTTGGCGTGCAGGCCCGTGTCGGTCACCAGCCGGGACGCGCGGAAACGGAGCGCCTGGTACATGCCGAGGCGGCCGAAGGGATCGTGTTCGTAGAATCCGAGCTCATCGACCAGCTGCTCGGCATAGAGCGCCCAGCCCTCGGTATAGGCGTTGAAGCCGAGCAGGTTGAACAGCAGCGGCACGTCCTCCTTGTGCTCGGCGGCATAGGCGAACTGCCAGGTGTGGCCGGGAATGCCTTCGTGCGCCGACAGCGACGGGATGGTGAAACGCGGCCAATTCGCCGTATCGCTGAGGTTGATGTAGTAAATCGACGGCCGCGAGCCATCGAGTGAGCCGGGGTTCATATAGCCGAGCGCGGCGCCCGCCTCGATCGCCTTCGGCACGCGCTTCACGATCAGCGGCGCCTTCAGGTGCATGTTGGAAACGCGCGGCAGCAACGCGCGCAGTTGCTCGATCTTGCTGTTCACGAACGCGACTGCCTCTTCCTTGCCCGCGTCGGTGTTGGGGAAGAGCTGCTTCGGGTCCTCGGTGAGCGCGGCCAGCCGCTCGCCGACCGTTCCCTGGCTCATGCCCTGCGACTTCAGCACGGCATCCATCTTGGCGTCGAGGTCGGCGCCCTGGTCGAGGCCGAGCTGATGCACCTGTTCGGGCGTCATGTCGGTGCTGGTCGCGTTGCGCAGCTGCCAGGCATAATAATCGGCGCCTTTCGGCAGCTTCCACACGCCGGCATCATGATTGGCCTTGGCGCGAAGGGCCGTGACGGTCGCGATCTGCCGGTCGAGCGCCGGGTAGACCCGGGTTTCGACGATTTTCGTCGCGCGCGCTTCCCAGTCGCCGGAAATGTTCTTCTCGCGCGTGCGGCGGGCGAGCGATGCGACCACGCGCGCCTGCGCCGCCGGAACCGCGCGCAGCTCCTTCAGCTGGGTGAGAGCGGTGTCGAGGATGAAGTCCGGCGCGATCACGCCCAGCCCCGCGTCGTGGCTGACCTGATCGGTTTCCTGGTTCAGCACACGGCCCCATTCACCCAGGCGCGACAGATAGGCTTCGGCATCGGCCGATGTCTCGATCTGGTGCATCGTGTCGAGGAAGGTGGGCAGCGACTGATACGACCCGTCCTGCTGGCTGATCACATAAGGCGAGCCGCCGCCGAACGTGCCGACCGAACCATAGGCGAACTGTCCGCCCGCCGCGCCGATCTCCAGCGGGTAGATGACGGCTTCGCGCAGCAAGCGGTCATGACCGTGGAGCGACGCCGGATCGACCGTCTGAATGATGCGCAGGTAGCGAGTCGCGTCGGCGATGGCCTTGGCGCGGGCCGCTGGGGAGGCGTCGCTCAGCTTCGCCTTTGCCCAGGCATATTCGCCCTTGTCCATGCCGAGATAGGTGAGCGCTTCCGGCGAGGTCTTCAGATAGTCGGCCGCGATCTCATCCAGCTTCTGCTTCAGCTGCGGGGCGATGGCTGCCCAGGCGGGACGGGCCAGGTTGACAAGACCCAGGGCCGTGGTGCCGGCCAGGAAATCGCGGCGATGGAGCTTCACGTCATCTCTCCTACATAGGTTAGGGAGACGCTTAGGAAGCGCGGGGCGACTCCGCAATGCGGCGCTTGAGCGCGGTCGCGTCTGCAATCGCGTCGCCATGAATGTCGTTGTTGAAAAAGGCCCAGACCGACCGTCCCTTCGCTTCTTCGGCGAGCATCCACTCGGCCCATCCGGCGAGCGCGTCTTCGGCGTAGCGGCCATGATATTTGCCGGCCGTCCCGTGAAACCGGACATAGGCGACCGGGCCGGTCGCCGCGCGCTGGGTCGCAAGACCGGGGAAGTCGTGGGCGCAGAAGCCGACGCCGGCCTCGTCCAGCATCGTCAGCACCTCGTCCGCCAGCCAGCTGGGCTCGCGGAACTCGAATACGTGATTCAAGTCGCGCGGCAGCAAGGCGAGGAAGCTCTCAAGCCGTTCGCGATCGAAACGCCAGTTGGGCGGCAGCTGGTACAGGATCGGGCCAAGGGCAGGCCGCAAATGCCGCGCCCGCGCGACGAACTCGGCAATGCTTTCGTCGCAGTCCTTCAGCTTGCGCATATGGGTGATGAAGCGCGGCGCCTTGACCGCGTAGCAGAAGCCGGGCGGCGCCTGATCGCGCCAGGCGGCGAACGTCTCCGGCGCCGGGCGCCGATAGAAGCTCGCGTTGATCTCCACCGTATCGAAATGCGCGGCATAATGGACGAACCAATGCTTGACGGGCAGGCCCTCGGGATAGAACACCCCGCGCCAATGCCGGTAGTTCCAGCCGGAGCAGCCGATACGGATCATCCATGTCCAACGAGTCTTTCGCCGAACTGTTCGCCGAGCGTGAAGAACGCGGGCCCTGTCAGCTTTACCTGATCTCGCCGCTAGAGGTGGGCGGCGCCTTTCCCGACCGGCTGGCGCGGGCGTTGGATGCGGCGCAGGTCGCGGCATTCCAGTTCCGCGTAAAGGGTGTGGACCAGCATCAGGCTGCCGCGCTGGCGGAGCCGCTGCAGCGCATCTGTGCGGAGCGTGACGTCGCTTTCATCGTCAATGACTCGATCGCTCTCGCCAAGCGGCTGGGCGCGGATGGCGTGCATCTGGGGCAGGAGGATGGCGACCCGCGCGAGGCGCGGCGCGTGCTCGGGCCGGGGGCGCAGATCGGCGTGACGGCCCATGACAGCAAGCATCTTGCGATGGAAGCGGGGGAGGCGGGCGCCGACTATGTCGCGTTCGGCGCCTTCTATCCGACCACGACCAAGGAGGTTCGGCACCGGCCGGATCCGTCGATCCTCGGCTGGTGGTCGACCATTTTCGAGCTGCCCTGCGTCGCGATCGGCGGCATCACGCCCGACAATGCCCGCCTGCTGATCGAGGCGGGCGCCGACTTCCTTGCCGTCTGCGGAGCAGTGTGGAATGCGGCCGAAGGCGAAGCGGAGGCGGTGCGCCGGTTTACTGCGCTGTTCGCCTAGGCGGCGTGCGGCGGCCGCTTCGAGTCGTTGGCGAACAGGAAGCGTGCCTCGAACTGGTCCGGGCTCGGACAGCCGGCCGGCCGGTAGCTGCCCCCCACTTCGCTGACACCGCGCTCGCCGAATTTGCCGGCAGCCGGCGGCAGCGGCTTTGAACGGATCGGCTCGACGCGGTCTGGCACAATAAGCTCCTGCGCGGCCGCATACGCGCGCTGGGCATGACGGTATTGCACAGAAGCGACGAAAACGACGGGACGGTCGACGAAGCCGCGCCCAAGGCGGTCATTTCCCATCCGGAAAGAAATCCCCGCCCTCGCGTTTGACCTGGATCGGCAGGGAGTAGCGCAGGCGTGAAACGAGTTTTTGGAATGGCGGCGCTGGCCGCAGTGGCGGCCGCGGCAGCGGCGCAAGCGAGCAGCGAAAAGGCGGAGCCTTCGATCGATCGGACGGTGATGCACGTGCAGGTGATCCTCGACCGACTGGGCTTTTCGCCCGGCGTCATCGACGGGATGGAAGGCGAGTCGCTGCGGCTCGCGCTGCGCGGCTTTCAGGAGGCGAAGGGGCTGGAACCGACCGGCAAGATCGATCAGCCGACGCTCAGGGCACTCTACCCGTATCGCGCGAACCGGCCGACCGTTGTGGCGAAGATCGCCGCAAGCGATGTCGCGGGCCCGTTCGTCAATCCGATCCCCGACGATCCGGAGGCACAGGCCAAGCTGCCCTGCTTCTGCTACCGCACCGCGCTCGAGAAGCTGGCGGAGCGGTTCCACACCACGCCGGCGACGCTGGTTGCGCTCAACAGCCCCGACACACCGCTGAAGGCAGGGCAGCCGATCGTCGTGCCCGGCGCGATCCCGACCTCGCGCGAATATTCGGGTGTGAAGGATGCCGCGTGGCGGAAGACGCTTTCCAGCCTGAACGTCGATGCGAACCAGCCGCGGGGCGACCGTATCGTCGTCGACAAGTCGGACGGCGTGCTCCGCGTCTATGCCGGCGACAAAGTGGTCGCGCAGTTTCCGGTGACGATGGGGTCCACGCACGATCCGCTGCCGATCGGCAGCTGGAAGATCACGACCTATTCGTACAACCCGAAGTTCCACTACAACCCGGACCTGTTCTGGGACGCGGAGGCGGGCGACGAAGAACAGCTGCTGCCGGCCGGCCCCAATGGCCCTGTCGGGGTCATCTGGATGGACCTGACCAAGGAGCATTACGGCATCCACGGCACGTCCGAGCCCCAGACGATCGGCCGGACCGAGAGCCATGGCTGCATCCGCATGACCAATTGGGATGCGGCGCGGCTGTCGCTGATCGTCAAGCCCGGCACCCCCGCCATCTTCCAGGAGTGAGCATGTGAACAGGTTCGGCTGGTTCCTTCTGCTGATTTTCATTCTCCTTGGCGTCGGCTTCGCGCTGATGCTGAGGCCGGCGAGCGAGCAGCCGGCGCCGAGCCCCACGCCGACCGCGCCCGCAACGCCGGTTCAGACGAGCTCCGGGCTCATCATCCCCGTCGCGGGGGTGAAGCCGGAGCAGCTGACCGACACCTGGGGCCAGAGCCGCGGCGGGGGCTCGCGCGAGCATCACGCGATCGACATCATGGCGCCGCGCGGCACGCCGGTGATCGCGGCCGCGCCGGGCCGGGTCGAGAAGATCTTCGAAAGCGACAATGGCGGGCACACCGTCTATGTGCGCAGTCCGGACGGATCGACCGTCTATTACTACGCGCATCTGGACGCCTATCGGCCTGGCCTGGCCGAAGGACAGCAGGTCGCGACCGGCGAGCAGATCGCGACGGTCGGCTCGACCGGCGACGCCAGCCCCGATGCGCCCCACCTCCATTTCGAGATCAAGCGCATGGCCGCGGGCGAAGGCTGGTGGCAGGGGCAGGAGGTGAATCCCTACCCGCTGCTTGCCGGAGAGGCTGCCGCCCGCTAAGGGCCGCGCCACTTTCCAGTCTTTCTCAAGGTCCGACACATGAAGATCAGCGGCGTGGACATTCGTCCCGGCAACATCATCGAATATGAAGGCGGCCTGTGGCGCGCCGTGAAGATCCAGCACACCCAGCCGGGCAAGGGCGGCGCCTATATGCAGGTCGAGATGAAGAACCTCATCGACGGCCGTAAGACCAACGTCCGTTTCCGCTCCGCCGAAACCGTCGAGCGCGTGCGGCTGGACACCAAGGACTTCCAGTTCCTGTTCCGCGACGGCGATCAGCTGACCTTCATGGACAAGGACACCTACGACCAGATCACGCTCAGCGCCGACATGCTGGGCGACGAGGTCGCGTTCCTGCAGGACGGCATGGACGTGGTGCTGGAGCTGTACGACGAGCGCCCGATCTCCGTGCAGCTGCCCGACACGATCGAAGCGACGATCGTCGAGGCCGATGCGGTGGTGAAGGGCCAGACCGCGTCGTCCAGCTACAAGCCCGCGGTGCTGGACAACGGCGTCCGCGTGATGGTCCCGCCGCACATCGCCAGCGGAACCCGGATCGTGGTCGACGTGTATGAGAAGACCTACGTCCGGCGGGCGGATTAATTAGCCAATGCCATCCCATTCCGGCCTTCTTACCGTCATGGAGCGCGCGGCCCGCAAGGCGGGGCCGCGGCTGCGGCGCGACTTCAACGAGGTCCAGCACCTCCAGGTCTCGCGCAAGGGGCCGGCCGACTTCGTGTCGATGGCCGACCAGCGCGCCGAGCGGACGCTGTTCGACGAGCTGAAGAAGGCGCGGCCGGACTGGGGCTTCCTGCTCGAGGAAGCGGGCGAGATCGAAGGCGATCCGGCCAAGCCGCGCTGGATCGTCGATCCGCTGGATGGCACCTCCAACTTCCTGCACGGCATTCCGCATTTCGCGATCTCGATCGCGGTGCAGGAGCCGTCGGGCGAGATCACCAGCGGACTGGTCTACCAGCCGCTGACCGACGAGAGCTTCTGGGCCGAAAAGGGCAGGGGCGCCTGGCTGCAGGACCAGCGCCTGCGCGTCTCATCCCGCCGCAACCTGGACGAAGCGCTGATCGCGACCGGCATCCCGTTCAAGGGGCATGGCGACATGGGCCAGTGGAGCCGCATCTTCGGCGCGGTCGCGGGCGAAGTCGCCGGCATCCGCCGCTTCGGCTCCGCCGCGCTCGACCTCGCCTGGGTCGCGGGCGGCCGCTATGACGGCTTCTGGGAAGCGGGATTGAAGCCCTGGGACGTCGCCGCCGGCATCCTGCTGGTGCGCGAAGCGGGCGGCTTCGTCACCGATTTCCGTGGCGGCGACCGCGCGATGGAACGCAGCGAATTCCTCGCCGCCAACGACGCGCTGCACTCCCGCCTGCACAAGCTGTTGGCCGGCGCGCTGCGCTGACCTGGACGAGTTGAACGTCCTGGCCGACATTGATGACATTCACATGGATTCCGGAACATTTCCGCTTTTCCGGAAGGCGTCCGAATGCCGATCGATTCACCGTTGAGAAAGAGCCGGCGGCACCATGGCATAGCGGCGGCCGTGTAGGACAGGATTTCCTCACGCCGCCTTGTCGAGCCGCTTCAGCAGCTCGTCGAACGCGCGATCGTTCGCCGGCGCGCTGAAGGCCGATTCCAGCAGCGCATGCATCGCCGCGATCGGCGGCGGGGCCGGGCTGACATGCTTTTCGTCTTCGTAGACGTCTTCCAGCAGCAGCCGGTCGCGTTCGCGTAGCTTGATCAGGTCGCCGCCGGGGAAGCTGACCGCGAGGCGCAGGCCGGCGACCGACGACGCATTGCGGAGCGTCCGGCGCGCCGAGGTGAAGATGTGCTGCACCACTTCGCGCCGTTCGACCGCGCCGGGTTCCTCCACCGCCGACAGCCGGTGCAGACTGTAGAGGCCGAGCAGCGCCGACAGCAGGAAGAAGAATTCCCAATGCGAGAAGGTGATGCCGAGCAATTGCTCGACGCCTGACGGGCTGAACCAATTCAGCGACAGCTCCAGCCGGCGACGCGCGAAAAAGTCCGCGGCCCAGCCGCCCACGATCGGCGCGGAGCCGGCGGCGAGCGCGCTGACCAAAGCGTTGGTGGCCATGAAGCTGGTCGCAGCGCCCGAGGGGCTGAGCTTCATCACCATGTTGCCGGCGGCGAGGCCGACGCCGGCGCCGCTGGCGCCCATCAGCACGTGCAGCAGGATCAGGTAGGCGGCGCGTCCACCGTCGGCGGGCACGTCGCTGGCGAACGCCATCGCGGCGACGCAAAGGATGTAGAGCGGGGTCGCAACCGCCAGCGTCGACTTGTTCGCGAAGCGGTCGCTGATCCGGCCCCATTGGCGGACGACGGCGATGTTGGCGAGCTGGCTGATCACGGTCAGCGCGAGCACGAAGCTGAGACTGAAGCCTAGGGCGCGCACGAAATAGACCGTGAAGAAGGGCGTCGCGAGATTGACCGCGAATTGCCAGCTGGCGACGTAGCGGAGCAGCTTGCGGAAATTGGGCTGGCGCAGCGGCTCCAGCAGCAGCCGGTGCAGCGGCGCGCCGACGCTTTCCGCAGCCATTACGGGTTCGGGGACCTGAGCAAGGGCCGAGGTGCTGATCAGGCCGAAGATGAAACCGGCGATGTAGAGGCCGCTGAAGATCAGGTTGCCGATAGCGTGCGAACCTTCCGCCCAGCCGAGCGCAATCGCCGCCGCGACGGTGGCGGCCGCGCTGACGATGGTGCCGTAGACGCCGCGGCGCGACGAGAAATGGCCGAGCCGATCGGGCGGGATCAGGTCGCGGATCCAGCTGTTCCAGCTGCACGCGGACGCCGCGTTGAGGCCGTAGTGGAGCAGCGCCGCGCCGAGCAGCACGGCCGCCGCGACTCGCGGCTGCGGGATGAAAGGCACGGCCGCGTAGACCGGCAGGGCGAGGCGGGCGGTGAAGACGCCCGCGACCGAGATCAGCTTGCGCCGGCGCCAGCGCTCGACCAGCTTCACCGTCGGTGCCTGCAGCACCTGGGTGAGCAGAGGGATCGCGGCGAGCAGGCCGATTTCCACCGTCGACGCGCCGATGTGCAGCGCCAGCGCCAGCAGCACGACGCCGCTGTTCAGCGCGCCGATCGCGGTCGCCGCCGCCGCATCGATCATCAGGAAGCGGATGCCGCGCGCGCATTCCTGCGCGCTGATCGTCGGCTGAGGCTGGAGCATGCGGGGTGAACCGGCGAGGGCGAACAGGCGTTCCCTTATCCGGCCGCTAAGGTGTTGCGTCGCAAACGCCTCCGGCCTAGATGCCCGCGCAAGTCCGCTGCGCGTGTCTCGCGCGGCGCGCACCTGACGGAGTTATGTGATGGCGTCGGTCGCCGCCGGCTATTTGCCGATCCTGTTGTTTCTGGGCGTGGCGCTGCTGCTGTCGAGCGCGTTCGTCTTCCTGCCGATGATCGCGGCGCGCTTCACCGGATCGCACAAGCCGAACCCGGAAAAATTGAGCGAATATGAGTGCGGCTTTCCGGCGTTCGAGGACAGCCGCAGCCAGTTCGACGTGCGCTTCTACCTGGTCGCGATCCTGTTCATCATCTTCGACCTTGAGGCGGCGTTCCTGTGGCCCTGGGCGGTTTCGGTGTTCAGCGTCGGCTGGGCGAGCTGGATCGCGATGATGATCTTCCTCGGCGAATTGATCCTCGGCTACATCTACGCCTGGAAGAAGGGAGCGCTCGAATGGGAGTGATGCTGAGCCCGGCCGAGAACGTCTTCCCGCCCGAAGGCAAGCTTCCCGACCAGAATTACTTCAACGACCTGAATGCCGAGCTGGGCGACAAGGGCTTCCTGGTCACCACGACCGAGGACCTGTTCCAGTGGGCGCGGACCGGCTCTTTGTGGTGGATGACCTTCGGCCTCGCCTGCTGCGCGGTCGAGATGATCCACGTCAACATGCCGCGCTATGACCTGGAGCGGTTCGGCGTCGCCCCGCGCGCGTCGCCGCGCCAGTCCGACGTGATGATCGTCGCCGGCACGCTGTGCAACAAGATGGCCCCGGCGCTGCGCCGCGTTTACGACCAGATGTCGGAGCCGAAATACGTGATCTCGATGGGATCGTGCGCGAACGGCGGCGGCTATTACCATTACAGCTATTCGGTGGTGCGCGGATGCGACCGGATCGTGCCGGTCGACATCTACGTCCCCGGCTGTCCGCCGACCGCGGAGGCTTTGCTGTACGGCATCATGCAGCTGCAGCGGAAAATCCGCCGCGAAGGGACGATCGAGCGGTGAGGTCGCAGGTGCAGTATTTCCGCTCGTCCCGAGCGAAGTCGAGGGGCGCAGCCCCCAAGTCCGGGAAGCGCCCCTCGACTACGCTCGGGACGAGCGAGCTTGGGTGCGGGCTTTGGGTGCGCGCATGCTGAGCCCCGCTCCCCGCCAGGCCTCCAACGAAGGCGTGATCGCGGCGATCGTGCCGGCGCTGGGCGATGCGCTGATCGAGGCGGTGGAGCGCGTCTATGAGGTGACGTTCACGGTCGAGCGTGATCGCATCGTCGATGTGCTCAGGACGCTGCGCGATCAGTTCGATTATCAGCAACTGATGGAGATCGCTGGCGTCGACTATCCCGCGCGCCCGGAGCGGTTCGAGGTGGTGTATCACCTGCTGTCGCTGACCAGGAACCACCGCGTGCGCGTGAAGGTCTCGACCGACGAGGAGACGCCGGTGCCGAGCGTGACCGGGCTGTGGCCGGTCGCGGGCTGGCTGGAGCGCGAAGTATACGACATGTACGGCGTGCTGTTCGACGGCAACCAGGACCTGCGCCGCATCCTGACCGATTACGGCTTCAAGGGCTTTCCGCAGCGCAAGGACTTCCCGCTGACCGGCTATGTCGAGCTGCGCTATTCCGAAGAGCATAAGCGCGTGATCTACGAGCCGGTGACGCTGGCGCAGGATTTCCGCGGCTTCGACTTCACTTCGCCCTGGGAAGGCGCGGACTATGTGCTGCCGGGCGACGAAAAGGCTTCGCCCGAAGCCAAGGGCGCGCCGACGCCGCTGACCGCCGACCAGATCGCGAAGGCAGGCACGGTGAACGTTACCGACAAGCCGCCGGTCGAGCAGGCGAAGACCACCGAGCACCCGGGCCAGACCGGCGCCGGCCAGTCGCATCCGGGCAACCAGCCGGGCGAGAAGCCGGTCCAGGCCGACGGCAAGCCCGCCGAGCCTCCGGCGGAAGCGAACAAACCCGAGACCGGCGAGCCGGTGCCGCCCAAGACGGCTCGGAAGCCGCGAAAGAAGCCGGAGGCGAAGAATGACTAAGCTCCGCTGTGCTCCGGCGAAGGCCGGAGCCGTGCTCCATCTTCGCAGCGTAGCGCCGCAGCGCTCCGGCCTTCGCCGGAGCACGGGAGTGGCACATGGCTGATGCCCTCGACCTGATCGACGGCCGCGAGGCCCTGCAGCCAGACACGCCCGGCGACATCGACATCCAGAATTACACGATCAACTTCGGCCCGCAGCACCCGGCCGCGCACGGCGTGCTGCGCATGGTGCTGGAGCTGGACGGCGAAATCGTCGAGCGCGTCGATCCGCATGTCGGGCTGCTCCACCGCGGCACCGAGAAGCTGATCGAGAACAAGACGTACCTGCAGGCGTTGCCCTATTTCGACCGGCTCGATTACGCATCGCCGATGAGCCAGGAGCACTCTTACGTGCTCGCGGTCGAGAAATTGCTGGACCTCGAAGTGCCGCTTCGCGCCCAGTATCTGCGCGTGCTGTTCGCGGAGCTGACGCGGATCAAGAACCACACGCTGAACCTCGGCTCCCATGTGATGGACGTCGGCGCGATGACGCCGAACCTGTGGCTGTTCGAGCTGCGCGAAGACTTGATGCAATTCTACGAGCGGGTGTCGGGCGCGCGGATGCACGCGGCCTGGTTCCGCCCCGGCGGCGTCCACCAGGACGCGCCGCTGGCGCTGCTCGACGGCATCGGCGAATGGGCCGAGAAGCGGCTGCCGCGGCTATTCGAGGACGCGATCAGCCTGGTCGCCGACAACCGCATCTTCAAGCAGCGCAACGTCGATATCGCGACCGTGTCGAAGGAAGACGCGATCCGCTGGGGCTTCTCCGGCCCGATGATCCGCGGCTCCGGCATCCCGTGGGACCTGCGCAAGTCGCAGCCCTATGACGCCTATGACCGGGTCGAGTTCGACGTGCCGGTGGGCACCCGCGGCGACTGCTACGACCGGTTCATGGTGCGCGTGGAGGAAGTCCGCCAGTCCGCGCGGATCATCAAGCAGTGCCTGAACGATATGCCGACAGGGCCGATCGCGAGCCTCGATCGCAAGGTGGTGCCGCCCAAGCGCGGCGAGATGAAGCGATCGATGGAAGCGCTGATCCACCACTTCAAGCTCTACACCGAAGGCTTTCATGTGCCGGCGGGCGAAGTCTATGTCGCGACCGAAAGCCCCAAGGGCGAGTTCGGCGTGTACCTGGTCTCCGACGGCACTAACAAGCCCTGGCGCTGCAAGATCCGCCCGACCGCGTTCAGCCACCTCCAGGCGATGGACTTCATGACGAAGGGCCACATGCTGGCGGATGTGACCGCGATCCTGGGCGCGATCGACATCGTGTTCGGCGAGTGCGACCGGTGAGTGCGTCCTTCGATCACAAGTTGCTGCGGGCGAACCAAGCCGTCGGCGCGCTCGCTGTCCTGCTTCTAGCTTCGACCTTTGTCGCGCCCCGAGCTTGGGACTGGCCGCTGTTTTACGCCTTCTGTGGCGTGATGCTGGTTCTTGCCGGGATTGTCGTGCTCACAAAATTCCGTTCCGCAAAGATCTGGTTCGCAAAATTGATGGGCCACACGAATGGCTGACGCAGTTCAAATTCCCGACGAGGCCGAGACCCGCGCGCGCTGGGGCAATTTCGCCTGGACGGCGGCGAATGCCGACGCCGCGAAGGAGATTATCGGCCGCTATCCGCCGGGGCGGCAGATGTCGGCAGTGATGCCATTGCTCGACCTTGCCCAGCGGCAGGTCGGGGCCGAGACGAATACGCAAGGCTGGCTGCCGATCCCGGTGATCGAGTTCGTCGCGCGCGCGCTCGATATGCCGTTCATCCGCGCCTATGAAGTCGCGACCTTCTACACCATGTACAATCTGGCGCCGGTCGGCCGCTATCACGTGCAGGTGTGCGGGACGACGCCGTGCCAGCTCCGCGGATCCGACGACGTGATGCGCGCCTGCCATGACCGCGGCATGAAGAAGGGCGCGACCACGGCGGACGGGCTGTTCACGCTGTCCGAAGTCGAATGCCTGGGCGTCTGCGCGAACGCGCCGATGGTGCAGATCAACGACGACAATTACGAAGACCTGGATTACGACCGCACGCTCGCCGTGATCGACGCGCTGGCGAAAGGCGAGACGCCGGAGCCCGGCTCCACGATCGGCCGCCGCGCGAGCGTGCCCGAGGGCGGACCGACCACGCTCAAGGAGATGGTCGACGAGAACCACGATTACCGCGGGGAATGGGCGGCCTGACATGCTGCAAGACAAGGACCGCATCTTCACCAACCTGTACGGCTATCAGTCGTGGCACGTCGATGCCGCGATGGCGCGGGGGGATTGGGATGGCACCAGGGCGCTGATGGCGCGCGGGCAGGACGCGATCATCGACGAAGTGAAGGCGTCCGGCCTGCGCGGGCGCGGCGGCGCGGGCTTTCCGACCGGGATGAAGTGGAGCTTCATGCCCAAGGAGCCGAAGCCGGGTAAGCCGAACTTCCTGGTCATCAACGCGGACGAATCCGAGCCCGGCAGCTGCAAGGACCGCGAGATCATCCGCCACGATCCGCACAAGCTTGTCGAAGGCGCGCTGATCGCGGGCTTCGCGATGCGGGCGCGGGCCGCCTACATCTACATCCGCGGCGAATATATCCGCGAGGCCGAAGTGCTGTTCGCGGCCGTGCGCGAGGCCTACGATAAGGGCTTCCTGGGCAAGAACGCCTGCGGCTCCGGCTATGACTTCGACGTGTTCGTCCACAGAGGAGCGGGCGCCTATATCTGCGGCGAAGAGACCGCGATGCTGGAGAGCCTGGAAGGGCATAAGGGCCAGCCGCGCCTGAAGCCGCCGTTCCCGGCGGGCGCGGGCCTTTATGGCTGCCCGACCACGGTCAACAACGTCGAATCGATCGCGGTGGTGCCGACCATCCTGCGTCGCGGCGCTGCCTGGTTCGCCAGCATCGGCCGGCCGAAGAACGAAGGCACCAAGCTGTTCCAGATCAGCGGCCATGTGGTGAAGCCCTGCGTGGTCGAAGAAGCGATGAGCATCCCGTTCCGCGAGTTGATCGAGAAGCATTGCGGCGGCATCCGCGGCGGCTGGGACAATCTGCTGGCGGTGATCCCCGGCGGATCGTCGGTGCCGTTGGTGCCGGCGCACGAGATCATCGACTGCCCGATGGACTTCGATGCGCTGAAGGACCTGAAATCCGGCCTCGGCACCGCCGCGGTGATCGTGATGGACAAGTCGACCGACGTGGTTCGCGCGATCAGCCGCCTCAGCTATTTCTACACGCATGAAAGCTGCGGCCAGTGCACGCCGTGCCGCGAAGGCACCGGCTGGATGTGGCGCGTAATGGAACGGCTGCGCACCGGCGAGGCGGAGATCGAGGAAATCGACACGCTGCACGAAGTGACCAAGCAGGTCGAAGGCCACACCATCTGCGCGCTTGGCGATGCCGCGGCTTGGCCGATCCAGGGCCTTATCAGACACTTCCGCCCCGAACTGGAACGCCGTATCGTCGAGCGGCGGGGCGAGTCGAGCTTCGCGCAAGCGGCGGAGTAAGCGTTGGTAACAGGGGCAAGGGGGCGCCGGCTGGTCTGCGGCGCAGTGTTGGCGGCCGCGATCTGCGCGCCAGCGGAGGCGCAGGAAACCGGCACGCTGATCCAACGCAAGGCCGCGCAGATCCAGGATCGCGGCAAGAATGCGGCTCGTTTGACAATGGAGTCGTTCGCGGAATGTCTCGTGTCGCGGTCGCGCGGCCGGGTGACGAAGTTCGCCGGCATGCGGGTCGACGATCCCGGCTATGGCAAATATCTGCGGAGCCTGTTCGATGCCGCGGGCGACGCGTGCCTGAGCGGCGGGCAGCTTCAGTTCAATTCGATGGTGTTTCGCGGCACGGTGTTCCAGGCGCTCTACGCGGCTGAATTTCCGACCTCCTCGGCGCCAGTCGACTTCTCGGCGCTGCCATCCAGCGGCTATCGCGACCGGTATGGCGGAGAAGTGCCGCCGGCCGCCCGCAACGCGATCGCGCTCGAGCAATTCGGCGAGTGCGTCGCCCGCGCGGACGGCGCAGGCGTTCGCGCGCTGCTGGGGGCCAACGCCAATTCTTCGGACGAAACGGCGCGCTTCAATGCGCTGGTTCCCCGATTCAGCGCCTGCATCCCCAAAGGCGAGACGCTCGCTTTTTCCAAGATCGTCCTGAAAGGGGCTCTGGCGGAAGGGATGTACTGGCTGTCCAAGGCCGCTGAAGACAGCGCAGCGGCGGCTCCCTGACGCCTCTTTTCATTCGGCTTTTCCAAGCGCATGATGCTGCGGCATCGGGCGCCGGGCGCTCCGTATATGGAGGGTGACATGGGGAAGCTTCTGATCATTGCCGCCGCGGTTTCGGCCGTGTCCTTCGCGACGCCGGCGCTGGCGGACAGCGACAGCCCGGGCGAGGCCGGCGTTCAGATCGGCAAGTGCATCGTCAAGGCGGATCGCAGCGCGGCGATCTCCATGCTGAAATCGCTGCCGCTGACCGGCGACGAGGTCGACTGGTCGTCCGTGCCGATGGGCAATGCGGCAGAGTGCCGGACGGCTGAGAATACCGAGGTTACCGTCAGCGCGCTGCGCGACGGGATCGCCGAGGAGCTCTTCAAGCGCGATTTCGTCGAATATGGCGTGCAGCCGCAGCGTGCGATCGTCGATCTCGCGAAGTTCGACCTGCCGGTCGAAAAGGATACGATGGGCGCCGAGGACCCGACCAAGACGCTGTTTCTGACCGCCGATTGCGTCGCGCGCAGCAACCCGAACGATACCGAGCGGCTGATCAAGTCCGATCCCGGCTCCGGCCAGGAAATGAAGGTGTTCCAGCTGCTCGGGCCGTGGCTGTCGGCCTGCCAGGGCACGTCCAAGATGGCCTATGGCCGCACCGAGCTTCGCAGCGCGATCGTGCAGGCGGCATATCATGTGTCGCAGCGCTATTGGGCGGGCGACATGACCTATGCCGGGCCGGCGTTCCGGCCCGAGGGCGTTCGTCCCTAAATCCGATTGCTTCGAGCGAAGTCGAGAAGCCGTTTCTCGATTTCGCTCGAAACGAACGCAGATTGTTTGCAGCCGCCACGGCTCTCATCCCTTGCGCCGCGCCCCTTACGGCGTCTAGAGGCTCGCCCCGGAGCCTAGTTTCGTATGCCTAAACTCACCGTCGACGGGATCGAGGTCGAAGTCCCACAGGGCGCGACCGTCCTTCAAGCCTGCGAAGCCGCGGGCAAGGAGATTCCCCGCTTCTGCTATCACGAGCGGCTGGCGATCGCCGGCAATTGCCGCATGTGCCTGGTCGAGGTGAAGCCGGGGCCGCCCAAGCCGCAGGCCAGCTGCGCGCTGCCCGCCGCCGACAATCAGGAAGTCCGCACCGACAGCCTGATGGTCAAGAAGGCGCGCGAAGGCGTGATGGAGTTTCTGCTCATCAACCACCCGCTCGACTGCCCGATCTGCGATCAGGGCGGCGAGTGCGACCTGCAGGACCAGGCGATGGCCTATGGCCGCGGGTTCAGCCGGTTCGACGAGAACAAGCGCGCCGTCACCGACAAATATATGGGCCCGATCATCAAGACGTCGATGAATCGGTGCATCCAGTGCACGCGCTGCGTGCGCTTTGCCGAGCAGGTGGCCGGCGTCGAGGAAATCGGCGCGATCGGCCGCGGCGAGAACATGCAGATCACGACCTACCTGGAAAAGACGCTGACCAGCGAGCTGTCCGGGAACGTCGCCGATCTGTGCCCGGTCGGCGCGCTGCTGCAGAAGCCCTACAGCTTCGAGGCGCGGCCGTGGGAGCTGAAGAAGACGCCGTCGATCGACGTGCACGACGCGGTGGGCTCGAACGTCCGCCTCGACAGCCGCGGGCGGCAGGTGATGCGCGTGCTGCCGCGCATCAACGAGGACGTGAACGAGGAGTGGCTGTCCGACAAGTCGCGCCATGCGATCGACGGCATGGTCCGCCGGCGCCTGGACCGCGTGTTCGTGCGGCAGGGCGGCAATCTGCAGCCGTCGAGCTGGGAAGACGCGTTCGCGGAGATTGCGAAGCACGCCGACGGCTCGATGGCGGCGATCGCGGGCGACCTGATCGACTGCGAGACCATGTATGCCGCGAAGGCGCTGCTGAGGTCGTTCGGGTCGGAGCTGCTCGAAGGGCGGCAGACCGGCATGGATTATGACTGTTCCAGTCTCGCCGCGATCAATTTCAACACGACCATCGCCGGGATCGAGGAGGCTGACGCGATCCTGCTGGTCGGCACCAACGTCCGGCTGGAAGCGCCTTTGGTCAACACGCGCATCCGGAAGGCGGTGCGGCGCGGGGCCAGGGTGTTCGCGATCGGGCCGGAAATCGACCTGACCTACAAGGTCGAATGGCTCGGCAACGATCTCGGCCTGCTCGGCAAGCTGCCGCAGGCGGCGGCGGACGCGTTCGGCGCAGCGGAACGGCCGGCGGTGATCGTCGGCGGCGGCGCGCTGAAGGCAGGCGCGCTCGGCGCCGCGCTGGCGCTGGTCAAGTCGCTGAACCTGGTCCGTGAGGGCTGGAACGGCTTCAACGTGCTGCACATGGCGGCGAGCCGGATGGGCGGCGTGATGCTCGGCTATGCGCGGAAGGGCGGCATCGCCGACATTCTCGCGGCCAGCCCGAAGCTGACTTTCTTCCTGGGCGCCGATGAAGTCGACTTCTCGACCTTCGACAAGAGCTTCAAGGTCTATGTCGGCCATCATGGCGACAAGGGCGCGCATCACGCCGACGTGATCCTGCCGGCGGCTTCTTACGTCGAAAAGAGCGGCACGTTCGTGAACCTGGAAGGTCGCGTGCAGGTCGCGCAACAGGCGGTGTTCGCGCCGGGCGAAGCGCGCGAGGACTGGAAGATCTTCCGGGCGCTGTCCGAAGTGCTCGGCAAGCCGCTGCCGTTCGATACGCTCGCCGAACTCCGCGCGGCGATGGTGGCCGAAGTGCCGGCGCTCGGTCTGGACGGTGCGATCGCGCCGACGGAGTGGAAGGTGCCGAAGCTGCCGGCCAAGGCCTCGGGCCCGGTCGGCTATCCGATTTCCGACTTCTACATGACCAACGCGATCTGCCGCGCGAGCCCGACGATGCAGCGTTGCTCGGCCGAGATCGTTCACGGCCAGGAATTCGCGGAGGCGGCGGAATGAACGCGTTCGCTTCGTGCCCCTGCGAAAGCAGGGGCCCATGCCTCCCAGCCCGTGACTCTGGACCCCTGCTTTCGCAGGGGTACGGGAGCGCTCTATGACCGACTTCTTCGCCTCATACCTCGGCTATGAAGCCGGGTGGTTCGTCGCCACGCTGATTGGCATTTTGCTGATCGCGCTGCCGCTGATGCTGGCGGTGGCGATGATCATCTATGCGGACCGCAAGATCTGGGCAGCGATGGCGTTGCGCCGCGGGCCGAACGTGGTCGGACCTTGGGGGCTGCTGCAGAGCTTCGCCGACGGGCTGAAGGTGTTCCTGCAGGAAACGATCATCCCGACTGCGGCGAACCGCGGCCTGTTCCTGCTGGCGCCGATCATCACCTTCACGGTCGCGCTGATCGCCTGGGCGGTGATCCCGTTCGGGCCGGGCATGATCCTCGCCGACATCAATGTCGGCCTGCTCTACATCCTCGCGGTCTCTTCGCTGGGCGTTTACGGCGTGATCATCGCCGGCTGGTCGTCCAACTCGAAATACCCGTTCTACTCGGCGCTGCGCGCGGCGGCGCAGATGGTCTCTTACGAAGTCTCGATCGGCTTCGTGCTGATTTCGGTCGTGCTGTGGGCGGGGACGTTCAACCTGCAGGGCATCATCGATGCGCAGCGGGGCCTGTACGGCTTCGTCAATGGCTTCGGCTTCAACCCGCTGCTGTTCCCGATGTGGGTGGTGTTCCTGATCTCCTCGATGGCCGAGACCGCGCGCACCCCGTTCGACCTGACCGAGGCTGAAAGCGAGCTCGTCGCCGGCTATCAGACCGAATATTCGTCGATGGCATTCGCGCTGTTCTGGCTGGGCGAATATGCCAACGTGCTGCTGATGTGCGCGCTCAACGCGGTGCTGTTCTGGGGCGGCTGGCTGCCCCCGGTCGACTGGGCGCCGCTCTACGCCGTGCCGGGCATCCTCTGGCTGTTCGCCAAGATCTTCTTCTTCTTCTTCGTGTTCAGCTGGGTAAAGGCGACGGTGCCGCGCTACCGCTACGACCAACTGATGCGGCTGGGCTGGAAAATCTTCCTGCCGCTGTCGCTGTTCTGGATTTTCCTGGTGTCCGGATTCCTGATGCTGACGAGGTATGGGGCGTGAGCCGAGGCCTTGGTCTTTGCTTAGCAATCTTGCTTCCGATTGCTTCCCCGGCCGCCAGCGCAGGCACGCGTTTCGTCTGTACGATGACGGTTGATCGTGACCCGCCAACTGGGCGTGATACGAATGTCGCTGAGCTACCACTCCCTGCAACCTGGACGGTTTCGCTTGTTGTGCCTGCGTCAGTATCGAGTGCTGAAGACCTTCCGTCTAAAACGCCAGCAACGCTTGATGATGGCTACCTGCACCACACAGCAGAGCTAAATTTACTAGGTCCTCCGCCCGGCTTCAGTTTCATCACAGAGCAGCGAGCGGACGGCGTTCTACGCGCGGGAACATATTATCTCGTGCCTTGGGACCGACCACGAAATGACGTACTCTTCGTGGAATATCTTCGAGCTGTAATT
>NZ_DASTXI010000076.1:0-39614 GCF_035758555.1 Sphingomonas sp. | reverse complement strand
CATGATCACCCACAGCCGCCAGTCGCCCCTGGGCTCGAATTGGCCTTCGTGCGATTGCCAGCGCCACTGCTCGAAGATCGTCCGTTGGACCGGCGTGCGCAGCCCTTTCAGAAAGCGCCTTACAAAGCGCTCTTCATGGCTCGGGATCCGCTTCAGCAGGGCCGCGATCCGTTCGACCTCGCGGCGTTCGCGCGGGGTCATTTCCGCTTCCTGCCGCCACCGACATGAACGCCGAAGGCGCTGAGCCTCTTGGTCAGCGCCTCGATGACCTCGGCATTGGTTGCCGCCGCCGGCATCCGCCCCGGCTTGGGAACGCCGGCCAGCCCGCGCTTGTGCTCGCGCAGCAGCTGCAACGCCATCGCTGGATCAAGCTTTAGCGCAGCGCTGTCCTGCGGCGCTTCCAGAAACGCCGGCTGTTCCCAGTCGAGCGCGGCGATCGCCTGCGATACCGCCAGCTCCTCCAGCCGCGCATAGCCGATACGCAGTGCCTCTTCCCACTTCCGGCCGAACTCCGGATCTTCGTTCCGATGCCGAAAAGCGGTGCGATAGTCGAACCCGGCGGCTCTTGCGGCGGCGGATGCGTTGCAGGTGGCCGCAAAGTGATCGAGGAACGCACGCTTCGCCTTGGCGTCGAACAATTTGCGGCGGGTCTCCTGCACCTGCATTTCGCGGCGCTTGTTGGGAATGATCCGTAGCTTCGCCATCCCGGTCCTCCAAAACAAATGGCCGGCACGGCAATCGCCGCCCGGCCAAGGGTCCCATCGTTTCGGGTGATTACCAGATGAGCGTCACGATGTCAAGACAAACGAACCAATATGGTTTAAGCGTGCTACTTGCGAGGGTGGGGAAGCCGAATCCGAATACCGGCCCCTTGGCCACCGCCCCGTGGTTAGGCCGGGATTAACCGCCAGGTCACCGATCCGCGCTATGGCGATCCTCATTCTCGAAAAGAGGAACGGCATGAACATCGAAAACATGACCGGCATCGCCGGCCTGAGCGGACCGGGCACCAAGGCCAAGGGCACGGCGCCCGGCGATGAGAGCTTCGCCGACATCCTGGCCGCCTTCGAGAAGGAAGCCGCCAAGACGCCCGCCGAGCGTGCCCGCGACGAGGTGCTGAAAAAGCATCATCTGTCCGAAGACGATTACCGCGCGCTCCCGCCCGACAAGCGCGAGCCGATCGACCGCGAGATCGCCGAAGCCGTCCGCCGCGCCTGCGCCAGGGAAAGCAACCGCCAGGCCGCGTGACAGCCCCTCTCCCGCCTGCGGGAGAGAGAGGGGTGGTCGCGAAGCAGCGAGGGCGGCGGGATGGCGAGCGGGGAGGCTGCTGGAAAGCTCCTCGACAAAGTTTGCCGGGCGCCTCAATTCCAATGCGAGGGGGAAGGAACATTGGCTGACCGGTCGCGCTCCGAAATTCTGAGAGCCAATGAGCAGATCAAAGGCATTGCCGGCGTCTTGTTGAATCTCGGTACAGCCCTATTCGCGTCTGGTTTCGGCCGGTGGTTACTTAACGGCGCGGACCTATATGCATTGCTGTGAATTGTATCCGGCGCGGCCATTATATGGGTAGGGGTCAAGTCACTGACGCTGCTGGAGGCGGAGAATAGCGATGGATGATCTGGCAAATCTCGCCCCCGCCCTTGGCGGCTTGGCCGCGGCGCTGGTCGGCTTTCTCTACGCCCGCCGCATCCACGACCGGGCTCAGGCGGCTCGCGCGGCAGAGCATCTTCCGCGCCCTGCCGAATAGGGGCATCTCCGCGATAGCCTGCATAAAGCTTGCACCTGCCGCGCAGGAGAAGCGCGCGCGGCGCAATCTCGCTGTCCGGAGCGTCGCATGACCCGATCATCACCGAAGGCCCGATTGGCGGTCTTCACCGGCCTCACGCCGGCCACTTGATCGTCGCGCAGTTGAACCGGTGGTAGAGCGTCTCGATCAGGCGTTTCAGGTCGGCACGCTCGAATGGCTTCACCATGAACGTGTCGGCGCCCAGCACGCGTGCGCCCTCGATCACGTCATGCTCGTCGGCGGCGCTCAGCATGATGATCACGGTCCGGTCCAGCGCCTCTTTCTCGCGGACTGCCTTGACCAGGTCCAGGCCGTGCATCCCCGGCATGTTATAGTCGGCGATGATGATGTCGGGCATTTCCCGCTCGGCAAGAGCCAATCCCGCCGCGCCGTGCTCGGCGGCATGGATCTGCGTGAAGCCCAGACCGGTCAGCGCGCTTCGCACCAGACGGCGCATCATCTCGTCGTCGTCGACGATCACTGCCTTCAGCTGGTCCGGCGTCACCGACGCGCTGCCGTCGTCCCAGGACCGGGGCGGCAGCGCCAGGCCCTCGTCTTCGCATGGCATGGTCATGGCCGTGCCTTCTATCGCAAAGGCGTTTCCGCTTCCTTATCGGCGGCGGCGCAGCGGAAGGTTTAACTCGCATTTTACCTCGCCTTGCTAGCGAGACCGGGTGAGCGAAGGGCTAAGCAACGGTTTTGGTGCAGGGGCGGCCCCGCCGCTGGCGATGGCCGATGCCTCACCGGAATCGTGGGACGCCATCCGCGTCTATCCGCGCATGCCGTTCGACGGCCATCCGTTCGAGGTTCGCGTCAAAGGGCGTTGCTGCTCGATCCGCCTGCGCGACCTGTCGTGCGGCGGCGCGTCCGGCCTGTGCGACGAGCCGCTCGACGTCGGCGCCTATGTCAGAATCTGTCTCGCCGCCCAGCACATCGTCGAGGCGGAAGTGCGTTGGGTCCACCTGACGAAGGTCGGCCTGAAATTCACCCATACGCTCGCTCCCGGCCTGGTCCGCCGCCTGCAGCAAGCCCACGGCACCTTCGTCACCACCCGCTCAGGGGCGTAAGCGGCTCCCGACGAAGATTCCGCCGCGCCGCGAACCGCGTTAAGGGGAGGGGGTGAGTGCCCCGTCCGTCCAGCTCAACCTCGAACCGCTCGGCGTCCCGCCTGACGCGTCGCTCGGTCTCGCCGTTTCGGGCGGACCGGACAGCCTTGCGCTGCTTCTGCTCGCCGCCCGCGCACGGCCAGCCGGACTGCGCGCGGCGACGGTCGACCATCAGCTGCGGCCCGCATCCCGCGCCGAAGCGGAAGATGTAGGCGCGCTCTGCGCCTCGCTTGGCGTGCCGCACGATATCCTGACAGTCCGCGTCGAGGGCAGCGTGCAGGCGGCGGCGCGCGAGGCCCGCTATACGGCGCTGGGGCATTGGTGTCTCGCGCACGGGCTCACGCACCTCGCGACTGCCCATCATGCCGACGACCAGGCCGAGACGCTGCTGATGCGCCTCGCCCGCGGAGCCGGGCTGTCGGGCCTCGCCGGCATTCGCGCCGCGCGCTTGCTTTGCCCCGGCGTCACTTTGGTGCGGCCGCTGCTTGGCGCGCGCAAGGCCGAGCTCGAGGCGATCGTCGCCGCCGCCGGCCTCACGCCCGCGCAGGACCCGAGCAACGCCGATCCGCGCTATGATCGCACTGCCGCGCGCGCATTGCTCGCGGCCGGCTGGATCGACCCGGCGCGCATCGCGCACAGCGCGGCGCATCTGGCCGAGGCCGAAGCCGCGCTCGAATGGGCCGCCGAGCAAGCCTTTGCCGAGCGCTTCGACGGCACTGCCCTCGATCGCGCGGGCCTGCCCCCCGAGATCATCCGGCGCGTGATCCTCCGCATCTTCGCCATCCATGGCGAGACGCCGCGCGGCCCCGACCTCGCCCGCCTGATCGCCGCTCTCCAAGCCAACCGCCCCGGCACGCTCGGCCCCCTGAAGGCCAGTCCAGGCGAGCGCTGGACCTTCACCCGCGCGCCTCCGCGCCTCCGCGCTTCCGCGTGAACCATCCTTCTTCGCGTCTTCGCGAGAACCCGCAAAGTCCCGCCATTGTCGGTTAACCCCTCGCCACCTATGTTGTGGGCCTGTTTTCCGTGAGATTCGCCTGCGATGAACGACAAGAAGGATCCGAACGCGTCCAACCCCTGGATGAAGAGCCTGTTGATCTGGCTCGGCGTCGTGCTGGCATTGGTGCTGTTCGTCTCGATGTTCGACACCAAGACGCGCACTGCGAGCGGGGAGGGGATTCCCTATTCCGAGTTCCTGCAGCGGGTCGACGACGGCTCGGTCAAGGACGTCGCGATCTCCGACAACATCATCAGCGGGACCTATACGAACGATTCGACGTTCCGCACCCAGGCGCCGGACGATCCGCGCCTGATCGACCGGCTGATCGCCAAGGACGTCAAATTCTCGGCGAAGCCCAAGGAAGAACCGAGCTTCTGGATGATCCTGCTCTACCAGTCGCTGCCGTTCCTGCTGATCCTGGGCGTGGCGTTCTTCGTCATCCGCCAGATGCAGAAGAATGCGGGGTCGGGCGCGATGGGCTTCGGCAAGTCCAAGGCGAAGATGCTGACGGAGAAGCACGGCCGCGTCACCTTCGACGACGTCGCCGGCATCGACGAGGCGCGGGAAGAGCTGCAGGAGATCGTCGATTTCCTGAAGGACCCGACCAAATTCGCCCGTCTCGGCGGCAAGATTCCGAAGGGTGCGCTGCTGGTCGGTTCGCCCGGCACCGGCAAGACCCTGCTCGCCCGCGCGATCGCGGGTGAGGCGGGCGTGCCCTTCTTCACCATCTCCGGCTCCGACTTCGTCGAGATGTTCGTCGGCGTCGGCGCCTCGCGTGTTCGTGATATGTTTGAACAGGCGAAGAAAAATGCACCGTGCATCGTGTTTATCGATGAAATCGATGCGGTCGGGCGGCATCGCGGCGCCGGTCTCGGCAATGGAAATGACGAGCGCGAGCAGACGCTGAACCAGCTTCTTGTTGAGATGGACGGCTTCGAAGCGAACGAAGGCATCATCATTATTGCGGCGACCAACCGTCCGGATGTTCTTGACCCCGCATTACTTCGCCCGGGTCGTTTCGATCGCCAGGTTGTGGTCCCGCGCCCGGATATCGAAGGCCGCGAGAAGATACTGGCCGTCCACATGAAGAAAGTGCCGCTGGCGCCCGACGTCGACAGCCGCACGATCGCGCGCGGCACGCCGGGCTTTTCCGGCGCCGACCTCGCCAACCTCGTCAACGAGGCGGCCCTGCTCGCCGCGCGCAAGGGCAAGCGCCTGGTCGCGATGCGCGAGTTCGAGGAGGCCAAGGACAAGGTCATGATGGGCGCCGAGCGGAAGTCCATGGTCATGACCGAGGACGAGAAGAAGGCGACCGCCTATCACGAGGCCGGCCACGCGCTCGTCTCGCTGCACGTCCCCGGCTGCGATCCGCTGCACAAGGTGACGATCATCCCGCGCGGCCGCGCGCTGGGCGTCACCTGGAACCTGCCGGAGCGCGACCGCTATTCGATGTCGATGAAGCAGATGAAGGCGCGGCTCGCGCTCGCCTTCGGCGGCCGCATCGCCGAGCAGCTGATCTACGGCAAGGACGAGCTCAACACCGGCGCGTCCAATGACATCCAGCAGGCCACCGACATGGCCCGTGCGATGGTGATGGAATATGGCATGAGCGAAAAGCTCGGCTGGCTGCGCTACCGCGACAACCAGGACGAGGTGTTCCTCGGCCATTCGGTCGCGCGTTCGCAGAACGTGTCCGAGCAGACTGCGCAGCTGATCGACCAGGAAATCCGCCGCCTGATCGAGGAAGCGGAGGCGGCGGCCCGCCAGGTGCTGACCGACAATCTCGACCAGCTCCACCGCCTCGCCGAAGCGTTGCTCGAATATGAGACGGTGACCGGCGAGGAAGCGAAGCGCGCGATCGCCGGCGAAGATATCGGCCGCGACGACCCGAACAAGGCGCGCACCGCCCCGCTGATCGCCGGCGGCAGCTCGATCCCGAAGACCAAGCCCAAGAAACCGGGCCCCTTCGGCGACCCGGCTCCCCAAGGGGCCTGACACCAGCATCACCAGCGACGGCGCCGGAGCAATCCGGCGCCGTTTTGTTTGGGGCGATGCGGGCCTGCCGCGAACCCGGGGCTCGAGCGACACGTCCCCGCCCGCGGTTGCCCCCGCTCGACCCATTGCGAGCGCTCAATGCAACTGGCAGGTTCCCGGCGAAACGGGGCGAGCTATGTTCATTCCAGTTTGGCTGCTGGTCGTTCTCGGCATCCTGGTCGCGTTGTTCGTCGTCTGGGCGATGCTCGCGGTCAATGGCCGGAACCCTCTTCCCTTCCCGGATCGGGGTTCCCGCATCTTCGCTGCATCATCGCTGGAAGCGAAGGAGGCGGTGGTCGCCTTGCTTGCACGCCATGGCGTGCATGAGCGGTTTCGCGTCGATAGCAGCGGCATCCATCGCTCGATCATGTGGGACGGCACGATCGTCAACCTGTCGCCGGACGTGGTGAGGGCCAAGCTTGACGGGGCCAGCTCGTGCATCGGGTTGGTCCAGCGATGACCCGGAGCGAGACGCAAGCGCAGCTGCTGAGTTCCTGCGAGCGCGAGGCCTGAATGCAAGAGTCGTCACGGACGTGGAGCCAAATCTCCCGATCGCATTTGTCGTCACGAATGCGCTCGCGGGGTGCACGATCAACTTCCGAAAGCATGTGACCAAGATGCCGCGGCCGCGCTAGCAAAATGTCAGCTCCGGACTATTCCCAGGCACGCAACGGCCGGCGCAAAGGGCGGCCATGACCGCGAACCTCCTCTACATCCTCCTCGCCCTCGCCGGCGGCGTGTTGATGGCAGTGCAGGCGCCGACCAATGCGGTGCTGGCGCGGGCGTCCGGGTCGCCGGTGCTGGCGGCGCTGATCTCGTTCCTGGTCGGCACGGTCGCGCTCGCTGTGCTGCTGTTCGCCGGCAGCGGACCGCGCACGCTCGCCGGCGCCCGCGCGCTCCCTTGGTGGGCGTGGCTCGGTGGATTGTACGGCGCCTTCTTCGTCGCGATGGCGGCGTTCGTGGTGCCGCGGATCGGCGTCGGTGCGCTCCTGACCGCGGCCGTCGCCGGCCAGCTCGCCGGCGCGCTGCTGCTCGACCATTACGGCCTGCTGGGGCTGGAGCCGCGTCCGGCCACGTTCGCGCGCGTGTTCGGCCTCGCGTTGGTCTTCGCCGGCGCGGTGCTGGTCCGGCGCGGCTGACCCGCCCGAACAACACAGGTAAATTCCGTTCCGGAAGCGCGACGGACGGAGGCGTAACAGGCGGAACTAAGTCCCTGTTCCGGCGCTTTTACGGACGTGCCAGCCGATGAGTGAGTGGGGCGCCGCGGTCCTCGCGGGCGCTGGAGTGCGGGCTGGCGGACCGAAGGAGCGCTATGAAATCTGGATCTTCCCGTCGCCGTGAGCGTCAGGCTTTCTCGGGCGGAGCTTCCGTCACGCCCACCCTGCTGTGCTTCTCGCACCTCAGGTGGAACTTCGTCTTTCAGCGGCCGCAGCAGCTGATGAGCCGCTTCGCCCGCGACTACCGTGTCATTTTCTGGGAAGAGCCGATCCTCGACGCGACCGCCGAGCCGTCGCTGGCGCTGTCGATCTGCGCGAAATCCGGCGTCACCGTCGCCGTGCCGCACCTCAATCCGAACGAATCCGCGCTGCACGAAAGGCAGCTGCGCCGCCTCGTCGATGAGCTGGTCGCCAGCCGTCCCGGCCCGCTGGTGCGCTGGTACTACACGCCGATGATGCTGCCTTTCTCGCGGCATCTGGCGGCCGACTGCACCGTCTATGACTGCATGGACGAGCTCGCCAATTTCAAGTTCGCCCCGCCGGAGCTGCTGCCGCTGGAGCAGGAGCTGATCGGCGTGGCCGACCTCGTCTTCACCGGCGGCTACAGCCTTTACGAGGCGAAGCGCGACCGCCACCTGAGCGTCCACGCCTTCCCCTCCAGCGTCGATGTCCGGCATTTCGGCCAGGCCCGCGCGAAGCAGCCCGATCCCGCCGACCAGGCGCAGCTGCCGCACCCGCGTTTCGGCTTTTACGGCGTGATCGACGAGCGGATGGACCTGGCGCTTCTGTCTGAAGTTGCGCGGCAACGCCCGGACTGGACCTTCGTGATGGTCGGCCCGGTCGTGAAGATCAGTGCCGACGATCTCCCCACCCAGCCCAATATCGCCTGGCTGGGCGGCAAGGACTATGCGGAGCTCCCCGCCTATCTGTCGGGCTGGGACGTCGCGATGATGCCGTTCGCGATCAATGACGCGACGAAGTTCATCTCGCCGACCAAGACGCCCGAATATCTGGCCGCCGGCCGCCCGGTCGTCTCGACGCCGATCAAGGACGTGATCCGCCATTATGGCGAGCTCGACGCGGTCCAGATCGCGAGCAACCCGGCCGACTTCATCGCCGCCTGCGAAACGGCGCTCGCGCTGCCGCGGGAGAATCGCGAATGGCTGCGTCCCGTCGATGCCTTGCTGTCGACCATGTCGTGGGACGAGACGGCGCAGCAGATGCAGGCGCTGATCGCGGAGGCTTCGGCAGAGCGTCGCGCGGTGCGCCCGCTCGCGAAGAAGCCGCATTACGACGTGCTCGTCGTCGGCGCCGGCTTTGCGGGCGCGGTGATGGCCGAGCGGCTCGCGAACGACGGCGGCAAGAAAGTGCTGGTGATCGATCGCCGCCCGCACATCGCCGGCAATGCCTATGACCTGCCCAACGAGGACGGCATTCTCTACCACCTCTACGGCCCGCACATCTTCCACACCAACTCGGAAGAGATTTTCGCTTACCTGTCCCGCTTCACCAAATGGCGTCCGTACGAGCATCGGGTGCTGGCGAGCGTCGGCGACAAGCTCGTGCCGATGCCGATCAACCGTACGACGCTGAACATCCTCTATGGGCTGAACCTTCAGTCCGACGCGGAGGCCGAGGCCTTCCTCGAAAGCCGCGCCGAGCCGGTCGATGAGATCAGGACCTCGGCCGACGTCGTCGTGTCGAAGGTCGGGCGGGAGCTCTACGAGACCTTCTTCCAGGGCTATACCCGCAAGCAATGGGGCATGGATCCGTCGGAGCTCGACAAGTCGGTCACGTCGCGCGTGCCCACCCGTACCAGCACCGACGACCGCTATTTCACCGATCAATTCCAGGCGATGCCGCTGGACGGCTTCACCCGGATGTTCGAAGCGATGCTCGACCATCCGGACATCGAGCTGCGCCTGGGCGTCGAATGGGAGGATGTGCGGCGCGAGGTCAGCTACGACAGGCTCGTCTTCACCGGCCCGATCGACGAATATTTCGGCTATCGCTACGGCAAGCTGCCGTACCGGTCGCTGCAGTTCCGGCACGAGACGCTGGATACCGAGCAGTTCCAGCCGGTCGCGGTCGTGAATTACCCTTCCGAGGACACGCCCTACACCCGGATCACCGAGTATAAATACCTGACCGGGCAGACGGCGCCGAAGACCAGCATCACCTACGAATATCCGTCGGCGGAAGGCGATCCCTATTACCCCATTCCCCGGCCGGAGAATCAGGCGCTCTTCAAACGCTACGAGGCGCTGGCGCTTGCGGAGCCGGACGTGACGTTCGTCGGCCGTCTCGCCACCTATCGCTATTACAATATGGACCAGGTCGTCGGGCAGGCGCTCGCGACCTACCGCAAGATGAAGGCGGCGGAGGACGAGCAGCGCGAGGCGCTCGAAGCGGCGGCGCGCCGTGCGGTTGCCAGTGAACGTCCGGCCCTGTTCGCGCGTTCGGCATCGATCGCCCGCACCGGCAGTTCGGAGGCGGCAGCAACGCCAGCGGAGTAAGGCAATGGCACAGGGTCGGCCGCGCGTCCTCGTCACCGGCGGATCGTCGGGCATCGGCTTCGAGCTGGCCCGGCAATTCGCCGAAGACGGCCACGACGTCACGCTCGCCGCGCAGGATGTCGACAAGCTCGAACATTCGGCCGAGCTGATCCGGGAGCGCGCCCCGGATGTCGCCGTGGACACGATCGCCGCCGATCTCGCCTCGGACGCCGGCGTCTTCCAGCTCCATCGGACGCTGAAGGATGCGGGCACGATCGACATCTTCTGCGCCAATGCCGGCATCGGCTCAGGCGGCGGCGACTTTACCGAGACCGATCTCGACCAGGAGCTGCGGCTGATCGATCTCAATGTCCGCGGCCTCGTCCAGCTGTCGAAGCTGGTCGTCCGCGACATGGCCGCGCGGGGCGAGGGCCGCATCCTCTATACAGCCTCGATCGCCGGCATCATGCCGGGCCCGTTCGAGGCGGTCTATGCCGCGTCCAAAGCGTTCGTCCGCTCGTTCGGCGAGGCGCTGCGCAACGAGCTGGCGGACAAGGGCATCCACGTCACCGTGTTCATGCCCGGCCCGACCGAGACCGATTTCTTCACCCGCGCGCATATGGAGAACACGCCCGCCGGCCAGGCAGCGAAGGACGATGCAGCCGAAGTCGCGGCGCAGGCGATCGAGGCGCTTCGCGACGACCGCCACGCCGCGCTGACCGGCAGCCTTAAGACGCGCGTGCAGGGCCAGGCCGCCAAGTGGCTGTCCGACCCGGCTCGCGCCGCCGTCCACCGCAAGCAGACCGAACCGCTCGACCGGGAGCCGGCGGAAAGTGGCGGCTTGGGCCCTGCCGCGATCGGCGGTCTGTTCTTCGTCGGCGCGCTCGCCGCCGCCGGCACTGCTATGTGGTTGCAGAGCCGGGACGAAGACAGCCGCCGCATCCGCGAGCGGGGCGAGCCCAAAGCGGATTTCGAGGTGGCCGGGACCAGCTTCTGAAGCCTCCCCCGGCCGGCGCCTTCACAAACGCCTTTGATGTGATACTGTCGCATCAACAGGTGGAGGCGTGGGCAATGATGATCTCTTTGCTTTTTGTCGTGGCACAAGCGGCGCTCCCTGAACCCGCGGCCGCCGATCCGACACCCGCCATCGATCCGACCATCGTCGTCGAAGGCACCGCGAAGACGGACGCAGAGATCCGCACCGAAGCGAAATCGTTCGTTCGCGCGGTTGCGGCGGCGCCCAACAGCTCCGATCAGCTGGCGCGCTGGAACGAGGCGATCTGCCCCAAGGTGATCGGCGCGCTGCCCGACGAGGAAAAGCCGATCCTGGAGCGCATCCACGAAGTCGCGAAGGAAGCAGGCATCAAGATATCGAAACGCAAGCATTGCGATCCGAACATCCTTATCGCATTCACCAGCGACCCTTCCGGCGTCGTGCGTGAGGTCTTCGATCGGCAGCCCCATCGAGCCCGCAGCCTTCCCGTCGCCGCGCGCTCCGACCTTGTCGAAGGGGCCTATCCGGTCCGCTGGTGGTATGACCTGAAAATGGAGGGACGTTACGGCGAAGCCCCGATCGGCGATAACCCGGCCTTGCTCAATTCCTTGGATACACGCCGTGGATCGGTATCGACGGGGAAGTACGCCCAATCCGACAGCCAGGCCGGTAACGTGTCGGATTACAGCAGCAGCATGATCGGCACCAAAAGCCGGCAGAGCATCGGCGCGGCGACGATCGTCATTGACGTGAACCGGGTCCGCAAGCTGTCGCACGACGCGCTCGCATCTTATGTCGCGATGGTCGCGCTCGCGCCGCTGAAGCTGCCGCCCAAGCCGGTGCCGACCCCGACCATCACCAACCTGTTCAACGACACCGCCGATGACCGCGCCGAGGAGCTGACCGAGTGGGATCGCGCCTATCTGGCTGCCCTCTACAAGGTGGCCGCCAACCGCTCGGCCGACGTCCAGCGCTCATCGATGACGGCCAAGATCGCCCGCCACATGCGCGGGCAGGAATGATCGTTCGGACCTGCGAAAGGGAGCGGGTCGCGGTGACTTGAATGGCGCTCTCGATCGTACGCGCCTTTGTCTCGAATCCGCCCGGCGCGCCTCGACGGAATGGAGGAGAACTCGCCTGCCCGTCGGGCTCTGACGCGGGAACATCATTTCATTTGAACGCGCTGAGGATTCTGACCAGAGTTCCTGTTTGGCGATCGGAGAATGCGATGAATATCACCGGCACCAACGGCGCGGATACGCTCAATGGAACCGACGATGCGGACGTGATTCGCGGGCGTGGCGGCAACGACACGATCCTCGGTCTTGGCGGTGACGATGACATAGACGGTGAGAGTGGCGCCGACACGATAGATGCCGGTGACGGCAATGACCTCGTTCTGGGCGGCCGCGCAGAGAATGACGTGATCGCCGGCGGCGGCGGAGCCGACATCTACCGTCTGATCGCCTTTGAGAACCAGACCATCATCAGAGACACCACGACGGAGCGCTATGTCGAGGACACGTTCGATATCGGACCCGGCGGGTCGGTCAGGGTTTTGCGCGTAGGCAGCATTGAGGGGAGCACGAACGACACTTTCAGCAACGGATCGGCCGAACTGACCGGCGTCGAAAGTGTCGAGATGATTTTCCCGGATTCTGAGGACTATACCTTGGGTCTGCCGGGCGGGACCGTCATCGTTTCGAACACCAATGAGCGCATCACCATTCCAAGCCTGGCCGGAACGGCCGTAACCGGCCGCCTGTATTTCGACTTCGGATCGGGGAAGGATGTGCTGATCGCGCCCGAAGTTTCGAATTTCGTCGAGGTTCTCGGCGGGCGCGGCGCGGACCAGATTTCGAGCGGTTTGGGCAACGACCGCCTGAGCGGCGGCGATGACAACGATATTCTTAATGGCGGCGGCGGCGACGATTTGTTACGGGGCGATGCGGGCGACGACACGCTCGACGGGCAAGCGGGAGCAGACACGCTCGAGGGCGGTGTGGGGAACGACATTTACATCCTCGGCGCCAGCGATACCATCGTCGAGAATGCCGGCGAAGGCACAGACAAGGTGCTGACTAATCTTGCCGCGGTGATGCTTGCTGCCAATGTGGAGGACCTCACTTTCACCGGAAGCGGTGCGTTCGCGGGCGGCGGAAACGAGCTCGGCAACCTGATCACCGGCGGCGCCAGCTCCGACACGCTTGCCGGGCTGGACGGCAATGATGTGCTCGTCGGCTCGGCGGGGAACAACATCCTGGACGGCGGCGCCGACGCTGATACGGCGAGCTATGCCGGTGCACCCGGGGCTGTCACCGTCCGGTTGAGTTCGGGGACGGCTGCGAATGGTCATGGCGGCACGGACACGTTGATTGGAATCGAGAACGCGATCGGCTCGGCACAGAACGATATCCTGATCGGCTCCGCCGGCGGCAATCGGCTCGATGGCGGCGGCGGCGCGGACTATCTCATCGGACTTGCGGGCAATGATGTCCTCGCTGGCGGGGCCGGCACCGCGAATACGCTGCAAGGTGGCGCCGGGGATGACATTTACGTGATCCAGGTGGCCGGTGATTCGATCGTCGAATCGGCAGGCGAAGGCATCGACACCGTCCAGACCGACTTCGCCTCCTACAGTCTCCGCGCCAACGTCGAGAACCTTACATATACCGGTGCCGCTGACTTCAGCGGACTTGGCAATGCCCTGGCAAACACCATCACCGGCGGTGCCGGTAACGACCGTCTACTGGGCTTTGCAGGGGACAATGTCCTGAATGGCGCGAGCGGTACGGACACTGCCGACTATTCCGGCGCCGCGGCCGGAGTGACGGCAAATCTCGCTTCGGGCGTCGCGGGCGACAATGGCTATGGTGGCCGGGACACCTTGGTCGCCATCGAGCAAATCCTTGGCTCGGCGTTCAACGACACCCTGATCGGAAACGTCGATGCCAACCGGCTCGAGGGAGGCGCGGGGTCCGATTACTTGATCGGACTGGGCGGAGACGATCGACTGATAGGCGGAGCCGGGGCGCCGAACGCTTTGCAAGGCGGCGACGGCGACGACGCCTATATCGTCCAGGTTGCGACCGATACGCTGACTGAGTTTGCAGACGAAGGAACAGATCGTGTCGAGACCGCTCTTTCAAGCTATCGTCTGCCCGGCAATGTCGAGGATTTGACCTACACGGGAACCGGCACCGGAGCCTTTGTCGGGATCGGCAACGGTCTCGACAACCGGATTATCGCTGGCGCCGGGAACGACGTGCTCAATGGCGGGCCTGGCAGCGATGTCATCACAGGCGGTAGCGGAAAGGACATCTTCGCTTTCAACGCGGAACTGGGCACGGCCAATATCGACAGGATCACGGACTTGCAGGTTGGAATCGACGAGATCCGGCTCGACGATTTCGTTTTCAGTGCACTCGCGCCCGGAAAGCTGGAGGCCGGCGCTTTCGTGTCCGGATTCGCTGCCGGGGATGCCGACGATCGCATCATTTATAACCCCAACACCGGAGCGCTGTCGTACGATGCCGATGGTGCCGGCGGCCAGTCGGCGATAAAATTCGCCGAGGTATCGGTCGGGCTTTCAAACCTGAGCGCTTCTGACTTCTTCGTCGTCTGATCTGGCTTGCTAGAAGGCCGGCCATATCCTTACGGCTGGCCTCTCGTCCGTTTGCCGACTAATCAGCCGCCATGTCTCGGATCGCATTTATCGGCATGGGCGTGATGGGCGCCCCGATGGCTCGCCACCTCGCCCGGAAGGGCCATGAGCTTACCGTCTACAACCGTTCGCTGGCCAAGGCGGAGCGCTGGGTCGCGGAGAATGGCGGGCGGATGGCGTCGAGCCCGATGGAAGCGGGCGAAGGGCAGGACGTCGTCATCACCTGCGTCGGCAACGACGACGACCTCGCCGAAGTGACTTTGGGGCGCGAGGGCGCGTTCCGGACGATGCGGGCGGGCAGCCTGTTCATCGATCACACCACCGTTTCCGCGAAGATCGCGCGGCAGCTGGCGGTCGAGGGCAAGTCGCACGACGTCATGTGCGTCGACGCGCCGGTCTCGGGCGGGCAGGTCGGGGCGGAGAACGGCACGCTGTCGGTGATGTGCGGCGGCCGCGACAAGGCGGTGGAGGCGGCGCGGCCCTATATGGAGGCCTATGGCGCGCGGATCACCCATGTCGGACCGGCCGGCGCCGGCCAGACCACCAAGATGGTCAACCAGATCTGCATCGCCGGCGCGGTGCAGGGGCTGAGCGAGGCGCTCCGCTTCGCCCAGCACGCCGATCTCGACCTCGACAAGGTGTTCGAGGCGGTGTCGGGCGGCGCCGCCGCCAGCTGGCAGATGCTCAATCGCTGGAAGACGATGGCGGCCGACGATTTCGATTTCGGCTTCGCGATAGACTGGATGCGGAAGGATTTGGGGCTCGCGATCGACGAGGCGCGCACCAACGGCGCCTCGCTGCCGGTCGCGAGCCTCGTCGACCAATTTTACGCCGACTGCCAGGCTTTGGGCTATGGCCGCCAGGACACCAGCGCGATCATCCGCCGCCTTCCGAAATAGTTTCGCGAAGCCGCGAAGGGAGTTTGGCTCACGCGGCGGCGCGGAGGAGGCCAGGACTGCAACGTCGCTTTCTTCCGGCGAAGCCGGAGCTGATCGAACTCGGCTTCGCCGAAGAGGTGCTGGAAACACCGGACTCTCTGCGCCTCCGCGCCTCCGCGTGAACCAATCCTTCCTTTTTCTTCGCGTCTTCGCGTCTTCGCGCGAACCCTCTGTCCTACACGCCCCTGACATGTCTATGCAGGCGGAATGACCGAATTTCCTCTTCGCGCCCAGCTCTTTTCCCTGCCCGCCGCGGCCCTGAAAATTTTCAGGAATCCATGTGAAGGTCGTCCGAATCGTCCAGGTCGTCCGCTTCGTCAATTTCTGCCGCTTCTCGCGCTCCTCGCCGCGCCGGCCCATGCGGATGCGCTGATCGACAATGTGAACGGCCTGACGCTGACCAAGGACGGCAAGGTCGAGCGCTTCACGGGCCTTGTCATCGACAAGGACGGGCGGGTCAAAAAGCTGCTCGATCGCCGCGACAAGCGGCCCGATCGGGACCTCGACTTCCGCTATGACGGCAAGGGACGGGTGCTGATGCCCGGCCTGATCGACGCGCACGGCCATGTGATGGAGCTCGGCTTCAAGGCGATGGCGCTCGACCTGACCGAGGCGAAGTCGCTGGACGAGGCAAAGGCGATGCTGGCGGCCTATGCAAAGGCCAATCCCGATCGGCCATGGATCGTCGGCGCCGGCTGGAACCAGGAGAAATGGGGGCTCGGCCGCTTCCCGACCGCGGCCGACATCGACGCGATCGTGCCGAACAAGCCGGTCTGGCTGGTCCGCGTCGACGGCCATGCCGGCTGGGCGAACAGCGTCGCGATGAAGGCGGCCGGCGTCACTGCCGCGACCCCGTCGCCGGCCGGCGGCCGGATCGAGAAGACCGCGAACGGCCAGCCCGCCGGCGTGTTCGTCGATGCCGCGCGCCAGCTGATCGAGAAGGTCGTGCCCGCGCCGCAGCCGCGCGAGCGCGACATCGCCCTGTCCAAGGCGCAGGCGATCCTGCTCGGCTATGGCATCACCGCGATCGACGACATGGGCACCTCGGTCGAGGACTGGAACGTGTTCCGCCGCGCCGGCGACGCGAATGTGCTGAAGGTCCGCATCGTCTCCTACGCGCTGGGGCTGGAGCCGGCGCTGTCGGTTGCAGGGGCCGGGCCGACGCCGTGGCTCTACGACGATCGCCTGCGCATGGTCGGGATCAAGCTCTATGCCGATGGCGCGCTCGGCTCGCGCGGCGCCTGGCTGAAGCAGCCCTATGCGGACGCGCCGAAGGAAAGCGGCCTCGGCTTCATGGACGATGCCAAGATCCGCAACCTGATGGTCCGGGCGGCGATGGACAAGTTCCAGGTCGCGGTCCACGCGATCGGAGACCGCGCCAACGCGCAGGTGTTGAGCGCGATCGAGGAAGTCGCGCCCAGCTATCCCGACAACCGCCGCTGGCGGATCGAGCATGCGCAGATCGTCGATCCCGCCGACATTCCGCGGTTCGGCAAGTTCGGCATCGTCGCGTCGATGCAGCCCACTCATCAGACGTCGGACCGGCTGATGGCGGAGGCGCGGCTGGGGCCGAACCGCCTCGCCGGCGCCTATGCCTGGGAATCGATCCGGCGCACTGGTGCGCACCTCGCCTTCGGGTCCGACACGCCGGTCGAATCGCCGAATCCGTTTCCCGGCATGGCTGCCGCGATCACCCGCGAGGGTCCGGACGGACAGCCTTTCGGCGGCTGGCAGCCGCAGGAGCGGGTGAGCCGCGAAGTCGCGCTCGCCGGCTACACGACCGAAGCGGCTTATGCGGGCAAGGCGGAGGACCGGATCGGCATGCTGCAGCCGGGCTATCGCGCCGATTTCGTGATCGTCGACACCGATCCGCTCCAGTCCACGCCGCAGGAACTGCGCGACACCAGGGTGCTCGAAACCTGGATCGGCGGCGAGCGGGTCTATGTCGCGAAATAGCAGCCTTCTTGTCCTCGCGCTGCTGCTCGCCGGCTGCGACAAGATGACGGTCGGCAACCGCACCGAGCAGAGCAGCGACGTGGCTGTGACCGCCCCCGACGATAGCGACGAGAACGTGTCCGAAGCGCCGGAAGGCGTCGGCACGCCGATGGCATGGCGAGTCGAGGGAGGCGCCGCTTTTTACGGCGCAGCCAATGTGCCACCGATCTTCGCGCTCAGCTGCGAACCGGCGAATCGCTCGATCCTGTTCGAGCGCGCCGGCAGCGGCACGGCGATCAATCTTTCGGCCGGCGGCATCGGCGTCAGCCTCGGTACGCGCGACCTCGGCAACGGACGCGTGCAGGCGCGCACCGGGATGGGCGACGCCGTCCTCGACGCGATGGCACGCCCGCAGTCGCAGATCACCGTCTCGGGCGGCCCGCTGACCTACACCATTCCGGGAGGCGTTGCGGTCCGCCGCGTGGTCGATTTCTGCCGGAATCCGCCTCCGCCTCCACCCCCGCCGATGGAAAACGGCGCTATCCCGGCCAATGGTGCGGTCCCGGTCGTGCCGCCGGTCCTGCCGACGCCGGATGCCGAGATCAGGAGGCCAGCCGGACCAGCATTCCCGGGGTCAGCACCTGCGGCAGCACCTCGGGCTCGGGCGCTCCCGGACGGTAATAGAGATAAAGCGGCACCCCCGACCGGCCCTGTGCCTCGATGAACCGGCCGATCTTGGGATCGCCGTTGGTCCAGTCGCCGACCAGCACTGCGACATTGTGCTTGGTGAACGCATCGGCGACCTCGGCCCGTTCGATCGCGCCTTTCTCGTTGACCTTGCAGGTCAGGCACCAGTCGGCGGTGAAATACACGAACACGGGCCGCCCCGCGTCCCGGGCCGTCTTCAGAGCGCCTTCGCTGAACGGCTGCGCTTTCAGGAGCCCGCCCGCTTCCGCCCGGGTCGCGACCGGCGCGAGGGTCAGCACCAGCGCCGCAGCGATCGCGGCGGCGGGGACGGCCGGCAGGACCGGCCGGCCGCGGACCTGCCGGACGCCGACCCACCAGAGCGCGAGGCCGAGCAGCAGCGCTGCGCCCAGCCCGACGCCCATCCCGTCCACGCCGGCCTGTCGTCCAAGGATCCAGGCAAGGCCGAGCGCGGTCAGGAACATCGGCACCGACAGCACCCGCCGCAGTGTCTCCATCCAGGCTCCCGGCTTCGGCAGCAATCGTCTCAGCGCCGGTACGAACCCGATCGCAAGGAAGGGAAGGGCAAGCCCCAGCCCGAGCCCGCCGAACACGGCCAGCGCGCCCGCCGCAGGCAGCACCAGCGCCGCACCCAGGGCTGCCGCCATGAACGGCCCGGTGCACGGCGTCGCGACGAACGCGGCGAGCGCTCCCGTCCAGAAGGCGCCTGCCGCGCCGCCCCGGGCTGCGAGCGCACCACCCGCGCCGATCGTTCCAAGCTCGAACAGCCCGGCCAGGTTCAGCGCAACGGCGGTCACCAGCAGCAGCAGCAGCCCGATCACGCGCGGGTCCTGCAGCTGAAACGCCCAGCCCACTGCCGCACCGCCGGCCCTCAGCGCCAGCAGTGCCGCGCCGAGCGCCAGGCAGGTCGCGATCACGCCCGCCGCATAGGCGAGCCCCTCGCGCCGCGCCTCGCGCTCGTCGATCCCCGCGCGCGCCAGCCCGAGCGCCTTCAGGCTCAGGATCGGGAACACGCACGGCATCACGTTCAGCAGCAGGCCGCCGAGGACCGCGCCGGCGAGGGCGGTCAGCACCGTCATAGCATCCCAGCGCACCGCGCCCGCCTCGCCGACCGGCTTGCCCGCCGGCGGAACCGCGCCCGGTACGGCGTTCAGCGACAGGCCGGTGCCGTCGTCGATCTTCAGCACGCCCGCCAGCGTTGCCGGCGTGCCTTTGGCGGCGGTCTCGACGATCAGCGCATCGCCATTGCGGCTGACGCTCTGCGGCGCGGCATAGTCGACGGCATTCTCGGTCGCCGAAAAGAAATAGGGCTGCGACACGCCGACGTCGGCGGGAAGCGGCACCGCGATCCGCATCCGGCCCTCCACGACCTCGAACCGCGCCTGCGCGCCCAGCGGCCGCGGCAGCTTCGCGCGCCAGGCGTCGAACTGCGCGCGCGTCGCCGGATCGATCCGCCCGTCGCCGATGGTCAGGTCGACCGCGATCCTGCCCTGCTCGGGCACGCACACTTCGTCGGTGCAGGCGAGCCAGGTTGCATCGCCCTCGATCCGAAGCCGGCTGCCCGGCGCAGCGTCCTTCGGCACCGTCAGCGGCGCGATCAGCGCATATTCGCGCTCATAGACATAGTTCATCAGCCCGGCGATCAGCAGCGTGCCGGGCACCGGATAGCGGAATGCGCCCACGCTTGCGCCCGCAGGCAGCCGCCATTTCACCTCCGCTGGAACCCCCGCATCGCCCGGGTTCTGCCAATAGCCGTGCCAGCCCTTGTCCGGGGTCATCGCCAGCGCCAGCGCGATCGTCTGCCCGGGCGCCGGCGTCGCGCTCTCGGCGATCAGGTGCGGCTGAATATGCTGCGCGCTCGCCGCCGCCGGCCACACCAGCGCCAGGATCATCCACGCCCATGCCGATTTCAGTTTCGCGAGCATCGCGCATTCCCTATCGGTTTCGGGCCCGAAATCCCAAGGAGTTTTCTTTGTGAGGCTGCGCTCGTTCGTCATTGCCCTTGCCGCCCTTTCTCCCGTCGCTGCCCAGGCGCAACCTCCCCGGCCGAAGCTGATCGTCGCCATCTCGGTCGATCAATTCTCCGCCGACCTGTTTTCGGAATATCGGCAGCATTTTACCGGCGGGCTGAGGCGCCTGTCCGAAGGGGTCGTGTTCCCTTCGGGCTATCAGAGCCACGCCGCGACCGAGACGTGCCCGGGCCATTCGACGATCCTGACCGGCAGCCGCCCCTATCGCACCGGCATCATCGCCAATGACTGGCTCGACCAGACCGCCGCGCGCGAAGACAAGCGCATCTACTGCGCCGAAGACGAGACGGTGCCCGGCAGCACATCCCGCAATTATACGGTTTCGGCCAGGCATCTGCTGGTGCCGACCCTTGGCGATCGGATGAAGAATGCCGATCCCGCGACGCGGGTCGTGTCGGTCGCGGGCAAGGACCGCGCTGCGGTGATGATGGGCGGCCACAAGGTCGACCAGCTCTGGTTCTGGAACGGCAAGGATTATGTGACGATTGCCGGCCAGGGCGCGCCCGATGCAGCGATCGCGCCGTTCCGCAGCACGCTTGCGGCCCGGATCGCCCAGCCGCAGCCGGCGATGCCGGTTCCGGACGTCTGCACCTCGCGCGACCGACCGATTCCGATCGGCGACGGCAAGACGGTGGGCACCTGGCATTTCGGCCGCGAGGCCGGCGACAAGACCCGGTTCCGCGCCTCGCCCGAGATCGACGACATGAACCTGACGCTTGCCGAGGCGCTGATCGATTCGATGCGGCTGGGGCGCGGCCCCGCGACCGACATCATCTCGATCGGCGAATCCGCGACCGATTATGTCGGCCACACCTATGGCACCGAAGGCGTCGAGATGTGCATCCAGCTGCTCGCGCTGGACAAAAGGCTCGGTGAATTCTTCGATCGGCTCGACAAGACCGGGGTCGACTATGTCGTCGTGTTGACTGCGGATCATGGCGGCCACGATCTGCCGGAGCGCAATCGCATCCATGCGGCGCCCGATGCGCAGCGCGTGGACAACCGGCTCGACCTGAAAGCGATCGGCGAACAGCTCGGGCGCGAGCTGAAGCTCACCGGCCCGGTGCTGCTTCCGGCCGGCGGCGACGTCTATATCGACAAAGCCGTCCCTGAGCAGATGCGCGTCAAGGTCGCGCGGCGCGCCGCCGAGCTGATCAGGCAATCGCCGCTGGTCGCGGACGTGTTCGTCGGCGCCGATGTCGCGAGGATGCCGCAGCCGACCAGTCCGCCCGAGACATGGTCGTTCGCCGAACGGGCCCGCGCGTCCTACCTGCCGGGCCGCTCGGGCGACCTGATCGTGGCGCTGAAGGAGCGGGTCACGCCGATCCCGGACCCGACCCGCGGCTATGTCGCGACGCACGGCAGCTTCTGGAACTACGACCGGCGCGTGCCGATCCTGTTCTGGTGGAAAGGCGTGCAGAATTTCGAGCAGCCGCTGGGCGTCGAGACGGTCGACATCCTGCCGACGCTTGCCTCGCTGATCGGCCTGCCGGTTCCGGCGAACGAGATCGACGGGCGCTGCCTCGACCTCGACGCCAGCGAAGGTGACAATTGCCCGGTTGCCGCACCCGAAACGGCTCGCTAGACCCGCCCGCGTTCAGGAAGGAGACACTCTCGATGAAGAAATTGACTGCCCTCGCGCTGGTTTCGGCCGCTGCCCTTGGCCTCGCGGCCTGCTCGCAGAATGCGCAGAACGAGACCAGCGAAGCGGCGAACGCGGTCGGCACCGATATCAGCAACACCGCCGAGGCGGGCGCGGACAGCGTCGACAACGCGCTCGACGCCGCCGGCAACTCGATGGATGCAACCGCGGAGAACGGCGCCAACGCTGCCGACAATGCCGCGAATGCCGTCGACAATACGGCAGGAAACGCGGCCAACTAAGCCCGCGAAAGCTGGAAACGAAAGCCGCGGAGCCTTTCGGGCGCCGCGGCTTTTTCGTGTCAGCGCCAGGCGGTCAGCCGCCCCTTTTCGTCCAGCAGGTACAGCGTATTGTTGGCGACGACCGGCGACAGACTGATCGGCTCGCCATAGTCCACGGTCGCCTCGACCGCGCCCGTGGTCGGCGAGATATAGGCGATCTGGCCTTCGCTGCTGACCGCGATCAGACGCCCGCCGGCGAGCACCGGCCCGGTCCAGCTGATCGCGCCCTTCTTCTTCTTTTCGTTCTTCCAGTGCGGAAGCTGGGTCGCCCAGCGCACGCGGCCGGTCGAGCGCGCGATGCACAACAACCGCGCATTGTCGGTCACTGCGAACACCCAGTCGCCAACCACCCAGGGCGTTGCGATGCCGCCGGCATTGATTTCCCAGATGCGCTGGCCGGTCACCAGCTCCAGCGCGACCATGCGGCCGCCGGAGCCGATCGCATAGACGCGGCCCTGGTCGATCACCGGCTCGGCGTCGATGTCCGAGATCGTGCCGACCGACGTCGAGATGCTCGTGCGGGCCAGCGCGTCCTGCCAGACGATGCGGCCATTTTCGTAGCGATAGGCGTTGAGCTCGCCCGACGAGAAGCCGGCGACGACAGTGCCCTGGCCGGCGGCCGGTGCGGCCACGCCGAATACGCCCGAAACCTCGAGCGTGCCGGAGCCGGTCCATTCGATATTGCCGTCGGTCTGGCGGAGCGCGAAGATCTGATTGTCCTGGCTGACGACATAGACATTGCCGTTCGACACCGTCGGCGCGCCGCGCAGGGGACCGCCGGGCCGCTTGCGCCAGATCGTCGAGCCGTCGGCTGCGTTCTTCGCGACGACGTCGCCCAGGCCGTTGGTCGCGTAAAGCTTGTCGCCGTCGATGCTGACGCCGCCGCCGAACAGCGCCTTGCTGTTGTTTGCGGCACCCTCGCCCTTGTCGTCATTGGTCGCGTCGCCGACGAAGACGGTCCAGATCTCGTTCCCGGTCTGCGCGTCGAACGCATGCAGCCGGGCGTCGGTGTCGATCACATAGACGCGTCCGCCGGCCACCACCGGCGCGGCGGCAAGGTGAGCGCGCTTGTCGCCGCCGACGATCTGCGCCTGCCAGGCCTGCTGCGGCGATGCGGACAGGGCCAGATGCCCCATCGCGTGCATCGCGTTGCCGCTCGGTTGAGTCCAGGCGTCGTTGACCGACGGCGCCGGCAGCGTCACCGGAATCGAGGCGATGGTCGGATCGACTTCCGCCCCGGTCTCCGCGACCAGGATCGGCACGCGCTGGCCGAGGACCGGCGTCTTGGGCTTGGCTTGCTTGAAGACGCCGCAGCCGGAGATGGCGAGCATCGTGGCGATCAGCAGCGGGGCGCGAAGATTACGGATCATCGGGGCAAACTCGGCTGAGCGACAGGATTGACGGAAACACCCAGTACGCTCGCCATCTGAGCGGCGCGTGAACGGATCGAGGCGGGAACGCCGGGGTCGGCAACCAGCGCTGCAAAGGTTGCGCCGGCCTCGGTCGGACGGCCCGCCTTCAGCTGCGCCACGGCGGTCAGCTCGCCGGCGCTGCCGAACCAGGGACTGCCTTTCTGCGCCAGCGGTTTCATCCGCGCGATCACCTGGTCGGGGGACAGCGTGTCGAACTCCATTGTCGTCTGGCGGATCAGCGCGAGATCGCGGAACGGCTTGGCGATGCTTTCGTCCTTGGCGACGGCAGCAAACGCAGCAATCGCCGCCTTCGGGTCCTTCTGCGAATCGATCGCGCCCATGGCAAGCTGCGCGGCCGCGCGATAGCCGCTGCGCGGCGACTTGCTGAGCTCCCGAAGCGCAGGCAGCGCCTGATCGGTCTGCCCGCTCGAAAGCTGGTCGATCGCGGCAGTCAGCTTCTCGCCTTCCAGCCCGGCCTGCTGCGCCTGATGGCTGCGCCACCACAGGAATGCCGCCAACGCGATAAGGCCGACGACGATGACGGCGATCAGCACCAGGCCCCAGCGCTTCCAGAGCCTGGCCAGTTCGTCCCGCCTCAGTTCCTCGTCGACTTCGCGTAAGAAAGCTTCGTTCGTCTCCGGCGGTACGGCCAAACCAAATCTCCTGGGGATCAAGCGGCGCGGACCTTAGCGACGCGCTTGCCCAAACGGAAGCCGCTACTTGGGGGCGTAAACCTGCTCGGGCCCGGGAAAGGCGCGGGCGCGCACATCGGCCGCATAGGCCGTGACTGCGTCGCCGATCATCGACGCCATGTCGGCATAACGCTTCACGAACCGCGGCGTGCGCTCGAACAGGCCGAGCATGTCTTCGGCGACCAGGACCTGCCCGTCGCATTCGGCCGAGGCGCCGATGCCGATGACCGGGCAGGACACTTCGGCAGTGATCGCGCGCGCCAGCGGCTCGATCACGCCCTCGGCCACGACCGAGAAGGCCCCGGCCCCGGCGACGGCGCGGGCGTCGGCAATGATGCGCGAATGTTCTTCGTTGGTGCGGCCGCGCGCGCCGTAACCGCCGAGTGCGTTGACCGATTGCGGCGTCAGGCCGACATGCGCCATCACCGGAATGCCGCGTGCCGTCAGGAATGCGACGGTGGGGGCCATGGTCTCGCCGCCTTCCAGCTTGACGCCCGCCGCACCGGTCTCTGCCAGCACGCGCGATGCGGAAGCAAAGGCCTGCTCGGGGCTGGCCTCATAGCTGCCGAACGGCATGTCGACGATCACCAGCGCGTGATAGCTGCCGCGCACCACCGCTGCTCCATGCGCGCACATCATGTCCAGGCTGACCGGAAGGGTCGAGGGAAGGCCGTAGATCACCTGGCCCAGGCTGTCGCCGACCAGCAGGATGTCGCAATGCGGATCGAGCAGCTGCGCCATGCGCACGGTATAGGCAGTCAGCATGACGAGCGGTTCGCCGCCCTTGCGCGCGCGGACGGCGGGAACGGTCAGCCGCTTCATCGGAGCGGGCGTCGGATGAGCGCGACTGGTTGCGGTGTCGATCGTGTACGTGGACATGGCGCGCTTTTGCGCCGTCCGGGCCGAAATCACCAGCCCAGCGTCTCGACCAGCCGTCCGAGCAGCGGCAGCTGGCTGGGCAGCATCATCTCGGTCGCGGCGGGAACCGTGAACCAGCGCGCTTCCTCGACCTCGGGGAATTGCTGCATCTTGCCGCTGCGCGGCGGCCATTCGAGATCGAACATGATGCTGACCAGCGCCGCCGGATCGAAGCCCGCTTCGAGCGCATAGGCCTCCACCAGCTTGCCGCCGGTCTGGCGGATGCGGCCGAGGGGGAGCGGCTCGCCCTCCAGCCGCAGCCCCAATTCCTCTTCGACCTCGCGGAACGCGGCGGCAAGCGGCTCCTCGCCTTCTTCGACCGCGCCTTTCGGGATCTGCCAGGCGCCGACATCGCGCTTGCGCCAATAAGGGCCGCCGGGGCGGATCAGCAGGACTTCGAGCGTGCGCCCGACGCGCCGGAACAGCAGGATTCCGGCGCTCAGACGCTTCATGCGCTCATCAGCCGCACTTGGCCTGCTTCCGGCCAGCCGCGACCTGAGCCTTCAGGCCGTCCGATGCGGTCGCGCCATAATCGTCGCCGAATTGCGCATAGACCTTGCACGCATCGGCAGGCTTCTTGAGCTGGGTCAGCGCCTGGCCCAGCCAATAGAGGCTCTCCGCCGCGCGTTCGCCTTTCGGCCACTTCTTGTAGCTGTCGTATAGCGCGACGGCGGCCTGGGCCGGCTTGCCTTCGTCCAGATAGGCGCGCCCGAGCAGGTTCTGCGCGAACGACGCCCTGCGGTGATCGGGATATTTGTCCGCCACCCGCTTCAGCTCGGTCTCCGCCCGGTCATAGGCTTTCGCCTGCCACAGCCGGAATCCGTAGATATACCCGTCTTCGGCCGGATCGCCGGTCGACGGCCGCTCGACATCGGGCGGCGGGGCAGCGGGCTGCTCGATCTCGCTCGGCGGCACCAGCGCCGTTGGCGGCGCTTCCGCGGCGGCGCGCGCCTCCGCATCGGCGATCAACTGCTTCACCTGGTCTTCCAGCTGGCTGACGCGATGGCCGTTCTGCTCGACATGGGCGGTCAGCGAGCGGAGCTGGCTCTCGATCGCGTCGACGCGCCCGATCAGGTCCGCGACCGGCGAGCTGACCGGTCCGCCGATCGGCTCGGGCGCCGGCCGGGGCGCGACGATTTCGGGTTCGAGCGGCTGGCCGTCGGGGAAGACCTTGCGCTGCACCGCGCGCAATTCCTTCTCGATCTTGCCGACGCGCGCGTCGAGGTCGCGCGAGGATTGGGCAGCGAGCGGCGTTGCGGCGGCGCCGAGCAGCAGGAGAAGCGTCAGTCGTTTCAGCATCAACAAGCCTCAAACAAATCAATGTGCCAATGTGCCGAGAATAGCTGTCCCTAGCCTGAAGAGGGGTGCGGGCGAAACCCATGGCGTCGCGATCCGGCACGGTTAACGGGCTATTAGCCAAGTGGCCGCTAAAGCGGGCAGGTGCGGGCATATGGGGGCATAGCAGCCGGCGGGCGAACCTCGGCATTGATCGCGGCGCTGCGTTCGGATGGCTTGCCCGACGAATTGCTGCGTGCGCAGATCGACGCGGCGACCCGCACCTATCCGGTCTCGTTCGCGACCAGCCTGCTCGTTTCGGGCGGTGTGCTGCTGGCGAGCTTCGGCTCGCCGAACCGCGTTTCTATTCTTGCGGCCGCCGCATTCCACTTCCTGACCTGCTGCGTGATGCTCGTGCGCTGGTTCCGCGATCGGGCCGCGGGCTGGCAGGTCGCGCTCCCGCAGGAGCGCGTGCGCCAGATTTCCGCCGAAGCCGCCTTCGTTGCGCTCGGCTGGTTCATCTTCCTGTCCAATGCCGGCCTCTATGCGCCGCCCGAGCTTCAGGTGCTTGTGGTTGCGGTGATGGCGGGCGTGATGGCGGTCGGAGCCCTGCGCTACGCGCCGATCCCGGCCGCCGCCGCGACGTTCCTGACGACGGTCACGATCGTGTGCGGCGTCTATGCGCGGGTCAGCGCGATCGAATGGCCGGTCTATGCCTTCCTGGGCGTCTTCGTGCTGATGCTCGCGCGCACGGTGATCGGGCAGCACGCAATGATCGTCGAGCAATATCGCAGCGGTGCGGAAGCCGAGCGCGCGCGCGCAGAGATCGCTATCCTCGCCGCGCGCGAAGCCGAAACCGCGGCCGCCCGTGCCGCCGAAGACTCGGAATCTGCCGCACGCGCCCGGCAGGAGCGCGACGAGGAGCGGCGGCGTGACATCGCGGAAATCGCGCGATCCTTCGAATCGCGGCTGCTCTCCGGAATCGAGGCGATCGCGTCCGATGCGGAACAGGCTGGCCTGATGGCGCGCCAGCTCGCGCAATCGGCGCTCGCGAGCCACCAGCGCTTTGTCGAGCTGGCGGGCAAGGTCGACCGGTCCGAAGCCGACATGGCGGCCCTTGCCGGACTCGCCGCCGATCTTCGTCACGCACTGGCGTCGGTCCAGGCGCGTGTGGATGACCAGGCATCGGCCAACGTGCGCGCCTATGATCTGACCGGCCGAGCCGAGGAGCAATTCCGCGCCCTCATCCGCAATGCGCAGGGGATCGGCGCGATTTCGTCCACCATCGAGGACATCGCGCGGCAGACCAATCTGCTCGCCCTCAATGCGACGATCGAGGCTGCGCGCGCGGGCGAGGCGGGACGCGGCTTTGCGGTGGTCGCGTCGGAAGTGAAGTCGCTCGCCAACCAGACCGGCCGCGCCACCGGAGACGTCCGCCAGAAGGCGGAGGATATCGCCAGCGCGTCGACTCACACCGAAGCGGCGATCGCCGAGATGCAGGGCTGCCTCGCGATCTTCGACGAGTTGGCACGGACACTGGCCGGCGCGCTTGAAGGCCAGGGCGCGATCGTCGGCGAACTCGAACAGCACGCGCTTGCCGCCGCTTCGTTTGCTGCCGATGTGCACGGCCGGGTCGCGGAGGCGAAGCAGGCCGCCACCGTCTCGTCCGAACTGACCGAGAAGGTGGAGGACCGCTCGTCAGAGCTGGTCGAGCGCACCCGGTCGATCCTTACCGAAACCAGAGCATTCCTGAACGAGCTACGCGCGGCCTGAGCGGCTGGAGACACTTCGCGACAGTTTGCGACTGGATTTCGCTCCGTTCGTCGCTGATACAGCACGGCTGAACGGAGGTGCCTGATGGAAGACACTGTGCCCGCGCGCCCGGAGCGCACGCCGGGAGCGAAGTTCGTCTGGGCTGCGCTGATCGGCCTGATCCTCGCGATCCCGCTGTTTTCGGTGTATCTGCTCGTCTACGACCGGCAGTCGCAATCCCAGGTCGCCCGCGCATCGATCGCCCAGGGCTGGGGCGGGCCCCAGACAATCGCCGGCCCTTTCCTCGTCATCCCGTTTCTCGATCAGGCGACCGAAACCGTCGTCGAAGGCGGGCGGCAGGTCACCCGCAGCCACGACGTGTGGCGCGAGCTGGCGCTGTCGCCCGACGTCGCGGAGCTTGAAACGAAGCTCAGCCCTGAGCGGCGCAAGCGCTCGATCTACGAGGCCGTCGTCTACGAGGCAGCGGTCAAAGGGCAGGCGCGGTTCGCGCTTCCCGCCGATCTCGCGCGCTATGGCGTGACCGTCGACCGGCTCGCCTTCGACCGGGCGGAGCTGCGCTTCGGCCTGTCCGACGCGCGCGGTCTGTTCGGCGCGCCGCCGCAGGTGCGGCTGGGCGGCACGTCCCTGACGCTCCAGCCCGGCAAGGGGCCGGCCGAGACCGGCGGCTCCGGCTTCTACGCCCCGCTCGACGCTTCGGCGCTGAAGGGCGGGGCGATCGTCGCCGATTTTGCCTATGCGATGCGGGGCAACGATTCGCTGACGCTGGCCCCGCAGGCCGGCGACACGCGGTGGCGCGTGATTTCGCCCTGGCCGCATCCGAGCTTTCAGGGCGGCTTCCTGCCGGCTTCGCGGCAGGTCGGGGACAAGGGCTTTTCCGCTACCTACCGCGTCGGCAACCTCGCGCTCGGCCAGTCGCTGGTCGATGTGCGCGACCCGGCGCAGGCGACCCCTTCCGGTCCGCGCATACAGGGACCGGAGGCCGGCGAGCATGAGGCGCGGATCACGCTGATCCAGCCGGTCGATCTCTACAGCCAGGTCAACCGGGCGGTGAAATACGGCTTCCTGTTCATCGGCTTCACGTTTCTCGCCTTCCTGATGTTCGACGTGATCGGCGGCGTCGCCGTCGCCGGTGTCGAATATCTGCTGGTCGGCGTCGGGCTGGTGCTGTTCTTCGTGCTGCTGCTCGCCTTCGCCGAGGTGATCGGCTTCACCGCCGCTTATCTGCTGGCGAGCGCCGCCATCATCGGCCAGATCGCGGCCTACTCGGCGGCAGTGCTGAAAAGCTGGCGGCGCGCGGTCTGGATCGGCGGCCTGCTCGTCGCGCTCTACGCCGTGCTCTACATCCTGCTCAGCCTCGAGGCCTATTCGCTGCTGATCGGATCGGTGCTGCTGTTCGTGGCGCTCGGCGCGGTGATGTACCTGACGCGGCGCGTCGACTGGACGGGCAAGCGGATCAGCGCCACCTGAGATTGTCGCGGCCGAGATTGGCGAGGCTGCGGGCGCCCATCAGCTTCATGCCTCGCTCGATCTCGGCCCGCAGCTTGCCGATCGCGCGCTCGACGCCCGGCTGTCCCGCGGCGGCGAGCGCGTAGAGGTAGAAGCGGCCGCCCGAACATGCCGTCGCGCCGACCGACAGTGCTTTCAGCACATGCGTGCCGCGCCGGATACCGCCGTCGCAGATCACCTCGATCCGGTCGCCGACCGCGTCGACGATCTCGGCGAGCTGGTCGAACGGCGCTCTGGAACCGTCGAGCTGCCGACCGCCATGATTCGACACCATGATCGCCGTCGCGCCGATATCCACCGCGCGCCGCGCATCCTCGACCGACATCACGCCTTTCAGGCAGAATGCGCCGCCCCAATCGGCGCGGATGCGCTCGGCCGCTTTCCAGTCCATCGACGGGTCCAGCATCGTGTCGAAATAGTCGGCGACCGACAGCGCGACCTTTGTGCCTTGTTTCACATGGGTCTGGAGGTTGGGCAGCGAGAAGGGCTCACGGAACAGATAGTCGAGCGTCCAGCGCGGATGCGCGGCGAAGCTCAGTGCCGAGCGTGGCGTCAACCGCGGCGGCGAAGTGAAACCGGTGCGCAGGCACCGCTCGCGATTGCCTGCGACGATCGTGTCGACGGTCAGCGCGACCGCGTCGAAGCCTGCCGCCCTGCAGCGCTCGACCATCGATCGGTTCAGGCCCTGGTCCTTGTGGACGTACAGCTGGAACAGCTTCGGCGCCTTCACGGTCGCGCCGACCTCCTCGATGCTGACCGTCGCCAGGCTCGAAATGCCGAACCATGTGCCGAACTTCTCCGCCGCGGCGCCGACCGCCCGCTCTCCCTGCCAGTGGAACAGCCGCTGCAGCGCCGTCGGCGAAAAGAACAGCGGCATTGCGACCTCGCGGCCCATCAGGGTCGTGCGCATGTCGACCTGCTCGACGCCGGCGAGCACGCGCGGCACCAGGTCGCACTGTTCGAACGCGGCCGTATTGCGCGCCTTGGTCACCTCATCGTCGGCCGCACCGTCGATATAGTGGAAGACGGGCGACGGCAGGCGCGCTTTGGCCAGGCGACGAAAGTCTTCGCAATTGTGGCAGTCCCGCAGCCTCAAACCCGCCCCTCGCTTCTCTAGCTATTGGGGAATATCGATTATGAACCGGGAGCCGGGCGGTCCAGACTCGACCGAAAGCGTGGCCCCGAGCTGGCGTGTCAGCGCGTGGACGATCCGCCCGCCGAGGCTTGTTGTCGATGCCCCGAAATCGACGGAATCGGGCAGCCCGACACCTTCGTCCGCGACCTCCAGCCGAATGCCGTTGCTGGTGCCGCGGAGCGTCACGCTGACATCGCCGCCGGTTTCGCCCGGATAGGCATATTTGAAGGCGTTGGTGACGAGTTCGTTGACGATCAGCCCCAGAGGGATCGCTTGATCGGTCGGGATCGCGACCAGATCGATCGCGTAGCGGAGCCGGTATCGCTTTTCGGTCTCCTGCAGCTTGGCGCAAAGGTCACCCAGGAACGTCGCAAGATCGATCCGCTCCATCTGGTTCTGGCGCCAGAGCTGATCGTGCACCTGCGCAATCGCCATCACGCGCGTCTGCGCATCGGCGATGGTGCTCCTGACTTCCTCGTCTCCGGCGGCACGGCCCTGCATGTGCAGCATGCTGCCGACCAGCGCGAGGCTGTTTTTCACGCGGTGGCTGACCTCCCGCATCAGCGTCTCCTGATGCGCGACCTTGTCCTGGAGCACTTCTTCCAGCCGCTTGCGAGCGGTTATGTCCGTAAACAGAATGCCGACCAGCTGTTCGTCCGGTTTGCCGACAGGGAAGGCGTAGACGCTGAACCATCGGCCGAGCGCTTCTGCATTCTCCTCGAAGCGGATCGGCTCGCCCGACTGAGCGACGCGGCCATAGATATCGAACCAGTGCTGCTCGTGGGCCGGCGCCAAATCCCGCATCCACCGGCCTGCCGCATCGGCAAGACCCGTCTGTTGTTCGAATGCTTGGTTCACCTCGACGAAGCGATAGTCGACCGGATGGGCATCTTCGTCGAACCTCATTTCGATGACGCAGAAGCCGGCGTCGATCGCGTCGAAAAGCGCGTGGTAGCGCTGGTCCGAGCTACGCTTCGCATCCTCTACGCGCTGCCGCTCCATCGCGGCGCCAAGCCATTGGGCCAGGCTCTGCAGATAGTCGAGATCGGCATCGACGAATTCATGACCGCCGGTCGAATCCACTTCGAGCACGCCGCGAAACTCGCTCGATTCCGGGATCAGCACGTTGATCGCGCGCCGCACGCCATGCTCGACCAGGAGCGCCGGCGTGCGGAACCGCGTCTCCGCGTCGAGGTGATTGGAAATGACCGGCTGACCGGTCTTGAGTGCGTAGCCAGCCGGCGAGCCCAGATCTGCGCCGATCGTCGCGTGACCGACTACGCCGGGCCTCCAGCCGACACCACGACAGACGAGCAGATCGTCCGGCTCGGGGCGATAACGCAGCACCTTGGCGAATTCGGTATCCAGACCGCGTGCCGCCAATTCGCAGGCGTGCTGCATCAGCGCATCCAGATCGGTGCAGCCGAGCGCGAACAGTCCGAAATCCGAAAGCAGCTGCTGTTGCTGGCGGCGATAGTCGAGCTCCGATGCAGCGGCAGCACCGGCAGGAGAATGAGATTGATCGTTCTGCAATATCCGGACCCGACATGCTGGGTGGGGCTAACGACCCGAAACGATTCGATCCGATTGGTCCCCCGCAGTCCGTTGATAGGGGCAATGCGCGGCTCCGACAAGGCTCTCGGCGGCTTGAGAGCAGATTAGGTAAGGAGATTCAGGAGCTTGCCGGCATTGTCATTGTTTCGATCGCGGCGGCAATGCGATCCATATCGGCCGCGAGTTTCCGCTCCAGCGCGCCGTCGTCGAGCCGGTCGAGCGCCACCACCTGTGGCATCGACAGGCCGAGGCGGAGCGTCGCGCCCCAGCGGCCGTCTTCCAGCTTCACGCATTTGACCGGCTGGCCAAGGCGGATGCCGCGCTCGACCAGCGCCTTGTGGATGCGCACCGCTTCGTCGAAGTCCGGATGGCCGGGCCGGCGCGACAGGTCGATCGTGGAGAGCGTCCGCATCTCGATCGGATGGGCATCGCCTTCGGCGCGGTGGCCGGGCGGGTAGGGAGCCATGCGCCGGCCGCCCAGGCGCTCGACCATCGCCGTTCGCACAGCGGCGTGGAAAGCGAGGATCACCCGCGTCACGTGCTCCAGCGAAAGCTGCTGGAACCGCTCCAGTTCGAACACAGAGGCTTCGAGGCGGAGCAGCAGGCCCGGATTGGCGCCGTCCTCCAGCGCTTCGCGCCCCGGCCAGCCGACCGGCCATTCAGCGCGGCGGAAGATCGTCCGAAATCCTTCGGGCAACCGCGGCGCGCGTGCCGCCAGCGCTGGCGGCACCAGCGCGAAGCCGCTGAACGGCGGGCCGCCCATGAATTTGGAGCCGGTGACGAACACGATCGCGTCGCGCTTCAGATAGTCGCCGATCGCGGCGCTGGTGATCCGCGCCTGGCACGCGTCCACAACCAGCGTCATCCGCTCGCCGTGCCGCGCGATCAGGTCGTCGATGTCTTCGAGCAAAGGCAGGATCAGCCCGGTCTTGGAGCCATGAACGACATGGACGAGCGTGTGCGCGTCGCCGGCCCGCTCGATATCCTGCTCTATCCGGTCGCGGATACAGGCGCTTGTGAAGGCGTGGCCAAGCGCGTCGCGGACCGGCACGTCCTCGATGCTGACCCGCTCGCCCAAGCCTGGCACCGGTTCGCCCGGCTGCACCTGTACGCCCAGCGCCGTCTCGTTCGCGAAATAACGACCATGCGCCGAATGGATGCAGCCGCTCCCGACTTCGTCCGCGCCCAGTAGCACGTTGTGCAGCCGCTCCGCCCGGTCATGAACGCAGGCGAGCGCGACATATTCAAGGTCGGTTCCCGACGGCGCGAACACGATCGCAACATCGTCTGGCACGCCATAGGCGGCGCGGATGCGGCGGCGCAGCGCCTCCAGCCCGGTGCCGTAATCCTGGTCGCCCAGCCCACTCACTCGCGCGAATGCGTCCGGCGAAATGTCGTTCGCGGTCGACGACGCATAGGCCAGCACGTCCTGCGGCCAGGGCGCCGAATAATAGCGGTTCTGGTGGCACTTGGGCGTGAGGACGATCCGGGCGTCGCCGCCGGTGGTCATCAGTTCGGCGGCGCGGGCCTCATCGGGCGACAGCTCTTCGAAACGCATGACGCGCCGCTTTAACCGCCGGTTTGCCGCGCGCAAGCGGCGCCACGCTTGGCGTCGCCGCTTGCCGGGCCTATGGGGCGGCCATGACCGTCAAGCCGCTCACGATTCCGCAGGAGGCGAAGGATCGCCTCACGATCATGTTCATCGCCAAGCACGCCAAATGGGGCGGCGGCCTCCACCCGGAGGACGGCAACCACGCGCTGTACCATGTCGAGGTGCGCCAGATCCTGGAAAGTCTGGGTCTGAATCTGAAGCTCGCCGATAAATACGATGCGCTGTTCGACGATCCCGGCGTCGATTTCGTGTTTCCGCTGCTCAATCGCGGCGGCTTCCTGAACTCGGAAATGATGCTGCCCTTGCTGTGCACGCGGCTGCGGCTGCCCTATCTGGGCGCCTCGCCGATCCTGCGCGGGCTGTCGGACGACAAGCACCTGACCAAGCTTTGCGCGGTCTCGCGCGGCATCCCGACCGCGCCGTGGAAGATCTTCCGCCGCGGCGCGCCCGTGACGGAGGACGGCGCGCCTATGGCCGAGCGCATGGTCATCAAGCCGAACGCCTCGTCCGCATCCTGGGGCGTGATGGACGCGCATGACTGGACCAGCGTTACGCGTGCCATCGCCGAGATCCATGATATGGGCCATGACGCGATCATGGAGCCGTTCCTGATCGGCTCCGACGTCGAAGTGCCGGTGATCACCGTCGGCGGCCAGCCGCTCGTCATGCCGATGATGCTGTTTCAGCAGGCCGATCCCAGCCACCTGCGCACCTATTACGAGAAACGTGACCTGGTCGATCGCACCCAGAAATACCAGCTGGTCGACTTCGAGGATGCGAAAATCCAGCCGATCATCGACGAGCTGACGCGCAAGATGCTCGGCGAGTTCTTCCCGTTCGACTATGGCCGCTACGAGTTCCGGGTCGACCTGGAGAAGGGCGAGGTGCGCTTCCTTGAGGTCAATCTCAACTGCAACCTGTGGTCCGAAAAGGTCTTCGGCCGGTCGGCGAAACGCTACGGGTGGACCCAGCCGCAGCTGATCGAGACGATCCTGGCCGAAAGTCTCGACCGCCACGGCCTCATCTGAACGGTTGAGTCGGGCGCTACGTCGCCCTATCGAGAGTGCAGCTTTGCACGGGGAAAGAGATGGCCGAATTCGCGCTGCCCAAGAACAGTGTCGTCCGGAAGAACGGGAAGAGCTTTCCCGCCGCCCCTGGCGCCACCCGCGTGCGAAAGTTCAAGATCTACCGCTACGATCCGGATTCGGGCGAAAACCCGCGCTACGACACGTTCGAGGTCGATCTGGACAGCTGCGGGCCGATGGTCCTCGACGCGCTGATCAAGATCAAGAGCGAGCAGGATTCGACCCTCACTTTCCGCCGTTCCTGTCGTGAGGGGATTTGCGGCAGCTGCTCGATGAACATCGACGGCCGCAACACGCTCGCCTGCACCCACGCGATCGAGGATTGCCGCAAGGAAGTGCAGATCACGCCGCTGCCGCACATGGACGTGATCAAGGATCTCGTCCCCGATTTCAGCCGCTTCTATGCGCAATACGCGTCGATCCAGCCGTGGCTGAAGACCGTGACGCCGCCGCCCTCGGGTAAGGAACGGCTGCAGACGCCTGAGGATCGCGCCAAGCTCGACGGGCTCTACGAGTGCATTCTTTGCGCCTGCTGCTCGACGTCGTGTCCCAGCTATTGGTGGAACTCCGACAAGTTCCTGGGCCCCGCGATCCTGCTCCAGGCCTATCGCTGGCTTGCGGACAGCCGCGACGAGAATACCGGCGAACGCCTGGATGAGCTGGAGGACCCGTTCCGCCTCTACCGCTGCCACACCATCATGAATTGCGCGAACGTCTGTCCCAAGGGCCTCAACCCGGCCAAGGCGATCGCCGAGATCAAGAAGATGGAAGTCGAGCGGATCATTTGATGCGTCGTCCTCCCCTCTTTTTTAGGGAGGGGTCGGGGGTGGGTAGCGAGCGTCAGCGAGCATTTCTGGACTCGGTGTTTCGCTCGGCCTGCGGCCGATACCCACCCCTCGCCCCTCCCTTGCAGGGAGGGGGATCAGTATGACCCACCTTCCCACTGGCTTCCTCCACGAGCCCGATCCCGACAATCCCGGCTGGATGCGCTGGGGTTTTCGCGATCCGACGCGCTTCAACTCCGCGCTCGGGAGAATGATCGTCCGGGTCGATGCAGACGGCCGCGTCAGGATGCGCGCCTTTCCCGATCGCAGCCATTCCAATCTGGCCGACAAGGTGCACGGCGGCGCGCTGCTGGGCTTCATCGACGTCGCGCTGTTCGCCACGTCGCGCAGCAAGGGCATCATCGAGGCAGGCACGGCGGTGACGCTCGACCTGTCCACCCAATTCGTTGGCGCGGCCGACATCGGTCAGCCGCTCGACTTCGTCAGCGAGGTGCTGCGCACCACCCGCCGTCTCGTCTTCATCCGCGGCCTGGTCGAGCAGGGCGACGCAGTCATCGCCTCCTATTCCGGCACGATCCGCAAACCGAGCGGCGAATGAGCGTCTTCGCGCGCTACGACGAATTGGTCCACGACGGCCAGTTGCGCCAGGACCCTGCCCAGGCCAGCGCCGCCCGCCTTCTCGACCGGCTCGCGAGCGAGCTGGAAGCGGTCCCGAACAAGGGAAGCATCCTGTGGCGTCTGGCCGCGCGGCCGCAGCCCGCCCCCCGCGGCATCTACATGTGGGGCGGCGTCGGACGCGGCAAATCGATGCTGATGGACCTGTTCTTCGGCCAGGTCCGGATCGAGAAAAAGCGGCGCGTCCATTTCCACGAGTTCATGCTGGAAGTGCACGACCGGCTTCGGGTCGAACGCGCCAAGGAAGCGGGCGACCCGATCCCCGCCGTCGCCGCCGATCTGAAGGGCGAGGCGCGGCTGATTGCCTTCGACGAGATGGTCGTCAACAACTCGCCCGACGCGATGATCCTGTCGCGGCTGTTTACGGCGCTGATCAACGCCGGGACCACCGTGGTCGCGACCTCGAACCGGCCGCCGCGTGACCTCTACAAGGACGGGCTGAACCGCGAACATTTCCTCCCCTTCATCGACCTGATCGAGCAGAAGCTGGACGTGATCGCGCTGAACGGTCCGACCGACTACCGGCTGCAGCGCATTTCGGGCCTGAAGACCTGGCACGTGCCGAACGGCCCGGACGCGACGCAGGCGCTGTCCGACGCGTTCTTCCGCATGACCGACTTTCCGGTCGAAGATCGCGCGCACGTGCCGACCGAGGATATTCCCGTGCCCGGCGGCCGCACGCTGCATGTGCCCAAGAGCCTGAAGGGCGTCGCCGTGTTCTCGTTCAAGCGGCTGTGCGGCGAGGCACGCGGGGCGCCGGACTATCTGGCGATCGCGCGGCGCTTCCACACCGTCGTCCTGGTCGGCATCCCGAAGCTCGGGCCCGAGAACCGCAACGAAGAGGGGCGGTTCGTCACGCTGATCGATGCGCTCTACGAGCAGAAAGTGAAGCTCTTCGCCGCCGCCGATGCCGAGCCGGCCGAGCTCTACGAAAAAGGCGACGGCCGCTTCGAGTTCGAGCGCACCGTCAGCCGGCTGATGGAAATGCGCTCCGCCGACTATCTCGCCGAAGGGCATGGCGAGCGCTAGTCTCAAAGGAAGACTCGGGAGGGGAAACGAAATGCGCCTGATCGGACTGACTGCCCTGCTGCTCGCCACGCCCGCGCTGGCAACGCCGGCCAATAACCAGTGGCATGCGAAGGCGCGCGACATGCTGGAGAAGGCAATCGCCTATCCGACCGTCGCGGGGCGGGGGCAGGTGCCCGCCTATGCGCAGTATCTTGCCGATCAATATAAGGCGGCCGGCTTCACCGACATCCGCATCGTCCCCTATGAAGGACTCAAAGGCGATCACACAGCCGCGCTGATCGTACGCTGGCCCGCCGCCGGCCAGGCGAAGGCCAAGCCGATCCTGCTGCTCTCGCACATGGACGTGGTCGAGGCGAAGGCGTCGGACTGGACGATGGACCCGTTCAAGATGGTCGAGAAGGACGGCTATTATTACGGCCGCGGCAGCACCGACATCAAATCGGGCAATGTCGCCGTCACGGCCGCGCTGCTGAAGCTCAAGGCCGAAGGGTTCAAGCCGAAGCGCGACCTGATCGTCTTCTTCACCGGCGACGAAGAGACGCAGATGAACGGCGCGAAGCTGGGCGCCAACGAATGGCGCAAGCAGGGCTGGACCGACGCGGAGTTCGCGCTGAACTCGGACGGCGGCGGCGGGGCGTTCACGAAGGACGGGCGTTCGCTCGGTTACGGCCTCCAGACGGCCGAAAAGACCTATCAGAGCTACGACTTCACCGTCCGCAACCGGGGCGGCCACAGCTCTCGGCCGCGGCCTGACAATGCCATCTACGAGCTTGCGACTGCGCTGAAGAAGCTGGAGGCCTATCGCTTCGAGCCACAGCTGAACGAAACCACGCGCGCCTATTACACCGAGCGCGCGAAGCAGGAGAAAGGCCCGCTGGGCGACGCGATGCGCGCCTGGCTGGCCAATCCGGACGACGGCGCGGCGGCCGATGCGATCGAGGCGAACGAGCTGGAAGTCGGCACCACGCGCACGCGCTGCGTTGCCACCATGCTGTCGGGCGGCCATGCCGACAATGCGCTGCCGCAGATCGCCACCGGGCGCGTCAATTGCCGCATCATGCCCGGCGTCGAACCGAAGGTGATCGAAGCGGAACTGAAGCGGATGGTCGGCCCCGGCGTCGAGGTGACCGTCGCCGACGACCCCAATGTGCCGACCCCGGTCTCGCCGCTGCGGCCGGACGTGGTCGGCGCCTACACGGCCTCGGTCCATGCGATGTTCCCGGATGCCCAGATCATTCCGCAAATGTCGACGGGCGCGACCGACGGGAAGGAGTTTCGCGCGGTCGGAATCCCGACCTACGGCGTCGACGGCAGCTGGATCATCTCGCCCGACGACGAGCGCGCGCACGGCCGCGACGAGCGGCTGCCGGTCAAGGCGCTCGACGACGATGTCGATCACTGGGCCCGCATGATCACGGCGCTGGCGAAATAGGCTGAAGCCGGCCGCTTCGCGCGACCGTATCTATGGGGCATAAGGCGGAGCGGGAGGGCCGATGGCCAAGCCGACTGAGTCCATCTACCGTCACAGGCTCGGCACGCGCATCTGGCATTGGGTGAACGCGGTCGCGGTCTTCGTGCTGCTGATGAGCGGCGCGATGATCTTCAACGCGCACCCTCGGCTTTATTGGGGTCAGTATGGCGCGAATTTCGATTCCGCCTGGCTGGAGATCGGCGCCGATGGGCACGGCGGCTATGTGAAGCTCGGCGATCGCCGCTTCGATACCGACGGCGTGCTCGGCCGCTGGGAAGCAAAGGACGGTCAGGTCCACACCGGGGCCTTCCCCGATTGGGCGACGATCCCCTCCGGCTACAACCTCGCCCATGCCCGGCGCTGGCATTTCACTTTCGCGCTGGTGTTCGCCTTCGGTCTGCTGTTCTTCCTGCTCGCCAGCCTGTTCAACCGCCATATCCGCAAGGATCTGGTGCTGAAGCGCAGCGAGATCGCGCCCCGGCACTTGTGGAGCGACGTGATCCAGCATCTGAAGTTGCGCTTTCACGATCCGGACAATCCGGACGCATTCAATACCCTGCAGAAGCTCAGCTACATCGCAGTTATCTTCGTGCTGATTCCGCTGATGATCTTCACCGGCCTGACGCTGTCGCCCGGCATGGATGCGGCCTGGCCCTGGCTGCTGGACCTGTTCGGCGGCCGCCAGTCGGCGCGCTCGATCCACTTCATCTGCGCCGGCCTGATCGTCGCCTTCGTGCTGACGCACCTCGTCATGGTGGTCGCCTCGGGCTTCTGGAACAATCTTCGCTCGATGATCACCGGCCGCTACGCCATTGAGCCGGAAGGAGAAGGCGCATGAACCGCATGCCGAACCGCCGTCGCTGGCTCG
>NZ_DASTXI010000175.1:0-27639 GCF_035758555.1 Sphingomonas sp. | reverse complement strand
ACCTTGACCATCTTCAAGACGCCCGGCGGCAGCTCGTCGCCCCGCTCCAGCTTCTCGCGCCGATCCTCGAACTTCTCGTTGATCAGCTTGACGGCCTCGTCATACTGGCCCTTCACGGCTTCCAGATCGGCCTGGACCTTGTCGTCCTGGACGGCGAACTTCCACCATTCGTGCTTCTCGACGCCTTCCAGCAGGTCGGCATCGATGGTCGCGCCCTTCTTGACGCCCTTCGGCGCCGCGGTTGCGACCTGGCCGACCAGCATCTCGCGCAGCCGCGACCAGGTGGCGCGGTTCAGGATCGCGCGCTCGTCGTCGGCGTCCTTCTTCAGGCGCTCGATCTCCTCGCGCTCGATCGCCAGCGCACGCTCGTCCTTGTCGATGCCGTGACGGTTGAACACGCGCACGTCGACGATCGTGCCGGCCACGCCCGGCGGCAGCCGCAGCGAGGTGTCGCGCACGTCGGACGCCTTCTCGCCGAAGATCGCGCGGAGCAGCTTTTCCTCCGGCGTCATCGGGCTTTCGCCCTTGGGCGTGATCTTGCCGACCAGGATATCGCCCGGCTCCACCTCGGCGCCGATATAGACGATGCCCGCCTCGTCGAGGTTGCGCAGCGCTTCCTCGCCGACGTTCGGAATGTCGCGGGTGATGTCTTCGGGCCCGAGCTTGGTGTCGCGAGCCATCACTTCGAACTCGTCGATGTGGATCGACGTAAACACGTCGTCCTTCACGATCCGCTCGGAGATCAGGATCGAGTCCTCGTAGTTGTAGCCGTTCCACGGCATGAACGCGACGAGCGCGTTGCGGCCGAGCGCGAGCTCGCCGAACTCGGTCGACGGGCCGTCGGCGATGATGTCGCCGGCGTTGACCACGTCGCCCACCTTCACCAGCGGACGCTGATTGATGCAGGTCGACTGGTTCGAGCGCTCGAACTTCATCAGCCGGTAGATGTCGACGCCGGACTTGCCCGCCTCTACCTCGCCGGTCGCGCGGACGACGATGCGGGTCGCGTCCACCTGGTCGACGATGCCCGAACGCTTGGCGGCGATCGCAGCACCCGAATCGCGCGCGACCGTCTCTTCCATGCCGGTGCCTACGAACGGCGCCTCGGCGCGGACCAGCGGCACTGCCTGGCGCTGCATGTTCGAGCCCATCAGCGCGCGGTTGGCGTCGTCATTCTCCAGGAACGGGATCAGCGACGCCGCGACCGACACCAGCTGCTTCGGCGACACGTCCATCAGCGTGATCGTGTCGGGCAGCGCCATCAGGAACTCGCCCGCCTGCCGCGACGAAACCAATTCCTCGGTGAAACGGCCTTCTGCGTCCAGCTCCGCGTTCGCCTGCGCGATCGTGTGCTTCGCCTCTTCCATCGCCGACAGATAGACGACCTCATTGGTCACCTTGCCGTCGACGATCCGGCGATACGGCGTCTCGATGAAGCCGTATTTGTTGACGCGGCTGAAGCTCGCGAGGCTGTTGATCAGACCGATGTTCGGGCCTTCCGGCGTCTCGATCGGGCAGATGCGGCCGTAGTGGGTCGGATGGACGTCGCGCACCTCGAAGCCCGCGCGCTCGCGGGTGAGGCCGCCCGGCCCGAGCGCCGAGACGCGGCGCTTGTGCGTCACTTCGCTGAGCGGGTTGGTCTGGTCCATGAACTGCGACAGCTGCGACGAGCCGAAGAACTCGCGCACCGCCGCGACCGCGGGCTTCGCGTTGATCAGATCGTTCGGCATGACGGTCGAGACGTCGACCGAGCTCATGCGCTCCTTCACGGCGCGCTCCATGCGGAGCAGGCCGACGCGATACTGATTTTCAAGAAGTTCGCCCACAGAACGGACGCGGCGATTGCCGAGATTGTCGATATCGTCGATCTCGCCCTTGCCGTCCTTCAGGTTCACGAGCTCCTTGACGACCGCGAGGATATCCTCGGTGCGCAGCGTCGTGATCGTGTCCTCGGCATCGAGGCCGAGGCGCATGTTGAGCTTGACGCGGCCGACGGCCGACAGGTCGTAGCGCTCGGGATCGAAGAACAGGCCGGCGAACAGCGCCTCCGCCGTCTCGCGCGTCGGCGGCTCGCCGGGGCGCATGACGCGGTAGATGTCGCTGAGCGCCTGATCGCGGTCCTCGGCCTTGTCGGCCTTCAGCGTGTTGCGGATCCAGGGGCCGGTGTTGACATGGTCGATATCGAGCAGCTCGACGCGGTCGAGCCCGGCCTTGTCCAGCTTCTCCAGATTCTCGGCCGAGACCTCGTCGCCCGCCTCGATATAGATTTCGCCGGTCGCCTCGTTGATCAGGTCGAGTGCCGAATAGCGGCCGAAGATTTCCTCGGTCGGGATCAGCAGCGTCGTGAGGCCGTCCTTGGCTGCCTTGTTGGCGGCGCGCGGCGTGACCTTCTGGCTGGCGGGGAACACGACTTCGCCGGTCTCCCCGTTGACGACGTCGAACGCCGGCTTCGCACCGCGCCAATTCTCGGCGATGAACGGCACTTTCCAGCCGCCCTCGCCGCGCTCCCACGTCACGGTGTTGTAGAAGTGGTGGAGGATTTCCTCCGAGTTCAGGCCGAGCGCGAACAGCAGAGAGGTGACCGGCAGCTTGCGCTTGCGGTCGATGCGGACATTGACGATGTCCTTGGCGTCGAACTCGAAATCGAGCCAGCTGCCGCGATACGGGATCACGCGGGCGGCGAAGAGATACTTGCCGCTGGCGTGGGTCTTGCCGCGGTCATGGTCGAACAGCACACCCGGCGACCGGTGCATCTGCGAGACGATGACGCGCTCGGTGCCGTTGATGATGAAGGTGCCGTTCTCGGTCATGAGCGGCATGTCGCCCATGTAGACGTCCTGCTCCTTGATATCGAGCACGGAGCGGCTTTCGGTATCGGGATCGACCTCGAACACGATCAGGCGCAGCGTGACGCGCATCGGCGCCGCGAAGGTGATGCCGCGCTGGCGGCATTCGTCGGTGTCGTATTTCGGCGGCTCCAGCTCGTAATGGACGAAATCGAGCTCGGCGGTGCCGGCGAAATCGCGGATCGGGAAGACGCTGCGCAGCGTCTTTTCCAGGCCGGAGACATAGCCGATCGACGGATCGGAGCGCAGGAACTGTTCGTAGCTTTCGCGCTGGACCTCGATCAGGTTCGGCATCTGCACCACTTCGTGGATATTGCCGAAGACCTTGCGGATGCGCTTGGACGCGCGGCCAGCCGAAGCCGGAACTGCCTGAGTCGCCATGGGGGTTTAGTGCCTCGCCGTTAGAATCGGGACGCGATCAAGACGCAAAAAGCCGCGTGCTCCCGTCAAGAGAACCGCAGCTTCAAGCGTCCTGGCCAACCGACAGTCTTCCATTCGTTCGGCACGCCGCGCCATTGCGAGCCATTTCCCGAAAACTGTGGTGAGGCGCGCGATATAGGGGCGCAGACGCCGCCTGTCAAAGGGGTCGCACGCGAAAGTAAAGCCGAAATTGTCCAATGGACTTGCCGCTGGGCGATCCGGGAGCACGGCTGGTCGCAACGCTTGCGACCAGTCGAGCCGAAAGGCCGTTGCGCTGCGACTATGACACAGAATCACATCGCTCGCCGGGTCGCGCTCGGTCTGTTGCTTGGTTCCGCCGCGATCCCTGCCGCTGCGCAAGACGTGCAGTCGGTCACCCCGCCCATCCTGACCCCGGCACCGCCGCCGGTGACGACGCCCGAAGCGGCCGCTCCGGCGCCGGCTCCGACCGCATCGCCGTCGATCACTTTCGCGCCGCAATCGGCGGTGGTCCAGAACGTGCCTCCGCCGCCTGCCCCGCCGCCCGAAGCGACGGCGACGGAGGCACCCGCCGCGACCGCTCCGGCGCGGCGCACCGCGCGTGCGCCGGCACCCGCGGCGACAAGCCGTGCTGCCCGCGCTGCTCCGCAGGCTGCCGCTACCCCGGTTGCGGCACCATCGCCTGAGGCTGCGCCTGCCGAGCCGCTTCCAGCGCCGGTCAGCGCGGCGCCGCTTCCGGCCCCCGCCGCGGCACCTGCCGTCGCGCCGGTCCCTGCCCCCGAGGCGCAGCCTGAGGAACTGAGCAGCGCGGCCGCCTGGGGCATGCTCGCAATCCCGGTGATCGCGATCCTGGCGCTCGCCGCCTGGCTGCTCTCGCGCCGCCGCCGGTCGCGCGCCGAGGCCTATGACGACACTTATTATGCGCCGGCCGAAGAAACCGTGGTCGAAGAGCCGGTGATCGAGGCGCCGCTCGCCGCGGCGCCGGTCGCTGCGGCCGATGCCGCGGGCCGCCCGTGGATCGACATCGGCCTGCGCCCAGTCCGCGCCGAGGATTCGCTGGAAGTCGAAGTGACGGTCAGCAACTCTGGCGACGCACCCGCGCATGACGTGAAGGTGTCGACCTGGATGCTCAGCGGCGCCGAATCGTCGGACAGCGAACAGGCGCTGATCGAGACGCGTTCGGCGGCCGACGTTGCCACGGTGGACGTGGCAGCCGGCGCGGACGAGAGCGTCGACACCCGGGTGGTGCTGCCGAGCGACGCCGGCACGCCGATCCTGGTCGCCGAAGCCCGCTATCCGCTGCCGATGGGCGGCGAAGGCCGGATCGCCGCGACCTTCGAGATCGACATGACCGAAGGCGACGCCGAAGCCCGCCTGCACGACGTGCTGGAACGGGCGTGACGTTGTTCGATTGCGTCCGCCGTTAGTCGCTCGTCCCGAGCGGAGGCCGAAGGCCGTAGTCGAGGGGCGCCGCTCCCAGCCAAGCGCCCCTCGACTACGCGCTTCGCTTCGCTCGGGACGAGCGCTATGGCTCCAGCATCGAAGAAGTGCTCTAAAGCACGTACTTCGACAAATCCGTATCGCGCGCGATGTCGCTGAGCTGCGCTTCGACATAGGCACGGTCGATAACCAGCTTCTCGCCCTTGCGGTCCTCGGCGTCGAAGCTGACCTGTTCCAGCAGCTTTTCCATGACCGTCTGCAGCCGGCGGGCGCCGATATTTTCGACTTGGCCGTTCACTTCCGCAGCGATCCGCGCGACTGCGGCGATGCCGTCGTCGGTGAAGTCGATCTCCACCCCTTCGGTGGCGATCAGCGCCTTGTATTGCTGGGGCAGCGACGCCTTGGTGTCGGTCAGGATGCGCACGAAGTCCTCTTCCGTCAGCGCCTTCAGCTCGACCCGGATCGGCAGCCGCCCCTGGAGTTCCGGCAGCAGGTCGCTGGGCTTGGCGACGTGGAACGCCCCTGACGCGATGAAGAGGATATGGTCGGTCTTCATCGGCCCGTATTTGGTCGCGACAGTCGTGCCTTCGATCAGCGGCAGCAGGTCGCGCTGCACGCCTTCGCGGCTGACCGAGCCGCCGCGCACGTCGCTGACCGCGATCTTGTCGATCTCGTCGAGGAAAACGATGCCGTTCGCTTCGGCATCGGCGAGCGCCTGGCGGCTGACTTCGTCCTTGTCGAGGCGCTTGTCGGCCTCTTCCTCCAGCAATTTCTCCCAGGCGGCGCGGACATTGATCTTGCGCTTCTTGGTCTGGCCGCCGCCCATCGCCTTGGACATGATGTCGGACAGGTTGATCATCCCGACCTGACCGTTCATGCCGGGAATGTCGAACGGCATCTGCGGCTGGTGAGCGAGCTCGACCTCGATTTCCTTGTCGTCGAGCACGCCCTCCTCGAAGCGCTGGCGGAAGGCGGCGCGGGTCGCCTCGCTCGATCCCTTGCCGGTCAGCGCATCGAGCAGCCGGTCCAGTGCAGCCGCCTCGGCCTTGTCGATCACGGCTGCGCGGCGGCGTTCCTTTTCCAGCCTGATCGCTTCCTCGACCAGGTCGCGGGCGATCTGCTCGACGTCGCGGCCGACATAGCCGACCTCGGTGAACTTGGTCGCCTCGACCTTCACGAACGGCGCGTCGGCGAGCTTCGCCAGCCTGCGGCTGATCTCGGTCTTGCCGCAGCCGGTGGGTCCGATCATCAGGATGTTCTTGGGCGTGACCTCGTCGCGCAGGGCCGGTTCCAGCTTCTGCCGGCGCCAGCGGTTGCGCAGCGCAACCGCGACCGCGCGCTTGGCCTCGGTCTGGCCGATAATGTGTTCGTCGAGGGAAGCGACAATGGCTTTGGGAGTGAGATTGTCTTGCATCTTGGAACTTTGAACCCGTTCGTCTCGAGCGAGGTCGAGAGACGATTGTAAGGTGACCGGCCGTGTCTCGACTTCGCTCGACACGAACGGAGGTTTTCAGGTGCTGGAGTCGAGGCTTTCGATCGTCAGCTGGTCGTTGGTATAGACGCAGATGTCGGCGGCGACGGCCATTGCCTTGCGCGCCAGCGTCTCCGCGTCCGGCTCGTATTCGGCCAGCGCGCGTGCGGCCGCCAGGGCGTAGTTGCCGCCCGATCCGATCGCGGCGATACCGTTCACGGGCTCCAGCACGTCGCCATTGCCGGTCAGGATCAGCGTCACTTGCCTGTCGGCGACGATCATCAGCGCTTCGAGGTTGCGCAGATACTTATCGGTGCGCCAGTCCTTGGCGAGCTCGACCGCGGCGCGCAGCAGCTGGCCGTGGTGCTGCTCCAGCTTGCGCTCCAGCCGCTCGAACAGCGTGAACGCATCGGCGGTGGCGCCGGCGAAGCCGCCGATCACCGAGCCGTCGCCCAGCTTGCGCACCTTCTTTGCGTTGGGCTTCATCACCGTCTGGCCCATCGAGACCTGCCCGTCGCCGACGATGACGACCTTGTTGTTCCGCCGGACCGAAAGGATCGTGGTGCCATGCCATTGCGGCAGGCCGTGGTCATTCCCGCTCATGGCCGGCGATATGGGACGGCGGTTGCGTGGGCGCAACGCCGGGCGCATGATCCGCCCGGGACAAAAGAAGAGGGGACCTTGAATGAGTGCCGAGCTTCCGCAGCCTTCGACCACCTCGCTTGCCGATCGTGTCCGCAACATCCTGATGCAGCCCAAGGACGAATGGGGCCGCATCGATGCCGAGCCCGCGACCGTCGCGGGCATCTTCAAATCCTATGTCGTGCCGCTGGCGGCGATCGGGCCGATCGCGGGGCTGATCGGCATGAGCGTGTTCGGCATCCGCCTGCTCGGCTTCACTTACCGCCTGAGCTTCGGCGCGGCGCTGTCCACCGCGATCGCCACCTATATCGCGGCGCTGGTCGGCGTGTGGGTGCTGGCGATGATCCTCAATGCGCTCGCCCCCAATTTCGGAGGGCAGAAGAACGAGGTGCAGGCGATGAAGGTCGCCGCCTATGCCTGCACGGCCTCATGGATCGCCGGGGTTTTCCAGATCGTGCCCGCGCTCGCATGGCTCGCGATCCTGGGGCTCTACAGCCTCTACCTGCTGTGGCTGGGTGCGCCGCGGCTGATGCGGGTGCCGCAGGACAAGGCCATGGCGTATACGGTCGTGACGATCGTCGCCGCGATCCTGCTGTTCTTCCTGATCGGGCTGGTCGCCAGCAGCGTCACCTCGATGTTCGCCCCGCGCGTGCCGATCGGGTCGGGAACGCTGAGCGTCGGCTGAGTTTTTCCGCTTCCCCTCAGCGGCGCGCTGTGTAACGTCCGCGTCGCTTAGGGGACTCACTCACACATATGAATCGCATCCTGATCGGGCTGGCCGGCATAGCGGTCATCCTTGGCCTTGCCTTGCTGCTGTCGACCAACCGCCGCGCGATCCGGCTGCGCGTGGTCGTTCCTGCCTTCGCGCTGCAGGCGGGCTTCGCGCTGCTGGTGCTGGGAACCGGCTGGGGGCGCGAAGTGATCGGCGCGATGTCGCGCGGCGTGTCGAACCTGCTCGGCTATGCGAAGGCGGGCACCGACTTCATCTTCGGCCCGCTCGCCTCGCCCGAAATGGGCGCGAACAGCTTCGCGATCGCGGCGCTGCCGGTGATCATCTTCTTCGCCTCGCTGATCTCGATCCTTTATTACCTGGGCGTGATGCAGTTCATCATCCGCTGGGTGGGCGGGGCGATCCGCGTGGTGACCGGCATCACCCGTGTCGAGAGCCTGGGTTCGGCCGCCAACATCTTCGTCGGCCAGTCGGAAAGCCCGCTCGTCATCCGGCCGTATCTTGCGAGCCTGACCCAGTCGCAGCTCTTCTGCATGATGACGGTCGGCATGGCCGGCGTCGCGGGCACGATCCTCGGCGCCTATGCATCGATGATCGGGGCGCAGCTGCTGCCGTACCTGCTCGCCGCGAGCTTCATGTCGGCGCCGGGCGGCGTGCTGATGGCGAAGATCATCATGCCAGACGAGATCGCCACGCCGGAGCCGGACGAGGTGGTCGAGCCCGAAAGCGCCGGCGAGACCGTCTCGCTCGCCGAAGCGACGCACGACGAGGAGCGCCCGGCCAACATCATCATGGCAGCAGCGCAAGGCGCCCAGACCGGCGTCAAGCTGGCCGTCGCGGTCGGCGCGATGGTGCTGGCCTTTGTGGCGCTGGTCGCATTGCTGAACGGGCTGCTGGGAGGCGTCGGGGCCTGGCTGGTGCAGACCGCCGCGGACTGGGGCATGCCGTTCAGCTCCGCAGCCGCCGAATTCTTCGGAAATCTCAGTTTCCAGCGGCTGCTCGGCTACATCTTCCGCCCGATCATGGTGCTGCTGAACGTGCCGTGGGACGAAGCGGGCGTGGCCGGCGGCCTGTTCGGCACCAAGATGGTGCTGAACGAGTTCGTCGCCTTCATCGAGCTCGGCAAGATCCAGAACACGCTGTCGCCGCAGACGGTCGCGGTCGTGACCTTCGCGCTGTGCGGCTTCGCGAACTTCAGCTCGATCGCGATCCAGATGGCGGTGACGGGCAACCTCGCCCCCAACCAGCGCCCGGTGATCGCCCGCCTCGGCCTGCGCGCCCTGGCCGCCGGGTCGCTCTCCAACCTGATGAGCGCGGCGCTGGCGGGATTGCTGGTCGGTTAGACCAGAAGAACGGCCTCGCCATATTCCGCCAGCCGGCGTTCGACTGTCACGAGGCGCAATTGCTCCACTTGCGCTTGCGCGACCAAAAGGCGATCGAATGGATCTCTGTGGTGCAGTGGCATGGTTTCGATCGCCACAAGCTGCGTAGGCCGCAGGTCGAGGGGCTCAAGCCCGTCTGCCAGGAAAAGCGCCTGCGCCTCGGTCATGCTGATGCCGATCGAGTCCGGACCTGATTTCCTGATGTTGTTCTTGATCGCGATTTCGAGGAGCGAAACGATGCTCACGAACACATCGTTTCCCGGATCGGCGATCAATGCCCGAGCAGGCGGCGCGAGCTTTTCGTTGCCGAGGACGAACCAGAGCGCGACGTGCGTGTCGAGCAACAGCCTCATTCGTCCGCTTCGCCCTCGAACATGCGGGCGATCAGCTCATCGTCGCGATCGAAATCTTCGACCAGCGTATATTTGCCTTTGCCTAGGCCAAAGACGCGCGGCTTGCGCTCTGCTTTTGCCGCCGTCATCGTGACCGCGGGCACGCCGTTGCGCGCGATCGTGATTTCCTTTTCGCGCCCGGAGACCAGCGCCTCGATCAGGCGCGACAGGTGCGTCTTTGCCTCATGGACGTTTACGATCGACACGGGTCAACTCCTTAGTCCACCTTAGCTAAGGTAGCCTGGGTGGGCACCGTCCACAAGCCCCTTGCACTTGACCTTACGTCAAGCGCTACAGCGATTCGCATGGATGCGTTCGACATTTCCGAAGTGGCGCGGCGGACGGGGCTGACCTCGCGCGCGTTGCGCTTTTACGAGGCGCGTGGCCTGATCAGGCCACTCCGCACCGAAGGCGGGCGACGGTGGTTCGGGCCGGGCGAGATGGCGCGGCTGAATGCGATTGTCGCGCTGAAGCGCGCCGGCTTCGCGCTGTCGGCGATCGCGCGCATGCTCGAAGGCAAGTCGGTCGATCTGGCCCGGCTGGTCGAGGCGCAGCTGGCCGAGATCGAGGCGCGCGCGGCGGAGGTCGCGCAGGCGCGCACGCTGCTTCTTTCCGTTCAGTCCCGCATCGATCGTGGCGAGCCGATCGACGTCGCGACGCTCTGCTCGCTGATCAAACAAGGGAACGCGACGATGGAAGCCGAAAATTGGCAGCGGATCACCGACCGCTATATAACCCCGGAGGAAAAAGCCCGCTGGGCCGACCGGATGGACGAGGTCCCGCCCGGTTTCGACCAGGCGGAATACAGCCGCAAATGGGCCGAGCTTGGCGAGCGGATCGAGCGCGCTCTGCCGCTCGATCCTGCGAGCAAGCAGGCACAGGCATTCCTGGACGAATGGAAGGCGCTGCTGAAGCCGTTCACCGACGTCGCGACGCCCGAGATGATGGCGGGCGCCAATCGCCTGTACGACAACATGGGCGAATGGCAGCACGAGCAGAAGCCGCCCTTCTCGATGGAGGTCTGGGAGTTCGTCAAGGCGGCGGGTGCCGCGCGGGGACAGGCGGCAGCCTAGGCTTCCGCAACCAGCGGGGCGACCTGGCCGGCGAACTCGGTGCGCTTCATCGTGAGGCGGGTGAGCTCGTTCAGGTCGCCCTGGATGCGGGTCGGCGTGACGCCGGTGAAGCGCTTGATCTCGCGGATGCAGTGGGACTGGTCGTAAAAGCCCTGCTCCAGCAGCTCGGCGATGCCGGCCTCGCCCTTGGCCAGAACCACCGCCGCCCGAAGCGCGCGATATTTGCGCGACAGGAGCTTGGGGGGAGCGCCGTAGAGCCGCTTGCACAGGCGCTCCACCTGGCGGCGGGACAGTCGCGCCGCCGCGACCAGATCGTCGACTTCGGGGCTGAGGCTCGCCTGCAGCCACTGATCGACGGTGCGCGTGAACCAGCGCGACTGGCCGTGACCGCGGGCGACCAGGTCGCGGACCAGCTCGTTGCCGATCGCGACTCTCTCATCGAGCGACTCGGTCGCGCGCAACCGGTCGGCGACGTCGCGCAGCTCGCGCCCGAACAGCTCGGTCGCGTCGATCACGCGATTGGTCAGCGACGACGCGTCGATCGCGATCGTCGCGCCCCATCCGGCGGGCAGCAGGCCGGCGCCGAACACATCGGCCGGTCCATCGACGTAAAGATGAGTGCAGCCCATGGTCGGGCCGACGATCTGGATTTCCGGGCCTTCCTGCGTGTAGCCGTCGGCGAAGCGATAGCCGCCCGATCCCTTCAGCATGAAGCGAAGCTGCGCCAGATCGGCGCGATCGTCATCCTCGAATCGCGGGACGTCGGCGCGGAAATTATAGAAGACGGACACATAGTCCGTCAGCGCCGCGTCAGGTGCGGCATAGTCCAGCGAAACCGCGACCATCGATGCGCCCCTGTTTTTCTGGCAAGCACCATAGCCGATTGCAGGGCGTCAAAAAAGTGGCCCGGCCGGAACACGTCCAACCGGGCCGTAAGGTCAAGAACCCCCAAGATTTTCGGGAGCCCTTCGGGTCGCAGAATCTGGATACCGTATTGCCCGCAGAGTCGGATAGGACAGAATCGACACGGCCGGCAGTTTAACTGCCGATGAACCAATCCTTTGCGACCGGCGCATCGATCGTACAGCAAAGGCCGGACGCCGCGAATTCGAGCCTGACGCTGCCGACCAGCTCGCTGGCAAGCGCTCGCTCCAGCATCATCGAGCCAAACCCGCGCCGCCGCGGAGCCGTCACGCGCGGGCCGCCGCTTTCCATCCAGACGAGTCGCAGCCGCCTGTCCGCGACGCTCCACGATATCGTCACCCTGCCCGAGTCGTTGGACAGTGCACCATATTTGACGGCATTCGTGCACAGCTCATGGATCGCGAGCGCAAGTGTCACGGCCATCTTCGGCGGCACGCGAATGTCAGGGCCATCGAGCTGCAAGCGCTGCTTGTTCGGATCGCAGGCAGCAGCCGCCGACCGGATGACCTCGATCATCGAGGCCGGCTCCCAGCTCTCCCGCGTCAACAGATTGTGAGCGGCAGCGAGCGCGACCAGCCGCCCCTCGAAGGCTTTGCGCCGCGCGATGTCGCGTCCGCCCGCAAAGCTTTGGTGCGCGAGGGCCTGAACGACGGCGAGCGTGTTCTTCACGCGGTGATTAAGCTCGTGGAGAAGCAGTTGCTGATGCTCCTCGTCGCGCTTGCGGTCGGTAATGTCGAGCGCGACCCCGATCACCCGGTCGACGCCGCCGCCAGACGATAGCTGGAATTCGGCGCTGATCAGCAGCCAGCGCACATCGCCGCGGCTGAGCCGGTAGCGGACCTCGGCCTGGAAGTGCGGCTCGCCGCTTTTAAGCGAGGCGACCGCGGTCGCCGACAAGCGCTGAAGGTCCTCGGGATCAATTCGCGCGCGGAATTCGTCATAAGCGACCTCGCGCGTCTCGATGAAGCCGAGCAGGCGGTTGAGGTCGCTCGAATGAAGGATGCGGCCGGCGCGCACGTCATATTCCCACACCGCCATCCGGCCTGCGTCCATCGCCAGGCGCAGCCTGAGCTCGCTCGCGCGAAGCGCATCCTCGACGGTTTTGTTTCGGGTGATATCGATGCTGGCTGCCAGCACGCCGAACGGCGAGCCGTCGGACTTTCGGATCACCGAGACGGAATTGTCGACCCAGATGATCGAACCGTCGGGCCGGACGTAGCGCTTCTCGATTCGGTACGGCGTACCGTCGCGCACCGCCGCCTCGAACAGCGGCACGTTTTCCGCCAGATGATCGGGGTGGGTGATCGACTGCATCGTGATTTGCAGCAGCTCTTCGCGCGAGCGGCCGACCATTTCGCAGAAGCGGTCGTTGACGAGCGTGAAGCGTCCCGACAGCTCGACCTGCGCAAGCCCCGCCGCGGTCTGTGCGAAGATCGCGGCGAGTTCCGCATCCTGCTCGGACGCAGCCCGGCCAGGGCGCGGATCAGCGTTGGCCGCCATGCTGCGCGTACACCACCATTTGGGTAGCGTATCGCAACCTGAACGAGCCTGCCAGCGCTGCGGGAATGACAGCGGCGGTCGCGGCGGTTAAGGCCGCTCCATGGCCACTGCAGTTTCGCCCGCGCCCGACGCACTGCCCGTCAGCCTTGCCGATATCCAGACGGCGGCGACGCGAATTGCCGGCTCGATCGTGCGAACGCCGACGCTGCACAGCCAGACGCTGTCGCAGATGACCGGGGCGCGCGTGTGGCTGAAGTTCGAGAATCATCAGTTCACCGCCGCCTATAAGGAACGTGGCGCGCTCAACACCCTGTTGCAGATGAGTGCCGACGCGCGGGCCAAGGGCGTGATCGCGGCATCGGCCGGCAACCATGCCCAGGGCCTTGCCTATCACGGCCACCGACTCGGCATTCCGGTCACGATCGTGATGCCGAAGCCGACGCCGACGGTGAAGGTCACCCAGACCGAGAGCCATCAGGCAACCGTGATCCTGGAAGGCGAGACGTTCGACGCCGCCTATGCCCATGCCCGCCGGCTGGAGGAGGAGCGCGGGCTGACCTTCGTGCATCCGTTCGACCACCCGCACATCATCGCCGGCCAGGGCACTGTCGCGCTGGAGATGCTGGCGGATGCGCCGAACATCGACACGCTGGTGATCCCGATCGGCGGCGGCGGCCTGTTTTCCGGCATGGGCACCGCCGCGCGCGCGCTGAAGCCGGGCATCGATCTGGTCGGCGTGCAGGCCGAGCTCTACCCGTCGATGTACGCCGCGCTGAAGCAGCTCGACATGGCTTGCGAAGGCGACACGCTGGCCGAAGGCATCGCGGTCAAGCGGCCCGGCGAGCTCACGTCGCGCTTCGTCGAAGCGCTGGCCGACGAGCTGCTGCTGGTTTCCGAACGCGATCTGGAGCGGGCGGTCAGCCTGCTGCTGCAGATCGAGAAGACCGTCGTCGAAGGCGCAGGATCGGCGGGGCTGGCGGCGCTGCTGGCGCACCCCGCCCGCTTCAAGGGCCGCGAAGTCGGCATCGTTTTGTGCGGCGGCAATATCGACACGCGGCTGCTCGCGAACGTCTTGCTGCGCGACCTTGCCCGTTCAGGCCGGCTGGCACGGCTCAGGGTGCGGCTGCAGGACCGGCCCGGTGCGCTGTTCCATGTCGCGCGGATCTTCGACGAGCAGCACGTCAACATCATCGAGGTCTATCACCAGCGGGTGTTCACCAGCCTGCCTGCCAAGGGGCTGATCACCGACATCGAATGCGAAACGCGGGACCAGGCGCATCTCGACCGCCTGATCGATGCGCTCCGCGCCGCGCACTACAAGGTCAGCATGGTCGAGCTCGCCTGAGGATATAAAGAAAGTAAACACACTTTTCATTGAAGCTCAGGTGTCGAATAAGCGTTCATGAACAGGCGGGGATGCGATTCTCCGCTTGAGAGGGCAGGCTGTGAGTGCACCATTCCGCTTCCCGCGATTCTTCGTGACCAGCCCGAATCCGTGTCCTTACCTGCCGGGCAAGTTCGAGCGGAAGGTGTTCACCGAGCTGAACGGCGCGCATGCGGCCGAATTGAACGATGCGCTCAGCCGGATCGGCTTTCGCCGCAGCCAGAGCGTCGCCTATCGCCCGAGCTGCCCCGACTGCAATGCATGCGTGTCGGTGCGCGTGGTCGCCGACGAGTTCCAGCCGAGCTCCAGCCAGAAGCGCCTGCTGAAGCGTAACCGCGACCTGGAAGTGACCGCGTGCCGCCCCTGGTCGACCGACGAGCAATTCCAGCTGCTGCGCCGCTATCTGGCGTCGCGGCACCCCGGCGGCGGCATGTCCAACATGGACGAGATGGACTTTGCCGACATGGTCGAGCAAACCCCTGTCCACACCCATATCATCGAGTATCGCGAGCCGCGCCAGGGCTTTGCACCCGGCAGGCTGGTCGGCGCCTGCCTGACCGACCGCCAGGCCGACGGCCTGTCGATGATCTACAGCTTCTACGATGCCGAACATGCCGACCGGCCGGGTCTCGGCAACTTCATCATCATGGACCATATCCTGCGCGCCCGCGCCGCCGGGCTGCCATACGTCTATCTCGGCTATTGGGTGCGCGGCTCGAAGCGCATGGCCTACAAGGCGCGCTTTACGCCGGTCGAGAAGCTCTCCGCCGAAGGCTGGGTGCGGTTCGAGCCGGAAGCCGCCGAAACCCTCTCGTGAGTCCCGATTCGCAACAGCCGGGTTCCGTTCGGCACGGGCGTGGAACAGGATTCCTGATCGCGAGTTGATCCTTTGAAAGATCATGTAATCGCGGAGACTCTGGTTAATGACCGGAGAATAAGGGTTAACAGACTTTAGCTATATTCCAGCTGTGGTAAGTTGATGCCCTGTTTTGAAGCGCTCTCGCGTAGAGGAGGTGCTGATGCGTACGGCAACTGTTCATTCGATCGACCTTGCTCATCGCGGCTATCAGGTCGCCTATCATCCCGGTGAGACCAATCGCTGCCCCGGTTGCGGACACAGCAACTGGCTGATCGGGCGGGTGACGGCGCAATGCGGCTTCTGCGGCACCGCGCTCGCGCTGGCCCTCAGCGCGCCGGGCATGTCGTTGAACGACGACTATCTGGCGCTGGCGAGCTAGAGCAGTTTTGCGGTTTGACCGATCCCGATCGCTCGTCCCGAGCGGAGCGCGCAGCGCGTAGTCGAGGGGCGCCGGCTGAAGGTTTCGGAGCAGCGCCCCTCGACTTCGCTCGGGACGAGCGGATTTCGGTCGAGAAGACGAAGAAAAAGGCCGGCGGTCGCCCCGCCGGCCTTTGTTGTTTCCCCGCCCTGAGAAATCGTCAGGCGGCGGCGGTGGCCGGCGCCTGTTCTTCCTGCGGATCGCGCAGCACATAGCCGCGGCCCCAGACGGTTTCGATGTAATTGTCGCCGCCGCACGCCAGGCTCAGCTTCTTGCGGAGCTTGCAGATGAAGACGTCGATGATCTTCAGCTCGGGCTCGTCCATGCCGCCGTAAAGGTGGTTCAGGAACATTTCCTTGGTGAGCGTGGTGCCCTTGCGGAGCGACAAGAGCTCCAGCATCGCATATTCCTTGCCGGTCAGGTGCACGCGGGCGCCGTCGACCTCGACCGTTTTCGCGTCCAGATTGACGGCCAGCTTGCCGGTGCGGATGACCGACTGGGAGTGGCCCTTGGAGCGACGCACGACCGCGTGGATGCGGGCGACCAGCTCGTCGCGGTGGAAAGGCTTGGTCACGTAATCGTCGGCGCCGAAGCCGAACGAGCGGACCTTCGAATCCATTTCGCTGATGCCCGACAGGATCAGCACCGGCGTCTGGACCTTCGAGGTGCGGAGCTTCTTCAGCACGTCGTAGCCGTGCATGTCCGGCAGGTTCAGGTCGAGCAGGATGATGTCGTAATCATAGAGCTTGCCCAGATCGAGGCCTTCCTCGCCCAGGTCGGTCGAATAGACATTCAGACCCTCCGCATTCAGCATCATCTCGATCGCCTTGGCGGTCGTCGGCTCGTCTTCGATCAGCAAAACGCGCATAACTGCGGCCCCTCGTCATGTCGGTGCGCGCGGCGACCCCGTGCGCGCCCAAGCGCCTCATTAACCAGTTAACCTTTGAGCTCCAAACGTTAATATCGAGTTAAGTCAGCAAGGTAGCTTTCGCGTAGCAGATCGGCTGTGAGACGTTGCCGACAAGCCACAGAACAGCCAACGCGCGACTTGCGCGTCAGGGTTCCGTCATTTCGTCTGAGGCTGTGCGATCCAAGAGCGGACAATGGTGGAGCCGAGGGGGATCGAACCCCTGACCTCGTCATTGCGAACGACGCGCTCTCCCAGCTGAGCTACGGCCCCGCACCATGTTCCCGGCGCCGGCTGGCGGCGCGAAGCAGGGCCCTTACTCGCGCCTCCCGCACGATGCAACACGCTTCGTCGCACAGGCCCGTTCCGACCGGAACCAAGCGGGAGCGGATGCGCTGATTCGGACGGGAGTGCGTGGCCGCGCAGGTCGCGCCGCGCCTCGAGACCTTGAACGAAAGGAGCATCCGAAAATGGCAGACCGGGACAATTACCGCGGCTATGGCAGCCCCAGCGACCGCTATTACGAAGGCCGCGAATATGGCCGGCGCGGCGAAGGCCGGCGCGACGACTGGCGCGGCAGCGACCACCGCAGCGACAATGACCGCGGCTTCTTCGAAAGGGCCGGCGACGAGATCCGCTCCTGGTTCAGCGACGACGACGACCGCGAGCGCGGCTGGCGCAGCGAAGACCGCGGCTATGGCCGGGACTATGACCGCGACCGCGGCTATGGCAGCGGCAGCCTGAGCGCAGCGATGCGCGATCGGCAGCGCGATTTCCGCCAGGACGCAAGCGAACCCTGGGGCGGCGGCGACCGCGGCGGCTGGAGCGACCGCGACTGGCGCAGCCGGCGCGAATCGAGCGGCGGCTATGAAGCGGCCGGCTCGCGCTATGGCGGCACCAGCGACTATCGGACGCGCGGCGGGCGCTATGAAGACCGCGGCGGCTACGGCAGCGGGCGGGCCGGCATGGGCAGCGGCGACTGGCGCGGCCAGGGCTCTCATCCGCACGATGAGAATTGCCGCGACTGGCGCCGGCAGCAGATGGATGCGCTCGACCGCGATTATGACGAATATCGCCGCGAGAACCGGGACAAGTTCCACAGCGAATTCTCGAACTGGCGCAGCAATCGCCAGCAGCAGCGCTCCAGCATGCGGAGCGTCCGCGAGCATATGGAGGTCTGCGGGTCGGACGGCGAGCATCTCGGCACGGTCGACAAGGTCGCGGGGGACCGCATCATCCTGACCAAGAGCGATCCGGCGGCCGGCGGCCATCACCACTCGATCCCCTGCTCGTGGATCCAGTCGGTCGACGATAAGGTCACGATCAACAAGACCGCGGACCAGGCCAGGGACCAGTGGCGCGACGAGGAGAATCGCCGTGCGCTGTTCGAAAGCGAGGACCAGCGCCGCGGCGAAGGCGCCCATATGCTGAACCGCAGCTTCTCGGGCACCTATGAGGATCGCTAGTCTGACTTCCTCCCCGAGCTAGCTCGGGGAGGATTTGTTTTGTGCCACGCGCCGCCTAAGGTGCCTTCAAACAAAGGGAGGACATCACGATGCGCGCCTGGGTGCTGAAATCGCGGCCGAAGGGGATGCCGCAGCCGAGCGACTTCGATCTGGCCGATCTGCCCGACCAGCCGCTCGCCGATGGCCAGTTGCGCGTGCGCAACCTGTGGCTGTCCGTCGATCCGTACATGCGCGGGCGCATGAACGACGTGAAAAGCTATGTGCCGCCGTTCCAGCTCGGCGAGCCGATGACGGGCGGCGCGGTCGGCGAAGTGATCGAGAGTAAGAACCCCGGCTTCGCGCCCGGCGACAAGGTGCTGCACATGGCCGGCTGGCGCGACACCGCGACGATCGGCGCCGAATCGATGCCGCAGAAGCTGCCGGCGGACATGGGCGTGTCCGACGACGTCTGGCTGCACAATCTGGGGCTCACCGGCGGCACCGCCTATTTCGGCCTGCTCCGCACCGCCGAAGCCAAGGCGGGCGACATCGTCTTCGTCTCGGCCGCCGCGGGCGCGGTCGGCTCGGCTGTCGTTCAGATCGCGAAGCTGAAAGGCATGACCGTGATCGGCTCGGCCGGCGGGCCGGACAAGGTCGCATTCGTGAAGGAGCTCGGCGCCGATGCGTGCATCGACTACAAGGCGGGGCCGGTGCTGCCGCAGCTGATGGAAGCCGCGCCGAACGGCATCGACGTCTATTTCGACAATGTCGGCGGCGAGCATCTCGACGCGGCCTTCGCGACCGCCCGCGAACGCGCCCGCTTCGCGATCTGCGGCATGATCGACGTCTATAATGACGGCAAGCCGCAGGAGCTGCGCTACATCATCCGCACCATCCCGACGCGCCTCACCATGCGCGGCTTTATCTGGACCGACTATTTCCCCGAGATCGGCACCTTCCAGCAGGAAATGGGCGCCTGGGTGACCGGCGGGAAGATCAAGGCGCGGACGACGGTACGGGAGGGGCTGGATTCGACCCTGGACGCATTCCTGGGCCTGTTCAGCGGCGCCAACACAGGCAAGATGCTGGTGCGGCTGTGACCTGCGCCCTCCCGACCGACTGACACCGTGAGTCAGGCGATTGCGACACGCCGCCGCCGGGCCAGACAGCCGGCCGCAGCGAAGCCGAGGATCATCATTGCCCATTGCGCCGGCTCAGGGACCGCAGCGATGCGCAGCACTTCGCCGCGCCCGGAGACCGCGCTGAAGTTGGAGACGTAGAAGGCGGAGTCGGAGCCGATTGCGAGGCCGGTTGGCGTGATTAGTCCCTGACTAAATAGCGTTGACCGGGCGCCGCCGGGCGCGATCCGGATCAGCGCGCCGGTGCCGCCAGGCGTGGCGAGGCCGTTGCTGTCGACCTCCAGCACATAGAGGCTGCCGTCGCTGCCGAAGGCGAGATCGCTGATCGTGGTGAAGCCGTCATAGGCGACGTCCACCGCGCCGCCCGGCGTGACGCGATAGATTCGCGCCGCGCCCTGGGTGAACGGAAATCCGGTCAGCTCGGCGACATAGATGTTGCCGTCCGGCCCGATCGCGAGCCCCGTCGGCACCGCATCGCTCATCGGCACGGGCGGCCCGATCGGCCGGCCCGGAAAGGCGGCGACCAGCGACACGCTGCCGTCCGGAGCGACGTTCAGCAGCGTGTTGCTGCCGGCGTCCGTCACCAGCAGGCCGTTCGGCCCCTGCACCATGTGGAACGGGTTGCTCTCGATGAGGCCGCCGACCGGATCGTGCGCGCCTTCATAGGCTGCCACATCGGCAAAGTCGGCGATGCCGCCGGTAAAGGTGACGACCTTGCCCAGTCGCCCGCCGCCCGCCGCCAGGGCGGTCGTGCGCAGCGCCGGGTCGGCGCCGAGCCCGATCGCCAGATAGCCCGTACCGTCGGCGCCGAACACGATGTCGCTGGGCCCCGCAGTCTCGCCGGTCGCGAGGATGCCCAGCGACGGCAGGCCGGAGACGATGCGCTGCTGCACGCCGCCGGCGACGCGGGTGATCGAGCCCGTCTGCGACAGCGCCGCGACATTGCCGCGCACGATCGTGCTGGGCCCGCCCGCCGTCGGCACGCCGCCTTCGGCGATATAGAGACTGCCGTCCGGCCCGAAGGTGACCCCGCGGGGATTGTTGAGCCCGCTTGCCACGACCGAGCTGGCATAGGTCAGGGCCGCGGCCGGCGCGGTCATGACCACGGAAGCGGCGGCAAGCAATGCCGCACGAACAAGAACTTTCATGATTGTTTCCTCCTGAATGGATCAAGCAAGAGCGATGCGGACCCGGCGACGGCGCGCGGCGAAACCGGCAAGGCCGAAGCCGCCGATCATCATGGCCCAGCTCCCCGGCTCCGGGATGCTCGCGAACAGGCGCGGGCCAAAGTCCGCAATCTCGCTGTTCGGGCCGTCGACCGCCGGATTCGCCCTGAGCCGCGACCACAGCTGGAAAATGTAGCTGCCGGGATCGTAGCCGCGGCTGGTCAGCAGGCTGAGGGGCACCGAGGCGGACACGGTGTTGCCGTCGATCACGGCGCCCCCGGCGAACGCGGTGACGGCCGGCGGACCGGCCGGCGGAAGCACGACCACGCGCATCGTGCCGTCCGGCGTCAGCACCGCGAGCGAATCCCATTTGACGGTCGGGTCGAGGTCGGGCCCGGCAAGGTCGTTCAGGCGAGCGGTTCCGGCGCCGCGATTGATGCCCCAGACATAAAGCTGCCCGGCCGGCGCGCCGACCGCGCCGTTCAGCGTGAGCTTCAGATTGTAATTGCTTCCGTCGAACCGGGCCTCGGCCGACGTGAAGTCGAGATTGGGATTGAGCGCACCGGTGTAGGTCGCCAGGAAATCGCCGGCCGGATCGGTCGCGGCATCGGCTCCGCCCGCGATCGCGGCACCGGCCAGCAAAGCGGCGATGGCTTTGGTCTTGCACAGCATTTCACTCACCCCTTTTTCAGTTGATAGGCACCCTGGCCTGCTCCGCTGGCCAGACCTGGGTTGGCAGCGATCATGGTGACGGTCGGAGAGAGAAGTTGCGTCCACCGTTCGGTGGAGATCGCGACGAAATTGAGCTAAACGGCTGTACGACAAGGATGAGGGGGGCATCCATTGTGCGGTCGGCATCGTCATTCTCTGACCTGATCGGCACGATCTACGATTGCGCGCTGGACCCGGCGCGCTGGGAAGACGTGCTGACGTGCGTGCGGCGCGAACTGCGCTTTCACCATTCCGCGCTTACCCTGATCGAATTGCGATCGGGCGCGGTGCGGCTGAGCATCAGCAGCGGGGTCAGCGAACCCTGGCGTTCCCGAATGGACGACTATGGCAGCGAGATCGTCGAACAATGGGGCGGTCCGCACGTCATCCTGACGCATCCTCTCCACGAGCCCGCGGTGCTCTCACGGATCAACCCCGCCGCGCTCGCGACCGGCCGCTACCGCAAGGAATGGGCGGAGCCGCAGGGGCTCATCGACGTGATGGCTCTGGTCGTTGCCCGCGACGATCAAGCGGTCGGGTCCGTCGGGCTGGGCCGGCATCGGCGCGACGGTCCGATCGGGGACGAGGAGATCGAGGCCGCAGCGCTGCTGCTCCCCCATCTGCAGCGCGCGATCACGATCAGCCGGCTGCTCGATCTGAAGACCGCGACCGCGGCCACGTTCGAGGCGGTCATTCATGAACTTGCCGCCGCCGTCTTGCTGGTCGACGCCGAATGTCGGGTGATCCACGCCAATCCCGCGGCGCATGAGCTGCTGGACCGCGCCGACGCTATCCGCCTGGGAGAAGAACGGCTGCGCCTCACCCGCCCGGGCGCGGACAAGGCGCTGGCCGTCGCCATACGACAGGCGGCGAACGGCTCCGGTGCGATCGGACGCAAAGGCTTCAACGTTCCGGTGCGCGGGGACCAGGGGAACGAGCGCATTCTCCATGTGCTGCCGCTTCGTCCACGGATCGAGAGGGCCGGGACCAGCGCCGCGGCCGTCGCTGCCGTCTTCGTGTCGCCGTCGAACCGGCGCAACGGCGCCGGCGCGGACATCATCGCCGAATTGTTCGACCTGACCCCCGCCGAGGCGCGCGTGTTGAAGGAGGTGGTCGAAGGCAAGGGCAATGCCGCGATTGCCGGAACGCTCGGAATCGGCGAAGCGACCGTGCGCACGCACCTGCTGCGCCTGTTCGAGAAGACCGGCGTCCATCGCCGGGCGGAGCTCGTCGCGCTGGTCTCGTCCTTCGACCTGCCGGTACGGTCCGAAGCGGATTCGGAAATGGCGAGACCGCAACAAACCTGAGCCGCGGCCGCCTAGCCGTCACCCTCACGCGGCTGCGGGCGAACGAAGATCCGGAACAGCTCAGGGTGCTCGGCGCGGATGCGGTGTTCCAGCCGGGCGATCAGGCGCTCGATGTCGTTCACCCGCAGCGAATCGTCGAACTGCACGCCCAGTGCCGCGAACACCATGTTCGGCGCCAGCTGCGACGTGGTGATGCTCTCGACCGAGCGTACGCACGGATCGGCGTTCGCCATCTGCTTGATCGACTCGGTCAGAACCGGCGAGGCGCGCTCGCCGATCAGCAGCGCCTTGCTTTCGCGCGCGAGCACGACCGCGACGGCCGCCAGCACGCCGCCGATCAGGATCGAGGCAGCGCCGTCGATCCAGGGCTTGCCCAGCGTGACCGACGCATAGGTGCCGATCGCGGCGATGACGATGCCGGCAAGCGCAGCCGAATCCTCGAAAAAGACCATGAAGCTGGTCGGGTCCTTGCTGGACTTCACCGCGATCCACCATTTCAGCTTGCCCTTGGCATGGCGGAAGGCACGCCAGCCGAACCACCAGGACGCACTCTCGAAAATAAAGGCGAGCGCGAACACGATATAGCTGAGCGTGGGCCGCGTGTTCGGCTCCGGATGGCGGATGTGGATCGCGCCTTCATAGACGGAGACGCCGGCGCCGACCGCGAAGATCAGCAGCGCGACCACGAAGCACCAGAAATAAAGCTCGCGGCCATAGCCGAACGGGTGCTGCTCGTCGGGCGGGCGGGCGGCGCGGTGCTGGCCGTAGAGCAGCAGCACTTCGTTGCCCGAATCGACCAGCGAATGGACCGCTTCGCTCAGCATCGCCGAGCTGCCCGACAGCGCCGCCGCCACGCCCTTGGTGATGGCGATCAGCAGGTTACCGATCAGCGCGGCAATGATCGACGTGCGCGAGCCGTGTTCCGTCATCCGCAACCCCTGGTGGCGTGGAACTTACGATGCGCCGTGCCGGATGTTCCCTGCGGCGGAATCGGTTCCCAAGCGTTACGGGTTTGACTAAGCCCATCTGAACGGAGGAGCACGCATGGACGCCCTGGTTTCGACCGACTGGCTGGAAAAGGAACTGAGCGCGGTCGATCTGCGCGTCGTCGATGCCACCTGGCTGATGCCGGGCGACGGCGATGCCGCCGCCGCATACGAGCAGGCGCATATTCCGGGCGCGGTGTTCATGGACCTGGCCGAGCTGGCCGACACCAGCACCTCGCTGCCCAACATGCTGCCGCCCGCGGAGAAATTCGCCAGCCGGATGCAATCGCTGGGGCTGGGCGACGGCAGCCGCATCGTCGTCTACGACCAGTCGCCCTACAAGACGGCGGCGCGCGCATGGTGGATGCTGCGCACCTTCGGCGCGCACGATGTCGCGATCCTCGACGGCGGGCTTGCCAAGTGGCGCGCCGAATCGCGGCCGGTCGAAAGCGGCAAGCCGCAGGTGCGCCACCGCCATTTCACCGCCTGGGCGGATTCGAAAGGCGTGCGCTCGCTCGACCAGATGAAGGCGAATGTCGGGAGCCGGGCCGAGCAGGTGCTCGATGCGCGCGGCGCGGATCGCTTCGCGGGGCAGGTCGCCGAACGGCCGGGCGTGCAGCCGGGGCACATTCCGGGCTCGAAGAACCTGCCCTACACGCAGCTGTTCAATGGCGACGGCACCTATAAGCGCGGCGACGCGCTCCGCCAGGCGTTCGAGCAATCGGGAATCGATCTCGACAAACCGATCGTGACCACCTGCGGCTCCGGCATCACTGCATCCGTGCTGCTGTTCGGCCTGCACCTGCTGGGCAAGGACGCAGCGCTCTACGACGGATCGTGGAGCGAATGGGGCGCGGATGCGTCCACGCCCAAGGAAGTCGGCGCGGCGGCGTGACGGCAGGCAAGGGCGACAAAACGCAGAACCCGGCCACGACACTCGTCACCGCCGGGCGGCGGGCGGAGTGGACGCAAGGAATCGTGAACCCGCCGGTCTGGCGCGCGTCCACGATCCTGTACGACAGCGTCGCCGACCTGAAGGAGCGGCAGAAGGACACGCATCACCGGCTCTATTACGGCCGGCGCGGCACGCCGACGCAGTGGTCGCTGGCCGACGCGCTGACGGAACTGGAGCCGGGGGCGGAAGGCACGCTCCTCTACCCCTCCGGCGTGGCGGCGGTGGCGACGGCGCTGCTCGCGGTGCTGGGGCCCGGCGACGAGCTGCTGATGGTCGACAGCGCCTATGAGCCGACACGCGCGCTTTGCGACGGCCTGCTGAAGCGTTTCGGCATATCCACGCGCTTCTACGATCCGCTGGTGGGCGCCGGGATCGCCGGTCTGATCGGCGACAAGACCCGCGCGATCTTCATGGAAAGCCCCGGCAGCCTGACATTCGAAGTTCAGGACGTGCCGGCGATCTGCGCGGCGGCGAAAGCGCGGGGCGTCGCCACGCTGCTCGACAACACCTGGGCGACGCCGCTCTATTTCCGGGCGATCGAAAAGGGCGTCGATCTCTCGATCCTCGCCTGCACCAAATATGTCGTCGGCCATTCCGACGCGATGCTCGGCGCCGTCACTGCCGCGCCGTCCGCTTGGGGGAAGCTGCGGCAGGCGACCTATCAGCTCGGCCAGCATGCCGCGCCCGACGATGCCTGGCTTGGCTCGCGCGGCCTCCGGACGATGGGCGTGCGGCTGGCGCAGCATCAGGCGAGCGCGCTGAAGGTCGCGCGCTGGCTGGCGGAACAGCCGCAGGTGGCGCGGGTGCTGCACCCGGCGCTGCCCGGATGCCCCGGCCATGAACTCTGGACGCGCGACTTCGCCGGCGCGTCGGGCCTGTTCGGCTTCGTCCTGAACGGCGGCGACGACGCGGCGCGCGCGGCGCTGATCGACGGCCTGGAGCTGTTCGGCATCGGCTTCAGCTGGGGCGGGTTCGAAAGCCTCGTCATACCCGCCGATCCTGAGCGGATGCGCACCGCGGTGCCGTGGCACGCCGAAGGGCCGCTGGTCCGGCTCCACATCGGGCTGGAAGACCCCGACGACCTGATCGCCGACCTTGCGGCGGCCTTGCGGAGGTTCGCAGCCGCCCTTTCCTGAACGCGCCGTTCCGCCTTGGTTCATATGGACTTAGCTACAAAGGCGCACGGTGGAACCGGAGAGCTCTGCTCCGCGTCGGTTCCATATGTTTTCCGAAGGAGACAGAGGGTGAAGCTTTCGACGAAAATCACCGCCGGGCTGATCGCCGGCGCGACCCTTGTGGCCGCGGCGACGCCGGCAGAGGCGCAATGGCGCCATCGCTATTACCGTCATCATCGCGGCAACGACGCTGCCCTGGCGCTGGGCGCCGGCGCGCTGGGCCTGGCGCTCGGTGCGGCGATCGGCTCCAGCTCGCGCCGGGGCTATGACGGCTATTATGGCGGCTATTACGGCCGCCCCTATGCCTATGGCTATGACGGCTATGGCTACCGGTCCTATTACGCGCCGCGGCGCTGCTGGACCGACCGGCAGTGGGACGACTGGCGCGGCCGCTGGCGCCGGGTCCGGGTCTGCGAACGCTACTGACGCCGTGAATCCGCCCGATCCGGGCAGCTTGTCGAACGCGCCTGCTCTTCCTACGGCTGCTCGGTAGGAAGACGGCCGCGACAGGCCCGGATCGGAGCGGAACATGGGGGAGTGGTTCATCGGCGTACTCGGCGGGTCGGGGCTTTACGCGATCGACGCGCTCGAAGACGCCGCATGGCAGAGCGTCGGCACGCCCTGGGGCGAACCGTCCGACCGGATCCTGACCGGCAGCATCGCCGGCACCCGCTTTGCCTTTCTGCCGCGCCACGGCCGCGGCCATCCGATTTCCCCTTCCGGAATCAATTACCGCGCCAATATCGACGCGCTGAAGCGGATCGGCTGCACCGATCTGATCGCGCTGTCCGCCGTGGGATCGCTGAGGGAAGAGCTGCCGCCCGGCCGTTTCGTCGCGGCCGACCAGTTCATCGACAACACGCGGACGCGTGCCGGCAGCTTCTTCGGCTCGGGGCTGGTCGCGCATGTATCGATGGCCGATCCGGTCTGTCCGCGCCTGGCCGGCTTCGCCGCGGCCGCCGCGACACGCGCCGGCGCTGAGGTGACCGAAGGCGGCACCTATGTCGCGATCGAGGGGCCGCAGTTCGGCACCCGCGCCGAAAGCCATATGTACCGCAGCTGGGGCGCCGACATCATCGGCATGACGGCGATGCCCGAGGCAAAGCTCGCGCGCGAGGCGGAGCTGCCCTATGCGCTGGTCGGCATGGTCACCGACTATGATTGCTGGCGCTCGGACGAAGCGCATGTCGAGGTCGCCGAGGTGCTGCGCGTGATGCACGGCAATGCGGACAAGGCGCGGCAGACGGTCGTCGAGCTCGCCCGGCTGCTGCCGGGGACGCGCGAGCCGAGCCCGATCGACACCTGCCTCGACGTCGCGCTGGTCACGGATCCGCAAGCGCGCGATCCGGCGCTGGTCGCGAAGCTGGACGCCATCGCGGGGAGAGTGCTTCGATGATCCGACTGTTCGACTATTTCCGCTCCTCCGCGAGCTACCGCGTGCGGATCGGGCTGAACCTGAAGCGCGTCGAATATGAGCGGATCGACATCCCGCTGCTGGAAGGCACGCAGCGCGGGGCGGACAATCTGGCGCGCAACCCGCAGGGTTTCGTGCCGACGCTGGAGATCGACGGGCATCAGCTGACCCAGTCGCTGGCGATCCTCGACTATCTCGATGCGCGGTTCCCGGAGCCCGCATTCGTTTCCGCCGATCCGGCGCGGCGCGCGAAGACGCTGGGCCAGGCGCTGCTGATCGCCTGCGACATCCACCCGCTCAACAACCTGCGCGTGCTCAATTATCTGAAGGCGGAGCTGGGCGCGGAACAGGACGCACGCGACGACTGGTACCGGCACTGGATGCGCGAGGGCTTCGCCGCGCTCGAACGGATGGCCGAGGGCAGCGGCCGGTATCTGGGCGGCGATGCGCCGGACCTCGCCGACATCTGCCTGGTGCCGCAGATGTTCAACGCGCGCCGCTTCAAGCTGGACCTGGGCGCATTCCCGACGCTGGTGCGGATCGATTCGGCACTGCAGGACCTCGAACCGTTCGCAGCCGCGCATCCGGATCGGGTGCAGGCCTGACCGCCAATGTTGTTGCTTGCCGTCCTCGCCGCCGCCTCTGCATCCGACATCGTCGTCACCGGGCACGGCCTGACCGAGGCGCCGGGCGAGGCCGCTTATGACGTGGTCACGATCGACCGCGCTCAAATCGAAGCGAGCGCCAGCGGGCGGCTGGAGGACGTGCTGGCGGAGGTGGCCGGGCTGCAGCAGTTCCGGCGTTCGGATTCGCGTTCGGCCAACCCGACCAGCCAGGGCGTGACGCTGCGCGGCCTCGGCGGCAACGCGGCGAGCCGGGCGCTGCTGATCCTGGACGGCGTGCCGCAAGCCGATCCGTTCGGCGGCTGGGTCAACTGGCCCGCTTACGACCCGCAGGGGTTGGCGCAGGTGCGG
>NZ_DASTXI010000143.1:0-2040 GCF_035758555.1 Sphingomonas sp. | reverse complement strand
CCGCTTTCTACCTGACCCGCTGGGCGGCGCGCGCGGGAATCGCGCCGAATTTCGTGACGCTGATCGGCGCGATCCTCTGCGTCCTCGCCTTCTTCCTGTTCTGGAACGGCCATTATTGGTGGGGCGTGCTGTCGGGCTTCGTCTTCATGGTGCTCGACACGGTCGACGGGAAGCTCGCCCGGGTGACCGGCGCCTCGTCGAAATGGGGGGAGGTGTTCGACCACGGGATCGACCTCGTCCACCCGCCGTTCTGGTACTGGGCGTGGGAGCACGGACTCGCGGCTTACGGCCGCCCGATCGAGCCGGTGTTCGCGATCATGGTGCTGTGGGCGATCATCGGCGGCTATATCGCGCAGCGGATCATCGAAGGTATCTTTATCAAGCGGATCGGCATGGAGATCCATGTCTGGAGGCCGATCGACAGCAAGTTCCGGCTGATAACCGCGCGGCGCAATCCCAACATGGTGATCCTCGTCGTCGCGCTGCTGTTCGGGCGGCCCGATGTCGGGCTCGAGCTGGTCGCGTGGTGGACGATCGCCAGCCTGATCTTCCACGCGGTGCGGCTTGCCCAAGCCCGCGAGCTTGGCGCCCGAGGGCAGAAGCTCGTGTCCTGGCTCGAAGCATGAGCTGGACGGCAGTGGTGCTCGCCGGATCGCGGCCCGGACGCGATGCGTTCGCCGAGCCGTTCGGCACCGATCTCAAGGCGCTGATCCCGGTCGCAGGCGAGCCGATGGTGCGGCGTCCCGTGCGCGCGCTGCTGGAGAGCGACGGTCTCGGCAACATCCTGGTGCTGAGCCAGGCGCCGGATCGGATTGCCGCGGTGCTGCCGGAGGATGCGCGCCTGACCGTCCAGGAATCGCAGGGCACGATCGCCGAGACGATCGAGAGACTGATCCTCAGCCGCACCGCCCAATTTCCGCTGCTCGTCACCACGGCCGACCACGCGCTGCTCGATCCACAGATGGTCACGGAGTTCATTGCCAAGGCGGAGGGCGCAGACGTCGCGGTGGGCGTCGTCGAGCGACAGTCGCTGCTCGCGCGGCTGCCGCAGACCAAGCGGACCTGGCTCGCATTTCGCGGCGGCGCTTATTCCGGAGCCAATTTGTTCGCCTTCGGGTCGATCAAGGCGCTCGCGGCGATCGAGCAGTGGCGATCGGTCGAGCAGGACCGGAAGAAGGGCTGGCGAGTCCTGGGCGCGCTCGGTCCCGCGCTGCTGCTCGGCGCACTCCTGCGCCTGCGGACGCTCGACCAGGGCATCGCCGCTGTGGGCCGCAGGCTCGGCCTCAGCGCTCGCGCGGTGCTGCTAAGCAATCCGCTCGCGGCGGTCGACGTCGACAAGCCCGTCGATCACGCGATCGTCGAAGCGATCCTCGCCGGAAAAGCATGAGCGATCTCGCGATCTACGACATGGATCGGACGGTCACCCGGCGGCCGACCTACACGCCGTTCCTGCTGCACTGCGCGACGCGAAACGCGCCGTGGCGATTGCTCCTGCTGCCGCTCGTGCTGCTGTCGATGCTCGCCTACGTCGCGCGGCTGATCGATCGCGGACGCTTGAAGGAAATCAATCACCGCCTGCTGCTCGGCGGCGCGGTCCACCCGCGCGAGCTCAAGCCGCTCGTGGAGAGCTTCGCCGACGCCCAGCTCGCGACCAACATCCGCCCGGGCGCGCGAAAAGCGATCGCCCGCGACAAGGCCGAGGGCCGGCGCGTCGTGCTGGCGACCGCCTCTTACCGGCTCTACGCCGATGCGATCGCCGAACGCCTTGGCTTCGACGACGTGATCGGCACCGGATCGGTCATCGGGCTCGACGAGCGCGTCCATGCGAAGATCGCTGGCGAGAATTGCTACGGTCCGGCGAAGATGCGGATGATTTCCGATTGGGTGGAGAAGTCGGGGCTCACCGGCGCGCACGGCCACGTCCGATTCTACTCGGACCATGTGTCCGACGCTCCGGCGTTCGAGTGGGCCGACGAGCCGGTCGCGGTGAACCCGCATGGGAAACTGCGCAGCCTGGCGCAGGAGCGCGGCTGGGCAATT
>NZ_DASTXI010000124.1:0-5668 GCF_035758555.1 Sphingomonas sp. | reverse complement strand
AGGCCACCGTCGTGTCGGCACTGAGCGCTCCCTGGATCGTGACCTTGTCGGGCGCCGCCGGCGCGCTCGCCAGCTCGCGGATCACAGCCATGTTCAGCGCGGTCACCCGGGCAAGGTACGGAAAGTCCACGCCTTCGATCGTGTCGCCGTAGAATTTGCCGTTCTCGGTCCGGAGCGTCTGGTGCTGGTGATCGTAATTCTCGGTCACCTCGGTGATCCGCACCGCCGGATAGCCCAGTTCCAGGAACGGGATATGATCGCCGCCGCGCTGGAATCGGTCGGGACGGCGAACCGCGATCACTTCCAGGCCGTTGCTGGCCTTCGCCACGCGCTTCACCGCCTTGGCCAGCGACCGGGACGGCGAATCGTCCTCGCCGCCATTGGCGCGCTGGGCGAGATCGTCCTCGCGGGTCGCCGCCAGCCGTATGCCCTCGCTGAACACGCGGACGTGCGTGTCGTCATGCGCGCCGCCGACGCCGTGCGTGTTGCCGACGATGTCGTTGTTCAGCACGGCGACGACGTTCCAGCCGCGCTCCTTCGCCGTGCGGGCGAGCAATTTGCCGCCCCACAGCCCCTGCTCCTCGCCGGACAGCGCCGCGTAGACGATCGTCGCGGGGAATTTCTCCTTCGACAGCAGCCGCGCCGCCTCGATCACCAGGGCGGTCCCGGAGCCGTCGTCATTGGCGCCGGGCGCGTCGGAGGTCGCATCCATCACGTCGGTCACGCGGCTGTCGATATGGCCCTGGACGATAACGACGCGGTTGGGGTCGGAAATGCCCTTCTGGATCGCGATCACGTCCTCGACGCGCACGCCGTTCGGCGCCCGCGGCCCGGTGAATTGGTCGCCGATCGTCTCGACCGTGAGACAGCCGCCGCACGCCTTCGAGAATTCACCGAACCGCCCCGCCGTCCAGCGGCGCGCCGCGCCGATCCCGCGCTTCGGATCGGTCGTGGTCGAAAGCGTGTGCCGCGTGCCGAAGCCGACCAGCCTGGCGATCGTCGCGCGAAGCTCCGCCGGATCGGGCTGGGCGGCGGTGGCGGACGCGAGCAGGAAAAGGCTGATCACCATGATCTCCGATCTTGATTGGGATCAGGAACTCTTCTCCAGCGATCCGTCGCGGTCAAGGCGCCGATAGAAACAGGTCTGCGCGCCGGTATGGCACGCCGGCCCCGCCGCCTCGACCTTCAGCCACAGCGCATCCTGGTCGCAGTCGATGCGCAGCTCGACCACGCGCAACACGTTTCCGGAGGTCTCGCCCTTCTTCCATAGCCGCCCCCGGCTGCGCGACCAGAAATGGGCCTCGCCGGTCTCCAGCGTCAGCCGCAGCGCCTCGGCATTCAGATGCGCGACCATCAGCAGCTCGCCGCTTGCCGCGTCGGTCACGACGCCGGTGACCAGCCCGGCCGCATCCCATTTGGGATCGAGCACCGATCCCTGTTCCCGCGCATTGTTCATGACAGGTCCCAATGCGGGCGTAATCGCGGAAAAGAAAGCGTCCATCCGCGGGACAGTTTCGGAAGAGAATCGACTCGACCTTTGGTTACCAAGGGCGTAATTTTCGCGCCGGCTGCGCTCTCGGAGGGTGCCGACTGCGCGCCACAGGAAGGGGTGTGGTCACATGAAGAAGATCATTGTGGCGGCGCTTTGCTGCGCCGCGTCGCCTGCCTTCGCACATGGTGTCGTCGTCTGGGGCGACGACATCGACCTCCAGGGCACGCTCGGCGGCGGGAGCGGTCTGGGAGGCATTGCCAACCCGCCAGCCAGCAACATAACCGGCGGCGCGACCTTCATCCTCAACGATACCGGCGGTGTCGGTGTCGGCACTCAGGCCCGCGCCGGCTTCGAGGCTGCGGCCGCGATCTGGTCCAGCCTTATCCGCGATCCGATCACGATCAAGCTGGATGTCGGGTTCCGCCAACTCGGACCCAACATCCTCGGCTCGACCGGCTCGACGACTGCGACGGTCAGCTATTCCACGCTGAAGACGCTGATGGCTGCCGACGCCAAATCCGGCTACGACCTGCAGGCAGTCAACAGCCTGCAGCCCGGCAACACGGTCGCGTTCGTTTCCAACGAGCTGGGCGATTGCTCGAACATCGCCAATCCCAGCTGCCAGGCGATCCAGACGGCGACGCGCGGGATCGACAACGACAACACGTTCGACAACCTCAACGTCCAGATCAACACCGCCCAGGCGAAGGCGCTCGGGGTCGCCCTGAACACCGTGCGCGACGGATCGGTGTCGTTCAGCAACCAGTTCAACTGGGATTTCGATCGCTCCGATGGCCTCGATCCGAACCTGATCGACTTCGTCGGCGTCGCCGCGCATGAAATCGGCCACGCCCTTGGCTTCCGCTCCGGCGTCGACACGGCCGACGTCAATGCTAATCTTAATCGCGCGGGTCTGGACGCCATTGCCTGGGGCACCGTCTGGGACTTGTTCCGCTACAAGGACTTCAACGGCCAGCAGACGCTCGACTGGACCATCGGAGGCACGCCGTGCTTCTCGATCAACGCCGGCGGCACCTGCCTCGGCAATCTGTCGACCGGTTCGGTCAACGGCGATCTCCGCCAAGCCAGCCACTGGAAGGATGATACGCTGACCGGCCTCACGCTCGGCATCATGGATCCGACGCGCACGGGCTTCGCAGGCGGCGTCACCAACCTGAACCTGACGCCGCTCGACCGGATCGCGTTCGACGTGATGGGCTACGACACCTATGTGCCCGAACCGGCGACCTGGGCGATGATGATCGCCGGGTTCGGCCTTGTCGGCGCGGTGCTCCGCCGCCGTCAGCGGCCGCAGGTCAGCTTCGCCTGAACTCTCGAGCTCGGACAGCTTGAGCGTGCCCGCCCGGTAGAATTACCGGGCGGGCTTTTCTTTGCGCGCGAAGGGGCGACAAATCCGATCCGCCCCCCTATATGCCAGGCTAACGAGCCAAGGGTCCGGGTCTGGCAAATGCTCACCACCAATCCGTTCGACGACGACAAGCTTCGCGAGGAATGCGGCGTATTCGGCATCTACAACGCCGAAACCGCATCCGCCGTGGTCGCGCTGGGGCTGCACGCGCTGCAGCATCGCGGCCAGGAAGCGGCCGGCATCACCAGCTGGGACGGGGAGCATTTTCACACCCACCGCGCGATGGGCCATGTCGCCGGCAATTTCGACCGTGACGACGTGATCCGCAGCCTGCCCGGCCGGGTCGGTCTCGGCCATGTCCGCTATTCGACGACGGGCGAGACCGCGCTGCGCAACGTGCAGCCGCTGTTCGCCGAACTGTCGTCGGGCGGGTTCGCGGTCGCGCATAACGGCAACATCTCCAACGCGATGAAGCTGAGGCGTGAGCTCGTCCGCCGCGGCTCGATCTTCCAGTCGACCAGCGACACCGAGGTCATCATCCACCTCGTCGCGACCTCCACCTACCGGACGCTGCTCGACAAATTCATCGATGCGCTGAAACAGGTCGAAGGCGCCTACAGCCTGATCTGCCTGACCCCCGAAGGCATGCTCGCCTGCCGCGACCCGCTCGGCATCCGCCCGCTGGTGATGGGCAAGCTGGGCGATGCGACGATCTTTGCTTCCGAAACCGTCGCGCTGGACGTGATCGGCGCCGAGTTCATCCGTGAGGTCGAGCCCGGCGAGATCGTGATCGTCACCGAATCGGGCGTCCGCTCGATCCAGCCCTTCGGCTCGATCAACCCGCGCCCGTGCATTTTCGAGCATGTCTATTTTTCGCGTCCCGATTCGATCGTCGACGGCACCTCCGTCTACGACGTGCGCAAGGCGATCGGCGCGCAGCTCGCGATCGAGGCGCCGGTCGAGGCCGACCTCGTCATTCCGGTCCCGGATTCGGGCGTGCCCGCCGCGATCGGCTACGCCCAGCAATCGGGCATCCCGTTCGAGCTTGGCATCATCCGCTCCCACTATGTCGGCCGCACTTTCATCCAGCCGGGCGATCAGGTCCGCCATTTGGGCGTGAAGCTGAAGCACAACGCCAACCGCGCCCTGATCGGCGGCAAGCGCGTCGTGCTGATCGACGATTCGATCGTCCGCGGCACGACCAGCCTGAAGATCGTGCAGATGATGCGCGATGCCGGCGCGGCCGAAGTGCATATGCGCATCGCCAGCCCGCCGACGCGGCACAGCTGCTTCTACGGCGTCGACACGCCGGAACGCACCAAGCTGCTTGCCGCCAAGCTCGATGTGCCCGGCATGTCGGACTATATTCACGCCGACAGCCTCGCGTTCGTCTCGATCGAAGGGCTGTACAAGGCACTCGGCCATGACCGCCGCGCCGACGTCCGCCCGCAGCATTGCGATGCCTGCTTCACCGGCGACTATCCGACCACGCTGACCGACCAGGACGAGCTCGCGCCGACCGACCAGCTGAGCCTGCTCGCGGAGCGGGTGGTCTAGACTTTTTCTTTCCGTTCGTTTCGAGCGAAGTCGAGAAACGAGTGCGCGGAAGCTTGCCGTGTCTCGACTTCGCTCGACACGAACGGATTCTGAATGACTGACAAACCCCTCACTGACCAACTCGCCCTCGTCACCGGCGCCAGCCGCGGCATCGGCGCCGCCACCGCCGAAGCGCTCGCCAAAGCCGGCGCGCACGTGATCCTGACCGCCCGCACCGCGAAGGACCTCGAAGCCGTCGAGGACCGCATCCACCAGGCCGACGGCAACGCCACGATCGCGCCGATGGACCTGGCCGAAGGCGACAGCATCGGCCGCCTCGCCGCCGCGGTCGGCGAACGCTGGGGCAAGCTCGATATTCTGATCCTCAACGCAGCGATGCTCGGCACGCTGACGCCGGTTCCAGCGATCGACGCCAAGGAATTCGCAAAGCTGCTGACGCTGAACGTCGGCGCCCAGCAGGCCCTGATCGCGGCCTTCGACCCGCTGCTCCGCGCCGCCGCGCCGGGCAAGCTGATCGCGATCACCTCCAGCGTCGGCGCCACGCCCCGCGCCTATTGGGGCGCATACGGCGCGTCCAAGGCAGCGCTCGAAACCCTGGTCGCCGCCTATGGCGAAGAACAGCGCAACCTAGGCAAGGTGGCGGTCGCGATCCTCGATCCCGGCGCCACCCGCACCAGGATGCGCGAAAAGGCGTTCCCCGGCGAAGACCCGGCCACGGTCAAGCCGCCCGAGGCGGTCGCGGACCGCATCGCTGCGCTGCTGACGGACGGGTTTGAGACGGGATATCGCGAGCGGGTGGGCGGCTGAACCAGATTTCCGGCATTACCCAGAAGTGGCGGGGCTATGACCGGAAACGACCCTAAGCGGCCCCTCTCCCATCGGGAGAGGGCGACTCGCGGCTCCGCCGCGAGCGGGGTGAGGGGACCAGGACTTCGTGGAGAGGTCCAACCCCTCACCCGGTCAGCGCAAGCGCTGACTCGACCTCTCCCTATGGGAGAGGTGATCGGTCCGCGAACCACCCATTGTGGACAATATGATCGGCTGGCAGCCGCGGTTGCGGGGCGATCCGTGAAATCCTCACCGCTCAAGCGCGAACGAGGGTGAAGCGACGTTTGCACTCCGCCGCAGATTTTCTACATTGGCGCAACGCATTCGGCGGCCTAGTCGACCGCCTGACATCAAGCAGGACAGTCGCACATGGCCACAGCCGCCCATCAGCTCACTCCGCAGGAGGCGAGCGCCCATCCGCC
>NZ_DASTXI010000083.1:0-2284 GCF_035758555.1 Sphingomonas sp. | reverse complement strand
GGTCATGGAACCTTCAGGTTGGCGGGCCTATATGACTCGCGAACAGGGAGTTGCCCGGCGTGAGTCTCGGACGCTTCAATGCGACGCTTCTGGCCGGCGCGGTTGCCGCGGCGGGCCTTGTGCTGTCGCCTGCGTTCGCGGCCGGAGAATCGGGCAAGCGCCCCCCGGCGATTTCGCTCAGCGTCGACTCCGATTTCGGCTTCACGCCGGCGACCGCCGATCCCCGGCTTGCTGCCGCTTTCTCGGGGCGCGTTCCGGCGCTTTCGGATTTCAAATTCACTCCGGCGGCAGCGAAGGGCCGGCCGTCGCAGGTGCGGGTCGCGATCCGCGCTCAGGCGGGTTCGCCGAAACAACTCGCCGCGGCCAGCGCCTCCTCGCCGGTTAACGCGCTCACTCCGGTCAGCTACAATCTCGGCGTCGCCGTCGGATGGCGGCGCTTCGCCGTTTCCGGCGACGTTGCCAAAACCCGGGCCGCGGGCTCGCCGGTCGACGGTCGCGAGAGCGCCGTCGTCGGGGTCAGCTATTCGCTTCCGCGCTTTACCGGCCGGGTCGCCGTTTCCGCCGACCGCTCGGCAGGGACGGCCGCCCCGGCGCTTCGCGATCCGGACAATTATGCGCTGGACGTTGGCGGCTCCTACGCGTTGACCCGCCGCCTCTCGGTCACGGGCGGAGTCCGCTACAAGATCGAGCGCGACCGGCTCTCCGCGCTCAGCGACAACCGGGTCGACAGCCAAGCTGTGTACGTCGGGACCGCCTTCAAATTCTAAAGTCTCGGCAAATGCCGCCTGACCCTGTGACTTTAGGGAACGTAAGCGTCGATTCCCGCCCAGCCTGAGAAGCCCAGCTTCTGAATTTCACGGAACCGGCGCTCATCCATTCCTCCAAGCGCGATGACCGGCGAGTTGCTCAAGCGAACGAGCGCCGCCGCCCGCATTCGGGGTATCGGTTTCCATTCGGGGTGGCTCCGGGTCTCGAACATCGGCGAGAGGAAGACAACCGCCGCTCCGGCCATTCCCGCTCTCAACATCTCCTTGCTGTTGTGCACTCGCCTGGCGGCGCCTGCTGCTTCATCGGCAAGCACCAGGCCTCGTGCTCGCGCCAGGCGCCGAAGCTGCGCGATCAGCCGCGCCCTCTGTCCGTTCGGCAGGTCGCGATACAGGAACAGGATCCCGCTCCCCCTCGGCAGCTTGCGGATCGCCCGCCACAAACGCTCGCCGAGGCGGCTGTCGGCGACAAGCCATTGGCGCGGGACGGTCTGGCGGCGCTTCATCCGCCTTCCTATAGCGCGGCCATGACCGCTGCCGAGCGCCTGCAGGAAATCCGCAACGGAATCGCCTCCGCGGCGAAGGTCGCCCGCCGCGATCCCGGCGACGTAACGCTCATCGCGGTCAGCAAGACCAGGAGCGCGGAAGCGATCGAGCCGCTGATCGCGGCCGGTCAGCGTGATTTCGGCGAGAACCGCGTTCAGGAAGCGCTCGCCAAATGGCCCGATTTGCTCGCCCGCCATCCCGGAGTCCGCGTCCACTGCATCGGCCAGCTGCAGTCGAACAAGGCCGCCGAAGCCGTGCGGCTGTTCGATACGATCCACTCGCTCGACCGCCCGTCGTTGCTTCAAGCTCTCGTCAAAGAGGCGGAGAAGGCGAACCGCTTCCCCGCCGTCTATGTCCAGGTGAACATCGGCGACGAGGCGCAGAAGGGCGGCTGCCCGATCGGCGAAGTCGGAGAGCTGGTGATGGCCGTGCGCAATTCGCCGCTGCCGCTCGCTGGCCTCATGTGCATCCCGCCGCTCGATGTTGAGCCTTCGCCCTTCTTCGCTTTGCTCGCCAACATTGCGCGAGAGCACGATGTCACCGGGCTCAGCATGGGCATGTCGGCGGATTACAAGGCGGCGGTGATGCTCGGAGCCACCGCCGTGCGGGTCGGGACGGCGCTCTTCGAAGCCTAGAGCAGGTGCCCGCTCTTCTCGCGCTTGGTCGCGAGATAATCGGCATTGTGTGGGTTGGCGGGCATGTGGTGGCCCACCCTCTCGACGACTCGAATTCCGGCGCTTTCGAGACCCGAGACTTTCGCCGGATTGTTGGTCAGCAGCCGAACTTCGGAAATCCCGATGGCCCGAAGGATCGCGGCTGAATGCTCATAATCGCGCTCGTCGTCGGCGAAGCCGAGGCGAATGTTCGCGTCAACGGTGTCGAGCCCGCGATCCTGAAGCGCATAAGCGCGGATCTTGTTGGCGATCCCGATTCCGCGCCCTTCCTGGCGGAGATAGAGGAGCACCCCGCCGCCC
>NZ_DASTXI010000026.1:0-38398 GCF_035758555.1 Sphingomonas sp. | reverse complement strand
TTAGCCCGTGCGACTCGAGCGCCTTTGGCAGCAGGTATTGCTTAGCGATCGCCAGCTTTTCAGCCTCGGTGTAGCCGGAGACCTCGATCACCTCCATCCGGTCCCGCAAGGCGGGCGGAATCGGCTCAAGCAGGTTGGCGGTCGTAATGAAGATCACTTTCGAGAGGTCGAACGGCACCTCAAGGAAATGATCCGAGAAGGTCGAGTTCTGCTCCGGATCGAGCACCTCGAGCAATGCCGAGGACGGATCGCCGCGAAAATCCTGCCCAAGCTTGTCGATCTCGTCGAGAAGGAACAGCGGGTTCGATGTTCCCGCCTTCTTCAGGTTGGAAATGATCTTGCCCGGGAGCGAACCGATGTACGTGCGCCGGTGACCCCGGATTTCCGCTTCATCCCGTACCCCGCCAAGCGACTGCCGGGCGAATTCGCGTCCAGTCGCCCGGGCGATGGAGCGGCCAAGCGAAGTCTTGCCGACGCCCGGCGGCCCAACCAGGCACAGGATCGGCCCCTTGAGCTTGTTGGTGCGCGCCTGAACCGCGAGATACTCGACGATCCGCTCCTTCACCTTCTCAAGGCCATAATGATCCTCGTCGAGGATGTGCTGCGCTTCGGCGATATCCTTCTTCAGCTTCGACTTCTTGCCCCACGGAAGCGACAGCAGGACGTCGAGATAGTTGCGCGCGACCGTAGCTTCGGCCGACATCGGGGCCATCGCGCGAAGCTTCTTCAGCTCCGCGTCGGCGCGCGTTCGGGCTTCCTTCGAAAGCTTGGTCTTGCGGATCTTCTGCGCGAGTTCCTGAAGCTCGTCTCCGCCCTCCTCACCCTCGTTACCGAGTTCGCGCTGGATCGCCTTCAATTGCTCGTTGAGGTAATATTCGCGCTGGGTCTTCTCCATCTGGCGCTTGACGCGGCTGCGGATCTTCTTCTCGACCTGAAGCACGCCGAGCTCGCCTTCCATGAAGGCGAACACCATCTCCAGCCGCCGCGCCGGATCGAGCTCGACCAGCAGCGACTGCTTGTCCGCGACCTTGACGGTGATGTTCGAGGCGACCGCGTCGGCGAGCTTCGACGGCTCCTCGATATCGGCGAGCTGGACGGCGGTTTCGGCCGGCAGCTTGCGGTTGAGCTTCGCGTAATTCTCGAACTGATCGACGACCGAGCGCATCAGCGCCCGCGCCTCGACGCTTTCGCTGTCCTGCTCGTCGATCAGCGTGACGGTCGCGGCCATGTGCTCGCCGTCGCGTTCCAGCGAGTCCAGCGACGCGCGCTGCTTGCCTTCGACCAGCACGCGCACGGTGCCGTCGGGCAGCTTCAGCAGCTGCAGCACGGTCGCGATCACGCCCAGGTCGTAGAGATCGTCGCGGTCGGGATCGTCGTTCGCCGGATCGAGCTGGGCGACCAGGAAGATCTGTTTGTCATTCGCCATCGCCTGTTCCAGCGCCGCGACCGATTTGTCGCGGCCGACGAACAGCGGCACGATCATGTTCGGGAAGACGACGATGTCCCGAAGCGGAAGAACAGGGAAACTCTGGGTCATGCAAACTCCGGTTGCGCGGGCCCGCGCCATTTCCTTTTATATGGGGCCGACGCCGAGAGCATCAATCACTTCGCAGCCGGACACCATAGCGGCGATACGTTAATATGCCGGTTTCGGCGCTTCATCTGTGGATATCCCGGCAGGACGGCACAGAAAAAGGCCCCGCTCCAGGGGTCGAGGAGCGGGGCCGGTTCAGGGAGTCATGCGCAGGCGGGGGGTCGTCCGCCGTCGAACCATGGTATCGCACCGGCCTGTCGCAGGACTATGTCGTGCCGCGAATGAAATTGTCGCGGAATGTCGCAGCCTACCAGCAGCGCCGCACGCGGTGATGGTGGCGCCACACCCAGTGGCAGCGGCGGTGATTGCGCCATCCGTAGGGGCCGCGATCCCAACGGTGCCGGTAAGACCAGCCGCGCCGCCGGTCCCAGCGATGCCGGCGGTCCCAGCCGTGCCGCCGGTCCCAGCCGCGGCCGTTCCGCCAGTCGCGCTCGTGGTGCCGGCCGGACCAGCCATAGGACTGGGCCGACGCCTCGGGCGCGGCGCCGATACCGGTCACGGAGACCGCCAGCGCAACGGCCATCAATAGAGGTTTCATCGGTCATCTCCTCGATCCGGATCACAAGCAACGAAGCCGTGCCGGAACGGCTCCGCCCCTTCTCCTCTATCCGGCGCAGCCTTAACCTCGTGGTAACCAGCCCGACCTAGCGGGCAGTGCGTCCATTCAGGGGCTCGCACCAAATGATTCTGGTTTCCGTTTTCGCCGCCGCGGCTGTCGCGGGTTCGGCGCCCACCGCCGTTGCCGAGGCCGACGACGCGCTGGATACGATCGTCGTCACTGCCCAGAAGCGCGAGCAGAATCTGCACGACGTGCCGCTGTCGATCGACGTGATCGACGCCGCCGCGCTCGACCGCAGCCACGCGCGCGACCTGCGCGATGCGGCCGCGCTGGTCCCCAACGTCTCGATCCAGCGCCAGGGCGCGATCGACACCGTGTTCGTGCGCGGCATCGGCGGCGGCGGGCGCAATATCGGTTTCACCACCCGCGCCGGCGTCTATGTCGACGGCGTCTATGCCGGCCAGTTCGCATCGGTGAACCAGGACGCGCTGGACGTCGCGCGCATCGAGTTCCTGCGCGGGCCGCAAGGGCATCTGTTCGGACGCAATACCGATTCCGGCGCGATCAGCATCGTGACGCAGGCGCCGGAGCATGTGTTCGGCGGTTGGGCACAGACGAGCTATGGCAACAAAGACCTGTTCGAGCTGCGCGGCACGCTGAACGCGCCGCTGTCGGACCAGGTGGCGATCCGTGTCTCCGGCTCCCACCGCGAGCGCGACGGCTTCACGCTGAACGTGCCGACCGGCACCGACCTCGACAATATCAACCGCGACTCTGCGCGCGGGCGGATGCGCGCCGCGTTCGGCGACGTGACGCTGGACCTTGCCGCCGACTACAGCCACGACCGCACCAACAAGGCGATCGGCGAGGCGCTGACGGACACCTTCAATACCGGCCCGTCGCCGCTGCCCGGCGCGTTCGACACGCCCTATAATGTCGACCCGCTGCAGCGCATCCGCACCGGCGGCGGCTCGGCAACGCTGGGGTGGAGGCTGGGCGAGGGGCTCAGCCTCACCTCGATCACCGGCTATCGCGGCACGTCCTGGCACCGCCGCAACGACCTCGATTACGTGCCGCTCGACCTCGCGACGATGGATTATCGCGACCGATTTGCGCAGACCAGCCAGGAAGTGCGGCTGAACTTAACGTCGGACCGGCTGAACGGCGTTGCCGGCATCTATGTGTTCGACGAGAATACGCGCACCGACCGGCGTGTGATCGCGGGCAGCCAGGTGGGCCTGCTGCCGTTCGGCCTGACGCCGGGCCTTTCCGCGCAGGTGCTCGCGCATGTGAAGACGCGCTCTTACGCCGCCTTCGGCGCGGCCGACTGGCGCTTCGCGGACGCGCTGACGCTCAATCTCGGCGGCCGCTTCACTCACGACCGGCTGCGCCTCGACGATTATTCGAGCTTCGGCTCGCCCGTGTTCGGGCTCGGCCGGATCGACGGCTTCGACGATGCCCAATCGAACGACAGCTTCGACCCGAGCGTCGCGCTCAGCTGGGCGGCGACGCCCGACCTGAACCTCTATGCCCGCTATGCGCGGGGCTATAAAAGCGGCGGCTGGAACGTCGATTTCCTCAGCGCGGCGCAGTTCGCGGATCGCATCCGCTTCAGCCCCGAGCGCGTCAACTCGGGCGAGGCGGGCCTGAAGTTCGAGCGGCAGGGCGTGCGGCTGTCGCTCGCCGGCTATTACATGATGATCGGCGACTATCAGATCGACCAGTTCGTCGACCTGGGCGCCGGCCAGACCTCGATCCAGCTGCGCAATGCCGCGAAGGCGCGCAGCTGGGGCGGCGAAGTCAGCCTGGAGGCGCGGCCGGCCGAACGGCTGAACCTGTCGCTCGGCCTCGGCTACGCCCATGCGACGTTCGACCGCTTTCCGGACGGCGGCGGGCCGGGCATCGACCTGGACGGGAACCGCCTGCCCTACGCGCCGCGGCTGACCGCATCGGGCGAAGCCCGCTACTCGGTCCCGCTGGGGCCGGACCTGAATCTCGACCTGTCGGGCGACTGGACCTATCGTTCGGCGAGCTTCAGCGGGCCGGAGAATCTCGACCGCCAACGGATCGACGCGCGGCACCTGCTCGGCGCACGCGTAGCGCTGAGCGGCGGCCGGTTCGAAGTAGCCGGCTGGGTCCGGAACCTGCTGAACGAGCGTTATATCGACAACCGCATCTTCGATTTCTTCCAGACGGCGGTGGTCGAACGCGGCGAACCGCGCACCTATGGCCTGACGGTCACGCTCCGATCCCGCTGACGAAGCCGGCGGGCCGCAGCATCGACCAGAAGCGCGGCCCGCCCTTCGGCACGTCCCATTCGCCGGTCAGCTGGAAGCCGTGGCGGGTGTACAGCGGGATCGTCAGTGGATTCGGCGTCTCCAGATAGGCGGGCATGTCCCCGGCCTGCGCCAGCCCCGCGGCGATCGCCGCTGAGCCGTGCCCCCTGCCCTGGTGCCGGGGATCGCAGCCGGCGATGTGCAGGTAGAGGAAGTCCCCGCCCGGCATATGCGCGTCGATCGCGTCGCCGACCCGAAGCGCGCGCGGCAACGCCGTGCCGAGCGCGCGGAGCAGCGGCCCCGCCTGCGCCAGCATTTCCAGCCAGCCGACCTGCGCACGACCCGGCGAGCGCCATAAAGTCGCGGCCTCGCCTCCTGCGGTCACGAAGCGCGGTCCCGCCCTGCCGTCGCTGTCGAACAGGATCGCGAACAGTCGCGGCAGCCGCACGCGGCGGACGGCGGGATCCGGAAAGATATAGGCCATCGCCGCATCGTCGAAGAACGCGGCGGCGAGCAGCTGCGCCACCTGCGCCCGGTCGGCAGCGGTCGCCGGACGCGCCGTCATGACGCCGCGGCCTCCGCCGGCATCGGCGCCAGCCGCTTGCTGATCGCGAAGCAGACCACGTCGCCCAGCGTGGTGACGAGCCGGAACAGCGCGCTCAGGATCAGCGCCGGAGCGGTGCCGACCAGCGGGGCGGCGAGCGTGGTCAGCACCAGCTCGCGCGAGCCGATGCCGCCCGGCGCGCCGGGGGTCAGGAAGCCCGCGACCCATGACAGGCCGGCAATGCCGACCGCGAGCAGCACCGGCGTTGCACCGACCGCGACGAACAGCAGCGCGAACGCCAGTCCCTGGATCGAAAAGAAGACCAGATAGGCGCCCAGCGCCCGCAGCAGCGCAGACCGCGGCGGCACCACCGCGCGCAGGCGCAGCACCCGGTGCGGAAGCGCGAGCAGCGCCGCCAGCAGGCAGCCTCCCGCGACAAGGGCGATCGCGGCCCAGAAGCGTGCCGGCTGGCCGGCAATGTCGGGCGGCGAAATCGCGGCGACGAACACCGCCGCTGCCGCCACCGCCACCGCGGAGCCGGCCAGCAGCACCGTCTCCCACGCCACCCCCAGCGCCAGCGCCTTGTGCGGCACGCCCAGCCGCGACAGCCACAAATGCCGCCCGACATAGTGAAAGACGTTGCCCGGCAGATATTTCGCCACCTGAGTCACGCCATAGCTTGCGATCGCGGTCCGCCGGTCGAGCGACCGGCCGGCAAAGCCGCCGATCAGCTGGTGCCACGCTTCGCCGATCAGCAGCAGCGACACGCCGTAGACGACCGGCAGCACCACCAGCAGCCCGATCGCCGGGCCGGTCGGCCGCCAGTCGCCCAGATCGTGCCAGTGCCGCGCCGCCGCCCAGCCGAGATAGACGAGCGACACAAGCGCGAGCAGCCGGCCCCCCCAGATGGCGGCCCGCTTTGCGGTCATGCGTCCGCCGGCGCGCGCATCAGCGTCGTCTCGTCCGGATAGGGAAGACAGGCGGCGAGGCCGCGCGTGCGTTCCCATCGCATGCCGGATGCCGCGATCGCGCGGCGGTAGGGCGCGCGGTGCGAGTTGTCGAAGACGATCAGCCCGCCGGGCGCCAGGCGGGAGCGCGCATGGTCCAGACAGGCGGTGCGGGCGCGCCCGTCGATCACGATCAGATCGAACTGCCCCGGCTCCGCATCGATCGCGTGCACATAGTCATGGAAGGTCCGCCCGCGCCATGCCGGCTTGTCCGACGCGTAGCGCGGATCGGCCGAGGGAGTCGGATCGGGCGCGACCAGCCGGACGCGGGCATGGGGAAAGGCGGCGATGCGGCGTTCGACTTCCGGATACCAGGCGGCGTCATGCTCGACGCTCGTCACTTCCGCCGCCCGCCTGGCGAGCCAGATCGTGCTGGCGCCGCTGCCATATTCGAACACGCGCGCATTGGGGCGGTCCTTCAGGAACCGATCAACCTTCCCGATCGCATCGAACGTCCACCATGGCAGGTCGAGCCCGGACAGATCGTCGATATCGTAGATCGCGAACAGGCTGCGCAGCCACAATGCCGTCCGGCTTTCCCGCCGCCGCTCCAGCCGTTCAAGCAGGCCCATAGTCCGCGCCACGCTTCGTCCGCCTCGCACGGCGCCGACATAGAAACGCTCAAGCATGCTGGACTGCCTGCCCCCGATCCGCAAAAAAGAACTGGACCCGCAGCGGCATACCGGAAAATACTCCGGTTGCGATTATTTTCTGAACCGGGGTTCAAGCTTGAAGCTGATCGTTCAGATCCCGTGCTACAACGAGGAGCACACGCTCCCCGCCACCGTCGCGGACATTCCGCGTTCGATTCCCGGCATCGACACCGTCGAGGTGCTGATTATCGACGACGGCTCGACCGACCGCACGATCGAGGTGGCGCGCGAAATCGGCGTCGATCACATCGTCCGCAACAAGCGCAATGTCGGCCTCGCGCGGACCTTCCGCAAAGGGCTGGACGCCTGCATCGCGATGGGCGCCGACATCATCGTCAACACCGACGGCGACAACCAGTATCGCGGCGCCGACATCGCCAAGCTCGTCCAGCCGATCGTCGCGGGCGAGGTGGACGTGGTCGTCGGCGACCGCCAGACGGGCAGGATCGAGCATTTCTCCACGCCCAAGAAGCTGCTGCAACGGTTCGGCAGCTGGGTGGTGCGGAGCTTTTCGGGCGTGGACGTGCCCGACGCGGTCAGCGGCTTCCGTGCGATCTCCCGCGAGGCGGCGTACCGGCTGAACATCGTCTCGCCGTTCAGCTACACGATCGAGATGCTGATCCAGGTCGGCCGCAAGGGCATGGCCTTCGCCAGCGTTCCCGTCGGCACCAACGAAAAGACGCGCGATTCGCGGCTGTTCAAGAGCGTGTTCCGCTTCATCGAGCGATCCGGCAGCACGACCTTGCGCATGTATGCGATGTACCAGCCGCTGCGCGTGTTTACGCTGATCGGCGCGATCATGGCGATCATCGGCATGATCCCGATGGTGCGCTTCCTCTATTTCTTTTTCCTTGGAGCCGGGGGCGGCAAGATCCAGTCGCTGATCCTGGGTTCCGCCCTGCTGACGATCGGCGCGCTGACCTTCGTGATGGGCCTGCTCGCCGACCTGCTCAGCCAGAACCGGCAGCTGATCGAGATGACGCTGGAAAAAGTGCGCCGGCTCGAGGATGCGGCGCGGAACAACCGCAAGCAGGATTAGGCTGCAGCAGCCTCGTTCCCGGGCGCAGGCCGTGCAGGGCGGTGCCGCCGCTCCGCCGTACAGGCGCAGCCGATCGCGATCGCTGCAAAGAGCATCGTCCAGGCCAGCCGCCCCTGATAGCGATCGACGACGACCACCAGCGCACCGCCGATCGCGGCGTTCAGCACGGCGCCCATCAGCACGACCGCCCCGAACGTGATCGGCGGCGACCAGCGCTTAAATCGGCGGCCGGCGATGACCGCAGCGACGATCAGCAGCGCGGAGCCGAGGCAAAAGACGATCATCACGGCACTGGCGGCGGCGAGGTAGGCCGGGCGCTGATAGAAGGCGGCGGCCTGCATGTGCCGCGTCTCTTGCGGAAGCTGGGCACCGACGACCTTGGCCATCTGCGCGCTCTGGTCGTAGCGGGTGACGCCGGAGCTGACGAACTGATCGAACGCGTTCCAGACCGCCGCGCGGAACTGAGCCCATGGGTCGTTCAGCACCGTGCGCTTGACGAGCTCCCGCGATTCGGCGCTGATCTGGCTGCGTTCGGCCACCGGCCGCGCCATCCAGCCATCGACGTGCACGCCGTTCCGGGTCGTGCCGTCCCACAGGAATTCTCCGGCCGTCATCGGCATGCCGGGCAGCATCGCGCAGGTCGCCCAACGGGTGTGCGGGCATTCCTTGCGCAGCAGCGCGACCGCGGTGCCGTCCTCGATCGTGCGGCCGAGCAGGAACGGCACATGGGGGGTCGCCACGCCGGTGACGCGCTCGACCACCGGCTCGGTCGCAAAGGTCAGGACAGCCGAGACAGCGAGCGCGCCGCCCATCAACAGGCCCGCCCTGCCGCGCCATAGCGGCCGCCCCGAGACCAGCCCGGACGCGACGAACAGCGCAATCGCGACCAGGAAAAAGGCTTTGTGGAAGCTGATCGCCGCGACGATGCTGATCAGCCAGAACGCCCATTCGCCGCGGCTGAGGCGGTCCGGAAAGGCCGCTATCAGGGCCATCCCCAGCAGCAGCACGCCACCGGCCATGTCGGGCAGGATCACCGACACGCCGAACGCCGCGCCCCCTAACAGCGCGACGGCGGCAATCATGCCCAGCTTGGCTTTCGTGCCCCGCGGGCCGGTCTGGCGCATCGCCAGCACGATCGCGGCCGCCACCCACAGCGCCTGGAACAGCGCCGTGACATACAGCCCGCCGATCCGCCGCCCCAGATCGGCGAGCAGACCGTAATAGATCGACCGCGCGTCGCTGAAACCGGTCGTGTCCTTTTTCCCGTCGGGAGAAACAGCAGCAGCAGCCGGCTGCGCTGCCGTCCGTTCCGGCGCAGCCGCCGGATGCACCTTTTCGACGATGCCGACGCGGCTCAGGATGCCTTCGCCTGCGGTCAGATAGGCGGGGGTGTCGAAGAACAGCAGCGGATAGCCGTTGGCAATGGCCGGCAGCAGCAGCAGCAGAGTGCCGAAAACGGTCAGCCAGAACGGACGGGATCCTGGCGCCGCCGCTTCCCGTGCTTCCCCGGTCGACTGCAGCATCACTGTCCCCCCGAAGCTACCCGGACGATGGGCAGGACCCTGCCACGCGCCTCCTTATCGGGCAACCGCGAGAGGTCAGCGGCGGCTCAGGCCGCGCCGCTTTCCTTTTTCTTGGCATAGACCCGGACCGGGTCCTTGCGGCCTTCGACCACGTCCTTGTCGATCATCACTTCGTCGACGCCGTCCATGCTGGGCAGGTCGAACATCGTGTCGAGCAGGATCGCCTCGAGGATCGAGCGCAGGCCGCGCGCGCCGGTCTTGCGGGCGATCGCCTTCTTGGCGACGGTCACCAGCGCGTCGTCGGTGAACGACAGGCGCACATCCTCCATGTCGAACAGCTTCTGATACTGTTTGACGAGGGCGTTCTTCGGCTCGGCCAGGATCTTGACCAGCGCGTCGATGTCCAGGTCTTCCAGCGTCGCGATCACCGGCAGGCGGCCGACGAACTCGGGAATCAGGCCGAACTTCAGCAAGTCCTCCGGCTCGCACTGGCGCAGCACTTCGCCGGTGCGCCGCTCGTCCGGCGCCGCGACATAGGCGCCGAAGCCGATCGACTTGCCCTGCAGGCGGTCGCCGATGATCTTTTCGAGGCCGGAGAAGGCGCCGCCGCAGATGAACAGGATGTTGGTCGTGTCGACCTGCAGGAATTCCTGCTGCGGATGCTTGCGCCCGCCCTGCGGCGGAACGGAAGCCGTCGTGCCCTCCATCAGCTTCAGGAGCGCCTGCTGCACGCCCTCGCCCGACACGTCGCGGGTGATCGACGGGTTCTCGGCCTTGCGGCTGATCTTGTCGATCTCGTCGATATAGACGATGCCGCGCTGCGCCCGCTCGACGTTATAGTCGCTGGCCTGGAGCAGCTTCAGGATGATGTTCTCGACATCCTCGCCGACATAGCCGGCCTCGGTCAGCGTCGTCGCATCGGCCATCGTGAACGGCACATCGAGGATGCGCGCCAGCGTCTGCGCGAGCAGCGTCTTGCCGCAGCCGGTGGGGCCGACGAGCAGGATGTTCGACTTGGCGAGCTCGACATCGGCGCCCTTCGCGCCGTGGGCGAGCCGCTTGTAATGGTTGTGCACCGCGACCGAGAGCACGCGCTTCGCCTGGCTTTGCCCGATCACATAATCGTCAAGCACGTCGCAGATTTCCTGCGGCGTCGGCACGCCCCCGTCCTTCTTCGAGACGAGCGCGGACTTGGTTTCCTCGCGGATGATGTCGTTGCACAGCTCGACGCATTCGTCGCAGATGAACACGGTTGGGCCCGCGATGAGCTTCCTCACCTCGTGCTGCGACTTTCCACAGAAGGAGCAGTAGAGGGTGCTCTTTGAATCCCCGCCGCTCAATTTCGTCATCAGTTCACCCTTGAGCCTGCTGAGCGCAGGCCATCGCTAGCTCGGGCCATGTTAGCCCTCGCTCCCGAAACCACAATGCCGAATATGCGGGCGCGTTCCCGCCGATTATCGTTAACTGTGGACCACATTTCTGGCCGGACCGGATATGTGCTTGAGCGCATGGCACTTCAAGACGGTCGCAACCGCAGCCGACTGAAGCTAAAAGCGATTCATGACCCGGTTATTTACCCTCTTTTCCGCCCTCCTGCTCGCCACGCCTGCCCTTTCGCAAGCCCCTGCGCCCGCGCCGAGCCCGTCTCCCGAGACCGTCGAGGTCACGCTGACGACCACCGCCGGCCCGATCGTGCTGGAGCTGGAAAAGGAGCGCGCGCCGATCACGACGGCCAATTTCCTGCGCTATGTCGACCAGAAGAAGCTCGACGGCTCCGCCTTCTACCGCGTCGCCAAGGCGCCGAACGCCCCCGAATACGGCCTTGTCCAGTTCGGCGCGCAGGGCGATCCCCGCAAGTCGCTGCCGCCGATCGCGCACGAGCCGACCACCAAGACCGGCCTGACGCACAAGAGCGGCACCATCTCGCTTGCCCGCAGCGAACCCGGCACCGGCGCGGGCGACTTCTTCATCGTCCTCGGCGACACGCCGGCGCTCGATGCCGATCCGAGCGCACCCGGCGACAACCAGGGCTTCGCCGCTTTCGGCCACGTCGCCGAAGGCATGGACGTAGTGAAGCAGATCCTCGGCGAGCCGACCGACCCGGACAAGGGCGAAGGCGTGATGAAGGGCCAGTTCCTGCTCAAGCCTGTCGTCATCACGTCTGCACGGCGCACCAACTGACGGGCGCGGCCGGATTTTTTTCGGCCGCATCCGTAACAAACGCATCTTTGCCCCCACGCGCACGTTGTGGCGCGCATGGGTGGCATCAGCGACATCGAATGGCGCGAAGGACTGTACCGGCAGCTCGCGCGGCAGCCCGGTCTGCCGGCCGGCCTGCGTCCGGTCCTCATCCAGCGCGCCGAAGGCTGCATCGACCGCCGCGCGCCGACGATGCCCGCCTTTCTGGCGCCCCGCGGCAATGCCGAAGGCTGCAAGGGCGCGATCCTGGGCTGACATTTAAAGGGCGCGGTTGCGCTTCGTTCATCCTTGCGGCGATAAGCCCGCGCGATGCGCCAGATTGCCTCTCTCCTGCTCACCGTCGCCCTCGCCGCATGCGGCAGCGCGGCGCCCGCCGCTCCCCAGGCGAAGCCCGCCATGTGGAAGCTGTCCGATCCGGACACGACCATCTACCTGTTCGGCACTGTCCATGTGCTGCCGGACGACCTGAAATGGCGGACCGCCAGGTTCGACCAGACGGTCGGCCAGGCAAAGGAGCTGGTGCTCGAAATCAACGACCAGGAAGACAAGGCCAAGGTCGCCGAGGTCTACCGGCGTCTCGCCTTGTCGCCCGGCCTGCCGCCGATCCTCGACCGCGTGCCCGCCGACAAACGCGCCGCCCTTGCCGCCGCGATCGAGAAGGCGGGACTGAAGGCTGAGCAGCTCGATCACATGGAGACCTGGGCCGTCGCGGTGACGCTGGGCGCGTCGATGTACGCCGGCATGGGCGCCTCGCCCGCCAACGGCGTCGAGAACCAGCTGCGGGTGAGCTTCGAAGGCCGCCCGGTCGAGGGGCTGGAGACCACGGAACAGCAGCTCGGCTATTTCGACAAGATGCCGGAAGCGACCCAGCGCAAGCTGCTGGTCAGCATGATCGACGACATCAAGAACGCGACCACCGATTTCCAGAAGATGGTCACGGCCTGGTCTTCGGGCGACACCGGCGCGATCGCCCGCACCTTCGACGACGAGCTGAAATCGGCGCCCGAGATCGCCCGCGTGCTGATCGACACCCGCAACGCGAACTGGGTCGACTGGCTGAAACAGCGCCTCGACCAGCCCGGCACGGTGCTGGTGGCCGTCGGCGCCGGGCACCTGGCAGGCAAGGGATCGGTGATCGACCTGCTGCAGAAGCAGGGGCTGAAGGTCGAGCGGGTGCAGTAAGCCATAGCCCCTCTCCCGTTGCGGGAGAGGGAGGGGCCCAAGCCGCAGGCTTGGGAGAGAGAGGGGAAGCGAGCGGCCACGCTCGCTGCGCTTCGCTCCGGCCCCCTCACCCCGCTCGCGCTGACGCGCGAGTCGCCCTCTCCCGCGAGGGGAGAGGGGCAGCGGTTGCATTCTCTCCCCTCCCCCGCTATGCGCGCCGGCTTCCGTCATGGTCATCCCTGGAGGCGTGGCGGTTGTACATGAACCATCGAACACTTGGAGACATGCGATGAGCGAGACGCTGACGCTGTCGGCCGAGGTGCGCGAGCGGGCTGGCAAGGGAGCCTCCCGTGATCTGCGCCGCCAAGGCCGCGTGCCCGCCGTCATTTACGGCAACAAGGAAGAGCCGAAAGGCGTCCACGTCGAGGAACGGGAGCTGATGAAGCTCCTGAACACCGGCCACTTCATGAACACCGTCGTGATGGTGGCAGGCGTGCGCACGCTGCCGAAGGACGTGCAGTTCCACCCGGTTACCGACCGTCCGCTCCATGTCGATTTCCTGCGCATCGGCGAGCATTCGACCGTGCACGTCAACGTGCCCGTGCGCTTCGAGAACGAAGAGGCCTCGCCGGGCCTGAAGCGCGGCGGCGTGCTCAACATCGTCCGCCACGAGCTCGAACTGGTCTGCGACGCGGCGAGCATCCCGGACGAAGTGGTCGTCGACCTGAAGGGCTATGACGTCGGCGATTCGGTCCACGTCTCGGCCGTCTCGCTGCCCCAGGGCACGCGCCCGGCGATCGAGGACCGCGATTTCACGATCGCGACCATCGTCGCGCCGTCCGGCCTGAAAGCGCAGGAAGGCGACACCGAAACGCCGGCCGCCGCCGAAGGCGAAGGCGAAGAGAACGAGGGCTGACACCTCGAGCCCCTCCCTTCGGGGAGGGGTTGGGGTGGGGCCTGTCGGGTGGGCGCTGTGAACCAGCCCCACCCCCGTCCTCTCCCCTGAAGGGGAGGGGCTTAAGCACCATGCAAATCTGGGTCGGCCTCGGCAATCCCGGCGCGCTCTATGCGATGCACCGGCACAATGTCGGCTTCATGGCCGTGGACGCGATCGCCGAAGTGCACGGATTCCCGGCGCCGAAACGCGCTTTCCAGGGTTGGGTGCAGGAAGGACGGATCGGCCCTGAGAAGATCCTGATCCTGAAGCCCGCGACCTTCATGAACGAAAGCGGCCGCGCCGCGGGCGAAGCGATGCGCTTCTACAAGCTCGCGCCGGAGGACGTGACCGCCTTCTACGACGAGCTCGACCTCGCCCCGTTCAAGGTGAAGGTGCGCACGGGCGGCGGCACCGCCGGGCATAACGGCATCCGCAGCCTCGACGCGCATTTGGGCAACGGTTTCCGCCGCGTGCGCATCGGCATCGGCCACCCCGGCCACAAGGACAAGGTCACCGGCCACGTCCTCGGCAATTTCGCAAAGGCCGAGATCGAGCCCCTGTCCGACGTCCTCGGCGCCATCGCCGCCGAAGCCGAATGGCTCGCGAAGGGCGACGACGCCCGCTTCATGAACGACGTGGCGCTGCGGCTGTCTTCGGACTAAGAGGCGCGAAACCTGTCACCCCGGACTTGATCCGGGGTCCACCTTTCTCTTTCAGCCTTACCAGAAAGAAGGTGGATGCCGGATCAAGTCCGGCATGACGATTGAGCCGGAGTAATCGATGGGTTTTCGTTGCGGGATTGTCGGCCTTCCGAATGTCGGCAAGTCCACTTTGTTCAATGCCTTGACCGAGACGGCGGCGGCGCAGGCGGCTAATTATCCGTTCTGCACGATCGAGCCGAACGTGGGGCAGGTCGCGGTTCCCGATGCGCGGTTGGACAAGCTGGCGGAGATCGCGAAGTCGGCGAAGAAGATCGAGACGCAGCTGGCATTCGTCGACATTGCAGGCCTCGTCCGCGGCGCGTCGAAGGGCGAAGGCCTCGGCAACCAGTTCCTCGCCAATATCCGCGAGGTGGACGCGATCGTGCACGTGCTGCGCTGCTTCGAAAATGGCGACGTGACCCATGTCGAGGGCAAGGTCGATCCGATCGCCGACGCGGAGACGGTCGAGACGGAGCTGATGCTGGCCGATCTCGAAAGCCTCGAGAAGCGGGTGCCAAACCTGGTCAAGCGCGGCCAGACCGGCGACAAGGAATCGAAGATCGCGGCATCGGTGCTCGGCCAGGCGCTGGAGCTGCTGCGCGAGGGCAAACCCGCGCGGCTCACCCAGCCCAGGGACGAGGAGGAAAAGCGCCATTTCGAGCAGGCGCAGCTGCTGACCTCGAAGCCTGTCCTCTATGTCTGCAACGTCGATGAAGGCGATGCGGCTGATGGGAATGCGCTGAGCGCCCGCGTGTTCGAAAAGGCAAAGGCGGAAGGCGCGGAAGCGGTCGTCGTCTCCGCCGCGATCGAGGCGGAGATTGCGACGCTCGACCCGGAAGAGCGGCAGGCGTTCCTTGCCGATCTGGGCCTTGCCGAAACCGGCCTCGCCCGGGTGATCCGCGCCGGCTATGCGCTGCTCCACCTGATTACATTCTTCACGGCCGGCCCCAAGGAAGCGCGCGCGTGGACCGTGCACAAGGGGGCGAAGGCACCCGAGGCGGCAGGCGAAATCCACACCGATTTCGAACGCGGCTTCATCCGGGCCGAGACGATCGCGTTCGACGATTATGTGAAATATGGCGGCGAGGCAGGCGCCCGCGAGGCCGGCAAATTGCGTCAGGAAGGCAAGGATTATGTGGTTCAGGACGGCGACGTCATGCTGTTCCGGTTCAATGTTTGACGAGCGCTCGCCTCGTCATCCCGGGCTTGACCCGGGATCCACCTTCTCTTCACCACCGCTCCAAGAAGGTGGACCCCGGCTCAAGGCCGGGGTGACGGTGTTGATCGCGACCCTCCTCGCCCTCCTCCTCCCCTCCGCGGCGCCGGCGAAGCCGAAGCGGGTGGCGGTGCGGCCGACTGTCACGATCCTGGTCTCGATCGACGGCTTCCGGTCCGATTATCTGCAGCGCGGGGTGAGCCCGACGCTGTCGGCGCTGGCCCGGACGGGGGTGACCGGACCGATGCGGCCGTCCTATCCGTCGCTGACCTTTCCCAACCATTGGACGCTCGTCACCGGCCGCCGGCCCGACCGCAACGGCATCGTCGGCAACCTGATGGAAGACCCGCGCCGGCCGAACGAGCTCTTCACCATGGCGAGCGAAGACCCGTTCTGGTGGAACGAGGCGGAGCCGATCTGGGCCAGCGCGGAAAAGCAGGGCATCCGCACCGCGACGATGTTCTGGCCGGGATCGAACGTCAGCTGGGGCGGCCACAAGGCGAACCGCTACCACACGCCGTTCGAAGGCGGCGTGCGGCCGTCGGACTGGCAGCAGTTCAGCGGCTATGTGACGGACGAGCAGCGGGTGAACGCAGTGCTCGACTGGCTTCGCCGCCCGGCCGCGATCCGGCCGAAGCTGGTGACGCTCTATTTCGACGAAGTCGACGCGGCCGGCCATGAATATGGCCCGGACGATCCGCGCACGACCGCTGCGGTGCACGACGTCGACACTGCGATCGCGAAGCTCCGCGCCGGCCTCGCCGCGCTCGGCCAGCCGGCGAACCTGGTGATCGTCGCCGATCACGGCATGGCGCCGATCAGCGCCGACCGCTCGATTCCGCTGGATCAGCTCGCCAACCCGGCCGACTATCGCATCCTTGAAACAGGCGCCTATGCCTCGCTTGCCGCGGTGCCGGGGCACGAAGCGGCACTGGAGGCGGCGCTGCTGAAGCCGCACGACCATGTCCGCTGCATGCGCAAGGCCGACCTGCCGCCGGCCTTCCACTATGGCAGCAATCCGCGGGTGCCGCCGTACCAGTGCCTTGCCGATCTCGGCTGGACGATCCGCAAGACGACGGCGGAACGCCCGCGCACCGGCGGCAATCACGGCTATGATCCGCGCGCGCCCGAGATGACGGCGCTGTTCGTCGCGAACGGCCCCGCTTTCCGGCCCGGCACCAAAGTCGCGGCGTTCGACAATGTCGACATCTACCCGCTGATCGCGCGGCTGGCCGGGGTGAAGGCCAATCCCGGCGACGGCACGATCGCGACGTTCAGCCATGCGCTGAAGCAGCCCCGATGACGGCTCCGGGCTGAACGTCACTCTCGCGCGACGAACGTCAGCGAAGCGGAGCGTGCGATATCGACTTCTGGCGCGGATTCTTTAAGGGGACCCGCTGTATCCACTCGTTGCGGGCTGCAGTACAAAAATGACCAAAGGCGCAGCGCCGGCGCTTCCGCTCCTTCTTGCGATCGCGATCCTCGCCGGCTGCAGCAGCACGTCGGAGCCGAAGGGCGGCGGCCCGGGCGGTCGCGGCGAAGGCGGCACGCCGGAAGTCGGCTTCGTCGTCGTGCAGCCGACCCAGGTCGCGCTGACCACCGAGCTCGCCGGCCGCACCGTCCCGCACGCCGTGTCGGAAGTGCGCCCCCAGGTGTCGGGCGTGATCCAGAAGCGGCTGTTCACCGAAGGCAGCCTCGTCCGCGCCGGGCAGACGCTCTACCAGATCGATCCCAGCCTCTACCGCGCCAGCGCGGCCCAGGCGCAGGCGAACGTCGCCGCGGCCGAGGCCAACGCCCAGGCGGCGCGCACGCTCGCCGACCGCTACAAGCCGCTCGCCCAGATGCAGGCGGTCAGCCAGCAGGAATATACCAACGCCGCCGCCCAGGCGCGGCAGACCGCCGCCGCGGTCGAGCAGCAGCAGGCGGCGCTGCAGACGGCGAAGATCAACCTCAATTTCACGCGCGTGCCGGCGCCGATCAGCGGCCGCATCGGGCGTTCGGCCGTCACTGTCGGCGCGCTCGTCACCGCCAACCAGGCCGAGCCGCTGGCGACGATCCAGCAGCTCGATCCGATCTATGTCGACATCCAGCAATCGACGTCGGAGCTGCTCGCGTTGCGCCGGTCGCTCGCGCAGGGCGACGTGCTGCCGGCCAAGGCAACGATGCACCTGAAGCTGGAAGACGGCAGCGACTATGAGCTTGCCGGCACGATCGAGTTTTCGGAGGTCGTCGTCGACCCGAACACCGGCACGGTCACGCTGCGCGCAAGCTTCCCCAATCCCAAGGGCGTGCTGCTGCCCGGCATGTTCGTGCGCGCCGTGTTCGCGCAGGCGATCCAGACCGGCGCGTTCCTGGTCCCGCAGGAAGCGGTCAGCCGCGATCCGCGAGGCAATGCGACCGTGATGGTCGTCGGCCCGAACAACCGCGCCGTGATGAAGACGGTCAAGGCCGATCGCACCCAAGGCCCCTTCTGGGTCGTGACCGAGGGTCTGAAACCGGGCGACAAGATCATCACGCAAGGGTTGAACAAGGTGCGGGCAAACCAGCCGGTGCACGCGGTTCCGGCCAGCACGCCGCAGAAGATCGACCCCAACCGGCCGATGCAGGGCGGCGGCCGCGGTCGGCGGGGCTGAGCGTTGCCGCGTGCCACACTCCGTCATCCCGGCCTTGAGCCGGGATCCACCTTCTTCCCGGCGCGGGGACAGAAGGAAGATGGACCCCGGATCGAGTCCGGGGTGACGGTGAGCTTGCGCGAGTCCCGCGCATGATCTCCCGCATCTTCATCGACCGGCCGATCTTTGCCTGGGTGATCGCGATCCTGATCATGCTGGTCGGGCTCGGCAGCCTGTTCTCGCTGCCGATCGAGCAATATCCGGACGTCGCGCCGCCGCAGGTCAACATCCGCGCCAACTATCCGGGCGCGAATGCCGAAACGGTCGAAAACAGCGTCACCCAGGTCATCGAGCAGCAGCTGTCGGGCATCGACGGCCTGCTCTATTTCACCTCGTCTTCGTCCTCGCGCGGCTCGGTCGGCATCAGCCTGACCTTCGAGAAGGGCACCGATCCGGATACCGCCCAGGTCCAGGTGCAGAACCGCGTGCAGGAAGCGCTGCCGCGCCTGCCGCAACAGGTCCAGCAGCGCGGGGTGCGCGTCAGCAAGTCGAACCCCGATTTCCTGATGATCGTCGCGGTCTACGATACGTCCGACCGCACCACCAGCCAGGACGTGTCGGACTGGCTGTCGTCGAACCTCCAGGACCCGATCAGCCGGCTGGCCGGCGTCGGCGATACCAATGTGTTCGGCTCGCCCTATGCGATGCGAATCTGGCTGAACCCGGCCAAGCTCGCCGCCTTCGAGCTGATGCCCAGCGACGTCGTACAGGCGATCCAGGCGCAGAATACCGAGATCACGGCGGGCGAGATCGGCGGCCAGCCGATGCCGGATACCCAGATGCTGAATGCGACCGTGACGTCGCAGTCGCGGCTGGAAACGCCGGAGCAGTTCCGCAACATCGTCCTGAAAACCCAGCCCGACGGCGCGACCGTGCGTCTGCGCGACGTCGCGACGGTCGAGCTCGGATCGGAAAGCTACAACTCGGTCATCCGGGTGAACGGCCATCCCGGCGCAGGCTTCGCCGTCTCGCTCGCGCCGGGCGCCGACGCGCTCACCACCGCGGAGCTGGTCAAGGCCGAGGTCGAGAGCCAGGCGAAGAATTTCCCCCCTGGCTACACCTTCGCCTATCCGAACGATTCGACCGCCTTCATCAAGCTGTCGATCGAAGAGGTGGAAAAGACCCTGTTCGAGGCGATCGTGCTGGTCGTGATCGTGATGTTCGTGTTCCTGCAGAGCTGGCGTGCGACCCTGATCCCCGCGATCGCCGTTCCGGTGGTGCTGCTGGGCACCTTCGGCGTGTTCGCGATCGCGGGCTTTTCGATCAACACGCTGACCCTGTTCGGGCTGGTGCTCTCGATCGGGCTGCTCGTCGACGACGCGATCGTGGTGGTCGAGAATGTCGAGCGCCTGCTCGACGAGAATCCCGAGATGACGCCGCGCGAGGCGACCATCCAGTCGATGAGCGAGATTTCGACCGCGCTGATCGCGATCGCGCTGGTGCTCTCGGCCGTGTTCCTGCCGATGGCATTCTTCGGCGGTTCGACCGGCGTGATCTATCGTCAATTCTCGCTGACCATCATCTCGGCGATGGTGCTGTCGGTCGTGGTGGCGCTGGTGCTGAGCCCGGCACTGACCGCGACGCTGCTGAAGCGGCGCGCGCATGACGGGGAGGTTCGTTCGTCCCGCTTCCCCCGCCTGGCGGCGGCGACCGAACGCGCCCGTGTTCGCTTCAACACCGGCTTTGCGACGATGGTCGATCGCTATGGCAGGGCTGTGCAGCGCGTGATCGACCGCAAGCTGCTGTTCCTTGGCATTTACGCGGTGATGGTCGCGCTGCTTGCGATCCTGTTCTTCCGGCTGCCGACCAGCTTTCTCCCCACCGAAGACCAGGGCTTCGCCAGCGCCCAGATGCGCCTGCCGCCCGGGGCGACGCTCGCGCGCACCGAAGCGCTGCAGCGCAAGGTGGAGAATTATCTGCTGCACGGCCCGGAATCGAAGAACATCAACGTGCTCTTCACCGTCGCCGGCGGCGGCGGCGGCGGTCCCTCGGGCCAGAACGCCGGCAATGCGTTCCTGAACCTCAAGGACTGGGATCTCCGGCCCGGCCAGGAAAACAGCGCCGATGCCGTCACCCAGCGGATGAGCCGCGCGTTCAGCGGCCTGCGCGACGCGCAGGTGTTCGCGACGGTGCCGGGCGCCATCCGCGGCCTTGGCCGCTCGGCCGGCTTTTCGCTCCAGCTCCAGAACACCGGCGGCCTTAGCCGCGACGAGTTCCGTGCAGTCCGCGACCGGCTGCTCGAAATGGCCGAAAACGATCCGAAGCTGACCGGCGTCCGGCCCAGCGAGCTTCCGGATACGCCGAACCTTTTCGTCGATATCGACCAGCAGAAGCTTTCGGTGCTCGGCCTCAGCCAGACCGACGTCAACTCGACGCTCTCCACCGCATGGGGCGGCCGTTACGTCAACGATTTCGTCGATCGCGGCCGCGTCAAGCGCGTCTATGTCCAGGGCGATGCCCCTTTCCGCTCGGCGCCCGAGGACCTGAACCAGTGGTTCGTGCGCGGCAAGACCGGCGACATGGCGCCTTTCTCGTCCTTCGCGACGATCTCCTGGCAGACCGGGCCGACCTCGCTGGCGCGCTTCGGTGGATTGCCCGCCTATGAAATCGAGGGCCAGGCGGCACCCGGCGTCAGCTCGGGCGAAGCTATGGACCGGCTCGAAGAAATGGTCGCCGAGTTGCCCGGCGTGTCTGCCGCATGGAGCGGCCTGTCCTATCAGGAGCGGCTCTCCTCGGGTCAGGCGCCGATGCTTTACGGGCTGTCGCTGCTGGTCGTCTTCCTCTGCCTCGCAGCGCTCTACGAAAGCTGGTCGATCCCGATCGCGGTGCTGCTGATCGTGCCGCTGGGCCTGGTCGGCGCCGTGTTCGCGGTGACGCTGAGAGGCCTCGAAAACGACGTCTATCTTCAGATCGGCCTGCTGACGACAATGGGCCTCGCCTCCAAGAACGCGATCCTGATGATCGAGTTTGCCGAAGCCGCCGAGAAAGCCGGCAAGCGCGTGATCGATTCCGCGCTGGAAGCAGCGCGCATTCGGCTTCGCCCGATCCTGATGACGTCGCTCGCCTTCATCTTCGGCGTGCTGCCGCTCGCCATCTCGACCGGCGCCGGCGCGAAGAGCCGCGTCGCGATCGGCACCTCCGTCATCGGCGGCATGCTGACCGCGACGATCCTCGCGGTCTTCTACATCCCGCTGTTCTTCGTGCTGGTCCGCCGCGGCACGCGCGATGCGCTTGCCTGGTATCGCGATCGCCGCCGGCCCGAACCGGAGCCTGCGGAATGAAGCGCGCGCTCACCATCGCTCTGATGACGAGCCTCGGCGCCTGTTCGATGGTGCCGCCCTACCAGCGGCCGGCGCCGCCGGTGCCGCAATCCTGGCCGGTCGGGGACGCCTATCTACGCCAGTCCGAAGCGGCGCTGCCGTCCGTCACCTACCGCGATATTTTCCGCGACCCGCGGCTGCAGCGGATCATTGAATCGGCGCTCGCCAACAACCGTGACCTGCGCCTCGCCGCCGCCAACATCGCCGCCGCGCGCGAGCAATACCGCATCCAGCGCGCGCAGATCCTGCCCGAGGTCGGCGCGACCGCGACCTATACGGAAGCCGATCGCGGCAGCGGCGCGGGCACGGGGGTCGGCAACGCCGCCTCCGGCCGCAGGACGACGTTCAGCGTGCAGGGCGGCATCACATCGTTCGAGCTGGACCTGTTCGGCCGCATCCGCGCCCTCTCCGAAGCCGCGCAGAACCGCTATTTCGCGACCGAGGCGGGCGCCCGCGCCACGCGGCTCACCTTGGTGGGCGACATTGCCAATGCCTGGTTCACCTACGCCGCCGACAAGGACCTGTTGGGCGTAGGCGAGCGCACCGTCGCCTCCGCCCAGCGCTCGGTCGAGCTGACCCGCGCGCGGCTGAACGGCGGCATCGCGCCACGCACCGACCTGCGCCAGGCCGAGCAGGTGCTGGAACAGGCCCGCGCCGATGTGGCGCAGGCGCGCACCGACCTCGCTCAGGACGTGAACCTGCTGCAGCTGCTGGTCGGCGCGCCGGTCGATGCCGCGCTGCTCCCCGCCTCGCTCGCGGAAGTGACCGGCAGCGTCGCGGAGCTCCCCGCCGGGCTCGACTCTACGATCCTGCTTCGCCGCCCGGACGTCGTGCAGGCCGAATACCAGCTCCGCGCGGCCAATGCCGAGATCGGCGCCGCCCGGGCCGAGCTGTTCCCGCGTATCAGCCTGACCGCCGTGCTCGGCTTCGCCAGCACCGCGCTGTCGAACCTGTTCTCCGGCGGCAATTTCAACTGGTCGGTCAGCCCCAGCGCCGGCTATTCGATCTTCCAGGGCGGCGCGGCGAAAGCGAATGTGCGCCTGAGCCAGGCCCAGCGCGAGGCGGCGATCGCGCAATATGAAAGCGCGATCCAGACGGCCTTCCGCGAAGTCTCCGACGCGCTCGCCCGCCGCGGCACGATCGACGAGCAACTGCGCGCGCAGACCGCCTTCTTCGCTGCCGCAGAGGACAATTACCGCCTGAGCGAAGCGCGCTTCCGCGGCGGCATCGATCCGTTTCTCGACACGCTGATTGCCCAGCGCAGCTACTACGGCGCCGAACGCGCCCTCGCCGCCACGCGCCTGTTGAAGCTCCAGAACCTGGTCCAGCTCTACCGCACCCTGGGCGGCGACTCCCAGCTGGACGCGACGCCTGGCGGCCCGGTGCCGCTGACGCAATAGCCGCTACAACAGCCGCGGCTGTTCGGGCGGATAGGTGATCGTCGTGCCTTCCACATGGGCGAAGGGCGTCAGGCTGTGCATCCGCCAGCTCGTCTCCGACAGGATTTCGACGGCAAGCACCCCGCGCACCTCGAGCGCATCGGCAACCAGCGATCGGTGGCAGCGCCACGGCACCGCTTCGGCGCACATGATCGCGGTGCGCCGCTCCCGCCCCATCCGGATCAGTTCGTCGACTGCGTCCCGAAACGCGTCCGCCTGCATATAGTCGGCATAGCCGCGAAAGCTCTTGTTGCGCCAACCGGCATTGGGCGAATCCCGGTGCGCGTGCCGGAGCCCGCCCAGCGCCGGCATCGCGACATAGGCGATCCCGGCCTCCGCGAGGCTGGCGTCAAGCGCATCGGCGTTGAACTGCGGGTTGTGGCGCGATCGCGGCACCGTCCGGACGTCGGCGAGCCGCTCGATCCCATAGGTCTTCAGCAAGGCGATGAAGTCCGCGATCGGCAGCGTCGAATGGCCTACCGTGAAGATCGCCCCCTCCGGCCACTGCGTCCCGTCAGCTCCAGCCATGATGCACCGGATCCGATAGTCGCAAAAACATCACACTGTGCGCGAAAAGTCGCATCGGCGGCCACGCCACCTTCTCCGGATCGTCCCGTCTTAGTACAGTTGCGGAACAGATACACGGCTTGGGGAGATATGGGATGCCGGGTTTCGAACGCCATGAGTCGCGCCTGCTTGCCGGCGCTTCGTTGCTGCTGCTGGGGCTTGCCGCTCCTGCGCTTGCCCAGCCGGGCGCCGGCAGCGAGGTTGCCCAGAATGAGGCGGATATCATCGTCACCGCAACGAAGCGCGCATCGACGGTGCAGGACGTGCCATTCTCGATCAACGCGCAGACGCAGGAGGATATCCAGCGTTCGGGCGCCGTCACGCTCGAGGACCTGGCGCGCAACGTTGCGGGCCTGACGATCCAGAATCTCGGGCCCGGCCAGAGTCAGGTGTCGATCCGCGGCGTGTCCGCCGGACAGATCGTCCGCGACCAGCCGGGCGTCAAGGAACAGGTCGGCGTCTATCTCGACGAAAGCGTCGTCTCGCTGTCGCTGTTCACGCCCGATTTCGATTTGTTCGACCTGAACCGCGTCGAGACGCTGCGCGGCCCGCAGGGCACGCTGTTCGGATCCGGATCGGTGGGCGGCACGATCCGCTACATCACCAACCAGCCGACGACCGAACGGGTCGAAGGTCAGGTCGAAGGCAATCTGAACTTCATCGACGGCGGCTCGATGGGCGGCTCCGCCAAGGGCGCCGTCAACCTGCCGGTCAACGACATGATCGCGGTGCGCGCGGTCGGCTACTACACGCGCTATGGCGGTTTCATCGATGCCTTGGGCGAAGGCGGCTCGATCAAGCACAACGTCAATGACGGCGAACGCTATGGCGGCCGGCTTTCGGTGCTGTTCAAGCCGACCGACACGATCTCGATCACGCCGCGCGTCGTCTATCAGAAGGTGAACACCGACGGCTTCAACCGCCAGGAAGTCTACAACCTGTTCGCCAACCCGTTCACGACCACCCGGCCGGCCATCCAGCTGGGGGAGCGCCAGCAATATCTGCTGCTCGACGAGGCGTTCAGCGACGAGACGCTGCTCGCCGACCTGACCGCCAATATCGACATCGGCGCCGTCACGCTGACCTCGGTCACCAGCTATATCAACCGCGACATTCTGGTGTCGCGCGACGCAAGCGCGCTGACCGGCTCCGTGTCGGTCGATCTGGGCTTTCCGGACGCGGCCGTCCTGTTGCCGTCGAACCTGCGCGACACGACGGACCTGGAGACCTGGACGCAGGAAGTTCGGCTCGCCTCCAACGGCTCGGGTCCGTTCCAGTGGCTGATCGGCGGCTTCTATTCGGACATCGACCGCGCCTACACGCAGCGCCTGCCGACGCCCGGCTATGATGCCGTCACCGATGCCGTGCTGGGCGCCGGAACCTCGGCCGCAGTCGCGAACGGCTTCCCCGCCAACTCGCCCTACAATTCCGACATTCCGTACAAGATCAAGCAGAAGGCGGTGTTCGGCGAAGCCAGCTATCAGCTCGGCGAGTTCAAGCTGACGGCGGGCGGCCGCTATTACGACTTCAAGGAAAAGAGGAACTTCATTTCGGGCGGCCTGTTCGCGAACGGCGACCGGCGGATCGGCGACCGCACCAAGTCCGACGGCTTCACGCCGCGGTTCATCGCGACCTGGGAACCGAGCAACAACGTGTCGGTCAACCTGCAGGCGGCGAAGGGTTTCCGTCTGGGCGGCGTCAACGACCCGCTGAACCTGCCGCTCTGCTCCGGCGGTGCGACCGGGCCGGATGCGCAGATCTACGGCAACCGGCCGACCTATAAGGACGAGACGCTGTGGAATTATGAGCTCGGCTTCAAGAGCCAGTTCGGCGCGCTGACGTTCAACGCGGCAGCGTTCCGCAACGACATCAAGAACCTGCAGGTAACGGCCGATGCGGGCAGTTGCTCGTCGCGCGTCGTGTTCAACGTACCCAAGGCGCACGCGACCGGCCTGGAGCTGGAAATGGCTGCACGGCCGGCGCCGGGCCTCAACGTCAGCATCAACGGCACCTATGTCGATTCGAAGTTCGACAGCAGCGTGCTCGACGCGACGGGCGCCGTGATCGCGGGCATCCGCGACGGCAATCGCCTGCCGACCGTGCCGAAGTTCCAGATGTCCGCCAATGCCGGCTACGAATTCCCCGTGCGTGCGGACTGGACGGGCTTCGTCAACACCAGCCTGCAATATGTGGGCGACCGCTTCACGCAACCGAGCGACCAGGAAAGCAATCCGCGCGTCTTCGTCCACGGCCTGCCTTTCGGCGGAGCCCCGGCCGATGCCGCGACCACGCTTAACCTGAAGCTGCCGGACTATACGCTGGTCAACTTCAGCATCGGCGTGCGGACCGAATCCGGGTTCGAGCTGACCGCCTATGTCCACAATCTGTTCGACGAGAACCCGATCCTCTCGTTCGACCGCGAACGCGGCGGCCGGGCGCGGCTGGGCTTCAACATCGGCCAGCCCCGCACCTACGGCCTCACCGCCCGTCAGAAATTCTGACGAAAGCACGGCGGGCGCAGCTGCAGCTGCGCCGCCGCCTGCCTGCCGGAGCGGGTCCGGAACCAGACCGGCCGCGGTGCGTAAGGAGATCGCCTCCGCCAATATTCATCCGCCGTTCAGGCGCGCGGCCGGGGCTGACAAGGGGTCTGGCCCATGCGCTCGCTGCTCGCCGCGTTCCTCGCCTGCACCGCAATCACGCCGGCCGACGCGGCCGTCATCACCGCCGCCGATCTCGCCAAGAACCTGCAGTTCGACCAGACCAGCGGCACGATGGTGACGCCGGCCTTTGGCGGCAGCAACGCCTTCTTCTTCGCGCGGGCTTTCTATCCCAACCCGGGCGACTTCGAAGGCGGCGACGTGTCGAACTCGGTCGATTCCTATCTGTTCAACGGCCAGGGCGTGTCCGCGCAGGGCGCATTCCAGATCTACCAGAGCCCGGCCGTCACCAAGGCGCAGATGGATGCCGCCTTTCCCAACGGCGATCTCTACACGCTGACGGCGGTCAACGGCCTCACCGCCGATTTCGACACGGTGTCGATCTTCCTGAGACCCGACGATGTTTATGCCGCGGCCACGCCCATGCTGACGGCGGCGAGCTTCGACGCGCTCCGGGCGCTCGATCCCGGCACGGATGTCACGATCAGCTTCAACAGCTTCGCGCCCGATGCGTCGGCGTCCGGCGGCGTCACTTTCTTCAACATCTTCGACCTGACCGACAATATGGTCGATTTCGCCTCGGGCGCGCTCGATCCGTCCGCGACCAGCGTGTTCCTGCCGGCGGGCACGTTGCAGAGCGGCCATGACTATCAGTTCCGCCTGCTGTTCGATGTGTTCGACAGCGATGTCGCGACCACCGGCAAGGGCAACAATGTCGCGGTCGCCTCCAACTTCAACCTGCTGACGGTCGGGCTGTTCACGCCTGGCGGCTCGGCCCCGCCGCCACCGCCGCCGCCACCGCCGCCGCCTCCCCCCCCTCCGCCTCCACCGCCACCGCCTGCGGTGCCGGAGCCGGCGGAATGGGCTCTGATGCTGACCGGCTTCGCCGCCGCCGGCATCGCGCTCAGGCGAAGGCGGACGGAATGGCGGGCCTGAGCCGCCTCAGCCGCAATAAGCGTCGACGAAGGGCTGGAGGTGTTTGCGGTAGGGTTCCGCGACGTTCAGCCCGTCGCGGTTGATCGGGCGCCGGACCTGCAGCGAGCTGGCGGTCGCGACCGCGCGCTCGGTTTTGTGATGGGCATAGACGCCCGCTTCCTCGGCCAGCCCGCAATGCTCGAGGATGCGGCTGGTCCACGCCTCGGGCGCGTCGACCAGCGCGCCATAGGGCACGACCAGCAGCCGACCGCCCAGCCGTTCCTGCCAGAAAGCGACAAGCTCGTCCTCCAGCCGGAAATGGTGCGCGATGTCGGTCAGGTCGTAGCTCCAGGCGACGCCGTGGATGAAGAAGGTGCGGAAGCACGACCAGGCGGAATCGAGCGGATCCCGGCGCATCCAGATCAGCGGCGCTTCCGGCAGCACCGAAGCGGCGAGCCCGAGGAAACGGCTCGCGTCGACGGTCTTGTCGACGATCCGCCCTTCGGGCCCGAACCGCTCCGCCATCAGGTGCAGATAAAGACCGGCCAGGGACTCGACCGACCCGCCCGCCGCCAGGTGCGCGGTGATCGCTTCTCCCGAAACGCCGCCGGTCGCGACCGCGACGTGGTGGAGAAGGCTCAGCTCGGCGCCGTCGGCCACTGCCGAATGGCTGGCGAGGATCTGCTCGACCAAGGTGGTGCCCGAGCGCGGCAGGCCGGTGACGAAGATCGGGCGGCTCGTGCCGATCGTCTGTTGCCGGTTCAGGCCTTCGATGAAGCCGTCCGGAAACCCGCTCATCGCCGCCCGCGCGGTCTTTTCGTTGCCCTGGCGGCTATAGGGCGTCAGCTTGCGCAGCAGCGCCGCGCCTTTGGCGAAGGCCGCGAATGCGTCATCGTGCTCGCGCCTGTCGGCGTGGAGCTTGCCGACCGCATACCAATAGCGGGCGAGATCGCCTTCCGGCTGGCGCTCGGCGGCAGCGCGGTCGGCCAGCATCTGCTCGCCGATCGGATTGTCCTTCAATGACCCGCTCGAAGACAGCGTCAGCCAGGCCGGGCCCCAGCCGGGCCGATGCCTGATCGCGGTCAGCAGATTGGCGCGCGCTTCCTCGACGCGGCCGAGGGTCAGCGCGGTATTGCCCAGCAGATAGGCGCGCCCGGCCGGATCGGGGATATTCGCCGGCAGCGTCTCCGCGAGGTCATGCGCTTCCCGCAGCCGCCCTGCCTGGGTCAGCAGCACCACCTTCGAATAGCGCGCTGCCGGCACGCCTTTCGCCGCAGCCACGAACGCATCGATCGCCCTCAGCGCCAGCGTCAGCTCGCCGCTGACGCGCATCAGCTCCGCGATCTGCCGCCATTGCTGGCCGAGCGGCGCCTTCGCGTCGAGCAAAGCGGTGACGGCCGCGTTCGCGCCGGCGCGATCCTTCGCCGCAAGCGCCCGCCGCAGCGTTTCGACATGGGCCATCCAAGGGGTTGTCATAGCTCTCTTCCCTAGCCGCTCGCGGCTGGTTTGGGCCAGCGCGGAAGGCGCTGCGGCACGATTCTGTCCGATAACGGAACAGTGGCGGCGTTAACCGTAAATATCTGATTAAGCATGTTGACCGTGGCTAAACGCAGCGGCAATCATCAACGCTCAGCCGGGGCTTTTTTCCGGGTGAAGGGGAAGAGGGGTTACATGAAGAAAGGTATGCTTTTCTGCGGCATCGCCGCAGCCAGCCTGATCGCATCCGCGGCAGACGCGGCCACGATCAACCTGATCGACGAAGGCGGGGTGACGGGGTCTCCTGCCGAACAAGGTTTCAAAACTGCCGCCTATTATTGGGGCAAGACGCTCACCAATGACGTGACGATCAACCTGGGCGTCAAGTTCGCGCCGCTGGCGCCGAACGTGATCGGCTCGACCGGCAGCACCCGTTCGGACACGACCGTGGCGGCCTGGAAGAACGGTGTCCTCGCGACCCGCAGCGGTTACGCGCTCGATCAGACAGCGGTGCTGCCGACGCTGAACGCCCAGGGCGGCGCCAGCTTCGTCACCAACGGCGCGCGTCCGGATGGCAACAACGACACCGCCATCCAGGTCTATAATGACGGCACGACGACGAGCAGCCAGGTTCTTTACCTGAACACGTCGGTGCAGAAGGCGATCGGCATCTATAGCGGCCCGAACATCTTCGACGGCCATGTCACGTTCAGCACCAACTTCAACTTCGATTTCAATCCGACCGACGGCATCGAGGCCGGTCACATGGATTTCATCGGCGTCGCCATCCACGAGATCGGCCACGCGCTGGGCTTCGTGTCGGGCGTCGATTTCCTCGACGTTTATGGCTATCCGAACGGGCCGGGCGCCGGCACGCTGGGTTATGACCTGAACGACACGTCGATCTTCTCGGCGCTGGACATGTTCCGGTTCAGCAACGACCCGAACGGCCTCGCGCCGGGCAGCGGCCCGACCCGCGACCTGAGCGTCGGCACGGCCAGCTACTTCTCGATCGACGGCGGCCTGACCCAGGTGGGCGGCAACTCGCTGTTCTCGACCGGTGCGTACAACGGCGACGGTCGCCAGGCGTCCCACTTCAAGGACACGCCGAGCGCGCAGGGCGGTTGCGACGGCTTCAACCAGCTCGGTATCCTCGACCCGACCTTCTGCTACGGCGAGATGGGCGTGGTCAAAGGTCTCGACCTGGCCGCCTATGACGCAATGGGCTGGAACCTGAACTTCGACGTGCTCGGCAATCTCGGCTACCAGAGCACCACCGCCCAGATTTATCTGCAGGCGATCGGCGTGCCCGAGCCGGCAACCTGGGCATTGATGATCGCCGGTTTCGGCTTCGTCGGTGGGGCGATGCGCCGCCGGGCGCGGACGACCAGCGTCACCTACGCCTGAACGTCGAAAGCCGACCAATGAAAGTCGCCGCCGGTCACCCGACCGGCGGCGATTTTTCTTTGAAGCCCCTGTAACACGTCGCGATGTCCTTCGAATCCGCGCGCGCCTGGCTCGCCGAACACGCACCCGACCTTCATCTGATCGATCACGGCGTCAGCACCGCCACGGTGCGCGAGGCCGCCGTCGCGCTGGGCGTCGAGGAAGCGCGCATCGCCAAGACGCTGGCGCTCCGCTTCGGCGACCGCATCGTGCTGCTGCTCGCCGCCGGCGACATGCGGCTCGACAATAGCAAGGCAAAGGCCGCGTTCGGCCACCGCCCGCGCATGCTGCCGCCGGACGAAACGCTGGCCGTGACCGGGCACCCGGTCGGCGGCGTCTGCCCGTTCGGCCTCGCGACGCCGCTCCCAATCTATTGCGACGTGTCGCTCCGGGCATTCGCCAGCGTCTTCCCCGCCGCCGGCTCGCTCACCAGCTCGGTCGAGATCGCGCCGGAGCGGCTGGCAACGCTGATCGGCGCCGAATGGACGGACGCGTGCAGCCGGCGCACGGACAGACCGCTCGCTCCGAGCGGAGCGCAAAGCGCGTAGCCGAGGGGCGCTGCCCCGCCCCTCAACTATGGACTGCGGCCTCCGCTCGGGACGAACGAATTACCTTGCGAGGGCCTGCGCCCACTCCGCTTCCTTGAAGCCGACCAGCCGCCGGCCGCCCAAGTCCAGCACCGGCCGTTTGATCATCGACGGCTGCGCCAGCATCAGTGCGACGGTCTTGTCCTCATCGAGGTCCTGCTTGTCCGCATCCGGCAGTTTGCGAAACGTGGTGCCCGCCCGGTTCAGCAGCCGCTCCCAACCCAATTCCTTCGCCCAGCCCCGCAACCGCGCCTCATCGATTCCGGCCTTTTTGTAGTCGTGAAAGGCATAAGCGACTCCCCGCGCGTCCAGCCAGGCACGCGCCTTCTTCACCGTGTCGCAGTTGGGAATCCCATATACCGTAATGGCCATCCTATCCTCAGCAGCTATCGGGGACGTCAGAGTTCGCTGTAGCCACCGCGAAACCGAAAATCAGCCTGTCGGCTTTCGACCCAGGCGGACATAGCCCCTCTCCCGCCTGCGGGAGAGGGAGGGACCCGTCCAGCAAAGCTGGGATGGGAGGGTGAGGGTGTGTGCTTCTCCACGCTCGCTTACGCTTCGCTCAGGCGTCCGAAGCCGCTCTCACCGAACAGCGCGCCAATGTGATCGAGCCGGAGGCGGGAGCCGGGAAAGCTGCGGGCCAGCAGTGCGAGGCTGGCCCCGAGCAGCCGCCCACCGAGCAGCACGACGAGAAGGGCTGCGCCGCCGCCCGCCAAGCCGCCCAGGGTGAGGCCGGCGCCGTCGGCATGTTCACCGACCTGCGCGGCGGCATCTTCTCGGCCCTGTTCGCGGCGCTCTGGCTGCTGTCGGCGGCGCTGTCCGGCAAGGCGGCGCGAGATCAGCGGCCGGCCGGGACAGTGTCCTGATCGCCGGCCGGGATCACTCCCACTCGATCGTGCCGGGGGGCTTCGATGTATAGTCGTAGACCACGCGGTTGATGCCCTGCACTTCGTTGACGATCCGGGTCGCGACGCGGGCGAGGAAGTGCGGGTCGAACGGGAACACGTCCGCCGTCATGCCGTCGGTCGAGGTGACGGCGCGCAGCGCGCAGACATGCTCGTAGGTGCGGTGGTCGCCCATCACGCCGACGGTGCGGACCGGCAGCAGCACCGCAAACGCCTGCCAGATCGCGTCGTAAAGCCCGGCGTTGCGGATCTCCTCGAGGTAGATCGCATCGGCCTTGCGCAGGATGTCGCACTTGTCCTTGGTGATGTCGCCGGGGATGCGGATCGCGAGGCCGGGACCGGGGAACGGGTGGCGGCCGACGAACGCGTCCGGCAGCCCCAGCTCGCGGCCGAGCTCGCGCACTTCGTCCTTGAACAGCTCGCGCAAGGGTTCGACCAGCTTCATGTTCATGCGCTCAGGGAGCCCGCCGACATTGTGGTGGCTCTTGATCGTCACCGACGGCCCGCCGGTGAAGCTGACGCTCTCGATCACGTCCGGGTACAGCGTGCCCTGCGCCAGGAAATCGGCGCCGCCGATCTTCTTCGCTTCCGCCTCGAACACGTCAATGAAGGTCTTGCCGATGAATTTGCGTTTGGCTTCGGGGTCCGAAACGCCCTTCAGGCCGGAGAGGAACAAGGTCTCCGCGTTCACATGCACCAGCGGGATATTATAGCTGTTGCGGAACAGGCTGACGACCTGCTCGGCCTCGCCCTTGCGCATCAGGCCGTGGTCGACGAACACGCAGGTCAGCTGGTCGCCGATCGCTTCGTGGATCAGCACCGCGGCGACCGCTGAATCGACGCCGCCCGACAGACCGCAGATCACCTTGCCCTTGCCGACCTGCTGGCGGATGTCGGCGATCTTTGTCTGGCGATATTCCGCCATCGTCCAGTCGCCGGGGCAGCCGCAGATGTGACGCACGAAGTTCGCGAGCAGCCGGCCCCCATCGGGCGTGTGCACGACTTCGGGGTGGAACATCAGGCTGTAGAAGCGCCGCGCCTCGTCGGTGGCGATCGCGTAAGGCGCGCCCTCGGACTGGGCGACGACGCTGAAGCCCTCCGGCAGCCGCTCGACCCGGTCGCCATGGCTCATCCACACCTGGTGCGTCTCGCCTTCGCTCCACAGCCCGTCGAACAGCGCCGATCGGCCGCTGATCTCAATATAGGCGCGGCCGAACTCGCGGCTTTCGGACGGCGCGACGACGCCGCCCAGCTGGTGCGACATGGTCTGCTGGCCGTAGCAGATGCCGAGGATCGGAAGCCCGGCGTCGAAGATGTGCTGCGGGGCGCGCGGGGAATCTTCCCACATCACCGACGACGGCCCGCCGGACAGGATGATGCCTTTCGGCTTCAGCCGGTCGAACGCCTCCGCGGCGGCGTTGAACGGCGCGATCTCGGAATACACCCCCGCTTCGCGCACCCGCCGGGCGATCAGCTGGGTGACCTGCGAACCGAAGTCGATGATCAGGATCGAGTCATGCGCATGGGTATCCATGCGCAAGGGCTGTTAGCAGAAGAGGCGGGAGGGGAAAGCCCCCACCTCCCCTCCCGCTTCCGGGAGTGACCGGGGGAGGGAACTGCCTCTTGCTGCGAAGGGGTAGGTCAGGTCCTCCCCTAACCCCTCCCGCAAGCGGGAGGGGAACTCACCGCCGCGCGTAATCGTGGCCGATATCGACGTTCACGACCTGGCCGTGGCGGACTTCGCAGCGGAAGCCCCAGGCGGCTGGCTCGTCGCGCCAGCTGCGGCGGGCGTCGAGGACACCGTCGACGTCCCAGCCGTCGGGGCGGCGGTTGACGCCTTCGATGTCGCGAACGGTGGCGCGATAGCCTTCGCCATAACCGCGGTCCTCGGCCGCCATCGCGCACGCGTCGACCGCCTGGTCTTCGGTGCCGATCAGGCCGGGCCGGCCATAGCCGGCGCCCGGCGGCGGTGCGTCGGCATAGGCGCCCGCCACGCCCTCGGCATAGCCCTGACGCGCAGCGCGCATTGCCTCGCGCGCGGCGATCCGCGCTTCGGCGGCGGCGCGCTCTGCGGCGACTGCCGCCTGGCCGACGGCGCGGCCGATGTCGCGCGACAGCGCCGGGTCGACGACCTGCGCCGGCGCCGCCGATCCGCTCACCATCGCCGCCACTGCCGAAAGGAGAACCAGCTTCTTCATAGGAATCACTCCCGAATCCCCGAGAAACAAATCGGCAGCGGTATAGCGGTTCCAAATGAGTGGCGCATGAATGATAAGTTCTCCCCGAGCTGCCGGGGAGGGGGACCGCCGGCGAAGCCGGTGGCTGGCGGGGCTGAGCCAGAAGGGCGAAGTGAGAACCCTCCGCTTCGCTTCGGGCCCCTCCACCGCACTTCGTGCGGTCCCCCTCCCCTCGCATTCGCGAGGGGAGGATTTAAGGTTACTTCACTTCCAACCCGGTCCACTTGGCGATGAACGCCCACTGGTCCGCGGTTTCCTCGATGATCTTGTCGGTCGGCTTGCCGGAGCCGTGGCCGGCGCGCGTCTCGATGCGGATCAAATGCGGCTTCGGCCCGATCGCCGCGTTCTGCAGCGCGGCGGTGTATTTGAAGCTGTGGCCGGGCACCACACGGTCGTCCGTGTCCGCCGTGGTCACCAGGATCGCCGGATAATCCCGCCCGCCGCTCACGTTGTGGTAGGGCGAATAGGCCCAGAGCGTCCTGAAATCCGCTTCCTTCGCCGGATAGCCGTAATCGTCGACCCAATAGCGCCCCGCGGTGAAACGGTCGAAGCGGGTCATGTCCATCACGCCGACGGCAGGCAGCGCGGCCGCGAACAGGTCGGGCCGCTGGTTGACGACCGCGCCGATCAGCAGCCCACCGTTGGAGCCGCCCTGGATCGCGAGCTGGTCCGGCCCGGTGATGCCTTCCTTCTTCAGATACTCGCCGGCGGCTATGAAATCGTCGAACACGTTCTGCTTGTTCGCGAGCCGGCCGGCATCGTGCCATGCCTTCCCATATTCGCCGCCGCCGCGGATGTTCGCGAGCACATAGGTGCCGCCCGCCTCCACCCATGCAAGCCGCGAGGCGGAGAAGGCCGGCAGAATCGACACGTTGAAGCCGCCATAGGCGTAGAGAAGGGTCGGCGCCGGCCCGGTCGCACCCTTTTTTCGCACGACGAACATCGGCACTTTGGTCCCGTCCTTCGACGCATAGAAGCGCTGCTCGACCGAATAGTCTGCCGGGTTGAACGCAACCTTGGGCCGCGCCCAGACGCTCGCCTGCCCGGTCTTCGCGTCGTAGCGATAGATGGTGGTCGGCGTCGCAAAGCTGGTGAAGGAAAAGAAGCTCTCCGGATCGCCCGCTTCGCCGTCGAAACCCGCCGCGGTGCCGATTCCCGGCAGCGCGAGCTTGCCTTTCAGCGTGCCGTCGGCCGCGTAGCGCCGCACTTCGCTCTTCGCATCGACCAGATAGGTCGCGACGATCTCGTCGCCGATCATCGACGCGCCCTGCAGCGTCGCCGCGTCCTGCGGCACGATCTCGTGCGGTTGGCCGCCATCGGTCGCCAGCGCGACAATGCGCTGCCGCGGCGCGTCCTTGTTGGTCAGGAAATAGAAAGTGCTGCCGCTGTTGCCGATCAGCTGCCAATTGTTCTCGAGGCCGGGGATCAGCGTGCGCGGCGTTCCGTCGGCCACCGCGAGGTCGACCACGCTGATCTGATAGCGCTCATCCGTGCCTTCGGACGAGGTGACGACGAGCCAGCGGCCATCGTCGGTCACTTCGGCCGTGTTGTTCCACTTCGGGTGATCGGGCGTCGCGAAGACCTTGCGGTCCTGGCTCTGCGGCGTGCCGAGCTTGTGGAAATAGACTTCGTGGTTCTCATTCAGCGCCTGGAACTGCGCGCCTTCGGGCTTCGGAAAGCGCGAATAGAAGAATCCTGAACCGTCCTTCGTCCAGGCAAGGCCGGTGAACTTCGCCCATTCGACGCTGTCGCCGGTTTCCTTGCCGCTTGCAACGTCCAGCACCTTGATCGTACGCCAATCGGTGCCGCCGTCCTGCACCGCATAGGCGAGATGGCGGCCGTCTTCCGAGGGCAACCATTCGGCCAGCGCGGTCGCGCCATCCCTTGCCCACAGGTTCGGGTCGATCAGCAGCCGCGCCGGCCCGTCGACGCTGTCGCGAACATAGAGCGGCGACTGGTTCTGCAGCCCCGAATTATGCTGGTAGAAATAGCGCCCGCCTTTCTTCGCCGGCACGCCGAACCGCTCGTAGTCGAACAGCGCCTTCAGCCGCGCCTTGAACGCATCGCGCGCGGGGAGCGTGGCCAGATAGGCTTCGGTGACCTGATTCTCTGCCGTCACCCAGTCGCGGACCTTCTGGTCCTGGCGGACGTCGTTTTCCAGCCAGCGATAGGGGTCGGAAACCTTGATGCCGAAATGGTCTTCGACCAGCGGTACGGCCTGGGTGATCGGGTATTTCATCTGAGCGGAAGCACTCGCGGCGGTGAGCAGAAGGGCAAGGGCGAGCAGGCGCATTTAGCAACTCCGGTTGCGGATGCGAGAGCCTAGCGCGACGCGCGCGCGAAAAGCCAGACCCGGATAGCGCTGGCGAGATTGGACGGAACGGGCGCCGCGATCCGCTCCGCATCAATCTGCGCCACCAATGCCGACAAAGGCAGCCCCGCGTCGCGTGCGGCCTCCTCCAGCGCCGACCAGAAGACCGGCTCAAGGCTGACCGAGGTCTGGTGCCCGGCGATCGTGATGGACCGCTTGACGGGGGGCGAGTAGGGAACGGGCATCGCGCCGCAGCCTAAAGGGCCCTGCACACAAGATACAATTTTTTGAGGGTGGCTGGCGGCGCGGGCGGACCTTACGCTGGGCGGCGATGCGAGAACACATGACGGATCGCTGTGCGACGCTGACCGAGAAGGAAAAGCAGACACTGCGCCTGATCGTGCGCGGCCATGATGCCAAGTCGACCGCACGTCACCTCGGCCTTTCGGTGCACACGATCAATGAGCGGCTGCGCGACGCGCGGCGCAAGCTTGCCGTTTCCAGCAGCCGGGAAGCCGCGCGCATGTTGCTCGAACGGGAAGGCGGGCACCCCGATTCCGTGGCGGACAAGCAAATCGGGGAAGCCAGGCCGAGTGCCGGTATGGAACAACCCGTGATGCCGGAGAACGGCGCGGGGCGGAAACGCTCTGCCTGGATCTTGTTTGGAGTCGCACTGATGTCGCTCGTTCTGGCGCTCGCCGCCATTAGCTCACTGCCGCCAGCCATGCTGGCATCCGCCGACAGCAGCCCTTCCGTTGCGGCACGGACAGCCGAGGTCGAGACTGCCGCGCGCCGGTTCCTCACATTGCTCGACCAGGGAAAATGGGAGGAAAGCTATGCGCTGACCACCGCATCGTTCCAAAGGGTCAACACCGGCAAAGTCTGGGCCGAAGTGTCGGAACAAGCCCGCCCTCCGCTCGGCGCAATGATTTCACGGACGATGATCAGCCACGACGACGTGCCGACCCCGCCGCATGGCTATGAAGTGGTCAAGTTTCGCACGAACTTCGCAAACAAGGCGAATGCGATTGAGAAGGTCAGCCTTGAGCGCGACGGCAATGACTGGCGCGTTGCCGGCGTGACGATCGAGTAGCATTTTGGAAGCGGGCGGTGCGATGCCGCCCGCGAACCTCAATACATATGCTGACCGCCATTGATGCTGAGCGTCGAGCCCGTCACGAAGCCCGCATCGTCGGCGCACAGGAACGCCACGCCGCGCGCGATCTCCTGGGCTTTCCCGAGCCGGCCGACAGGGATCTTGGCGACGATCTTCTCCAGCACGTCGGGCGGCACGGCGGCGACCATGTCGGTGTCGATATAGCCCGGCGCGATCGCGTTGACGGTGATGCCGGCGCGCGCGCCTTCCTGCGCCAGCGCCTTGGTGAAGCCGTGGATGCCTGATTTGGCCGCGGCATAATTGACCTGCCCATACTGCCCGGCCTGGCCGTTGATCGACCCGATATTGACGATGCGGCCATATTTGCGGGCGTTCATTCCGTCCCACACCGCCTTCGCCATGTTGAAGCAGCCGCCGAGGTTCGTGTCGATCACGTCTTCCCAGGCCTGACGGTTCATCCGCTTCATCGTGCCGTCGCGGGTGATGCCGGCATTGTTGACCAGCACCTCGACCGGCCCGAGCTCGCTTTCGACCTGCTGGCATCCGGCGACGCACGCGTCAAAGTCCGCCACGTCCCATTTATAGGCCTTGATGCCGGTGCGGTCGGTGAAGGCGCGGGCGCGTTCGTCGTTGCCGGCATAGTTCGCCGCGACCGTCATCCCTGCGTCCCTGAGCGCCAGGCTGATCGCCTCGCCGATGCCGCGCGTTCCCCCTGTCACGATCGCCACACGTGCCATGCCATCCACTCCCTTTTGTTTGGGCAAGTCCTACGAAGGCGCCAGCCAGCCCGCAAGTTCCCGCGCAAGCAATGTGCGCAGCAGCGACAGCGCCTCGTCGCTGTCGTTCAGGCAGGGGATATAGGCGAAATCCGTGCCGCCCGCGTCGAGGAAGGTCTGCCGCCCCCGGATCGCCAGTTCCTCCAGCGTCTCCAGGCAATCGACCGAAAAGCCCGGCGCGACGACCGCCAGCTTGCGGACTCCCTCGCCAGGAAGCGCCGCAAGCACGCGGTCGGTCGCCGGCTCCAGCCATTTCGCGCGGCCGAAGCGCGACTGGAAGGCGACGCGCACCTCGCGACCCAGCGCTTCGCCGAGCAGACGCGCCGTCACCTGGCACTGGTCATGATAGGGATCGCCCAGGGTCCGCGTCCGCTCCGGCATGCCATGAAAGCTGGCGAGGATCAGCTCGGGCGCGAAATCGAGTCCGCCGAGCGACCGCTCGATAGAAGCCTTCAGCGCGGCGATATAGGCGGGATCGTCGTAATAGGGGGGCAGCGTTCGGACCGCCGGCTGCCGGCGCCAGCCCGACAGCACAGCGAACGCCGCATCGTTGGCCGTCGCCGT
>NZ_DASTXI010000024.1:0-37934 GCF_035758555.1 Sphingomonas sp. | reverse complement strand
CCCACAGGCTCGGCTGCTCCAGCGCCTCGCGCATCGCCCGTTCCGCTTCGGGCCGGTCCTTCTGGTAATCGAGGAAGCGGCCGTCCTTCAGGCCGAGCAGATATTCGACGGTGCGGAACTGGTCCGACTGGAAGCCGGAGCTGGTGCCGAGCACGCCGCGGAAGCGCGAATAGTCGGCGGGCGTCATCGTCGCGAGCACATCCCACGACATCGTCATCACCGCCTGGATACGAGAGACGCGGGCGAGGCCCTTATAGGCCGGCACCAGCTCGCCACCGCGCACCTGTTTCTTCGCGAGCTTCAGCTCGGCGATCATCTGCTTCAGCCACAGCTCTTTGGTCTGGTGGATGATGATGAACAGCAGCTCGTCATGGCGGTCGGACAGCGGATGCTGGGCGTGGAGCAGCTCGTCCAGCCCCAGATAGGAAGCATAGGTGACGTCGGTCATGCGGCTTCCTATCGTGCCGCAGCCGTTCCGGTAAGCCGGAACCGCTTTCCTTTTGCGCGGGCCTGCCTCATCATTCCATCCCGTCCGAACAGGGGAGGACGCGATGATCGCAGTGACGCTGATGCTTGCCGCCACGGCCGTGCCTCCGGCCGAACAGACGGCGATCTTCAAGGCCGCAGGCGCGACCCGGCGCGGCGCTATGTGGATGATGTGCGCGGAGGAGCCGCGGCCGGAAGGCGCGGCGATCGAGCTCTACCGCGACCTGAACGGCGACGGCCGCCCCGACGCGATCGTCAGCGAAGGCGGCACCTTTTGCTACGGCGCGCAGGAGGCCGGCTGTGCGGTGCTCAGCAAGCAGGCCGACGGAAGCTGGCGCAAGCTGACGTCCGGACCCGGCATTGCCGAACCGCTGAAGACCAAAGGCGCCGGCGGCTATCCCGACCTGTCGATCGGCGGCCCCGGCTTCTGCTTCCCGGTCGTGCGCTGGGACGGGCGGGACTATGTGAACCAGCGGTTCGAATATGAGGGAAACCCGTGCCGGCCGCAGAGGTAGCTGCCTTCAAAATGGCTGTGGTGTTTCGCCCCATTGCGGACTTTTAGGTCGGCGTGCGATCGTCGAGGAATGGACGCAGATTTCGACAACGAAACGTGGCTGGTTGAGGATGCTGGGCATTCGATAATCGAGAAGAAGGCCACACAAGGGCGGGATGCCCTGTCTCCTCTTGAGCGGTTGATCTACTGCTTATGGGTAGCAGACTACGGCATGCGGAATGGAGGCGATCTTGCCACCGCTGATGATCTCTATCCGACGTTTCAAGCCGAAGGGCGGCGCATCGCCGAGGAACTGTCATTGCCCCGTACCCTTTCCGCGTTCGCGCTGAGCCGGTCGGACTTCGAACGGACCTACTTTGGAGTTTTCGACGGGGTATGTGAGGAACTCAGAAGCGCGTTCGCCTGACCCTTTGTGGATGTTGGCGGGGCGCCCTCTGCTAGTGAACGAACTCACCGCCTTTGATCACGTCCACAACATGCTCCAGCGCACGGATGTCCGTGAGTGGATCGCCTTCAACCGCCACCATATCCGCGAAGAATCCCGGCGCCACGCGCCCCACCTTGCCTTGCCAGCCGATCAGTTCGGCGGCTGACACCGTGGCGGACTGGATCGCCTGCATCGGGGTCATGCCGTAGCGGACCATGTAAGCGAACTGGCGGGCGTTGAGGCCGTGCGGATAGACGCCGGCGTCGGTGCCATAGCCGATCCTGACGCCCGCTTTCACCGCCTTGGCGAAGCCCTGGCGTTGGGCTTCGGTCGTCTCGTCGTTCTTGCGCAGATATTCGGCGGGCCAACCCTGCTTGCGGCCTTCCTCGGCGATATAGTCGCCATTGTAGATGTCCATGACCAGCCACACGCCCCTGGCCTTGGCGAGCGCGATGCCTTCGTCGTCGATCAGGCTCGCATGCTCGATCGAGCGGACGCCGCCGCGGATCGCGGCCTTGATGCCTTCCGCGCCATGCGCGTGAGCAGTCACGTAGCTGCCATGCGCCTTGGCGACGTCGACGGCGGCGCGCACTTCGGCCTCGTCGAGCTCGATCTGGCCCGGCTCGGTGCCGATCGCGAGCACGGCGCCGGTCGCGATCAGCTTCAGGAAATCGGCGCCGCCAGCGAAGATGCGCTCGGCCTTGTCGCGGACCTGATCCGGCGTGCTCGCCTCGCCGAAGCGCATGTCCTCGGGCATCGTCATGCCTTTCACATTCACTTCGCCACCGCCGCCAGGCCTGGTGATGTAGGCGCCCGCGACCAGCATGCGCGGGCCGGGGACGAGGCCCCGGTCGATCGCATCGCGCAGCGCCACGTCGGTGAAGGCGCGGTAGGTGCCGACATCGCGCACCGTGGTGAAGCCGGCGCGGAGCGTCGTCAGCGCGTGGTTCGCGCCTAAGAGCGCGGTCGCAGCCGGCGAGGTCTTGTAGGGCAGCAGCGGATCGGAGGAGTCGCCGACATCTGCCAGATGCGTGTGGAGGTCGATCAGGCCCGGCAGCACCGTGTAGCGGGACCAGTCGATGATTTCGGCACCGGCCGGAGGCGCCTTCCAGACCGTGACTTCGGCGACCTTGTTGTCCTCGATGCGGATCAGCCGGTCGGTCAGCACTTGCGCCGTGGCGGGATCGATCAGCCGGCCGGCATGGACATAGACGGTCCGAGCCTCGGCCGGCGCGACCGCGATCAGCGCGGCCATCGCCGCCAGCATCCATTTCATCGCGCGTCCTCCCCTTCGTCATTGCGAGGAGCAGAGCGACGAAGCAATCCAGCCCCGGATGCGCCGCTGGATTGCTTCGCCTTCGGCTCGCAATGACGGTGGTGATGGTCTAGCGCGCCCGGCATGACCGATCCACTGACGATCCGCCGCCTCTACGGCCGCGCCAAGGGGCACAAGCTCCGCGCCGGGCAAGAAGAGCTGCTGGAAGAGCTTCTGCCGAAGGTGAGCGTGCCCGAGGGGCCGCTGGACGCCCGCACGTTGTTTGGCGACGACCGGCCGCTCGAATTCGAGATCGGCTTCGGCGCGGGCGAGCATCTGGCGGCGCAGGCGGAGGCGCGGCCGGAGCATGGCTTTATCGGCTGCGAGCCGTTCCTGAACGGCGTGGTCGGCGCGCTCGCCAAGATCGATGACCGCGAGCTCGGCAATGTCCGCGTCCATATGGGTGACGCGCTCGACGTGCTGGAGCGGCTGCCGGATGCGTCGCTGGAGCGGCTCTACCTGCTCCACCCCGATCCCTGGCCCAAGGCGCGGCACGCGAAGCGGCGGATGGTCAATCATGGGCCGCTCGACCTGATCGCGGCGAAGCTTAAAGCCGGTGCCGAGTTCCGGCTGGGCACCGACGATCCGGTCTATTGCCGCTGGTCGATGATGGTGATGAACCAGCGCCGCGATTTCGAATGGCAGGCCCGGACCGCCGCCGATTTCCTGGAGCGTCCCGCCGACTGGCCGCAGACGCGCTACGAGGCAAAGGCCCGGCGCAAAGACCATGAAGTCTGGTATTTCCGCTACATCCGCCGCTGAGTGTTCGTCGCACGGCGCGCCGCATCCGTCGCCCGATCGTTTCGCCTGGTAAACGCGCCGCTAACCGCGCTCGCTCCAACTTCAAATGGGGTGAAAGACGATGCGTATCCTGATGACGGCGGCTGCCGCCTTGCTTTGCACGACCGCGGCCAACGCGACCGTGACCGACGATTTCAACCGGCCCGATGCGCTCACGATCGGCGACAATTACGACGTCCAGAACGGCAATTTCCGGATCAGCGGCAACAAGGCGATCACGACCAATTTCGTGTCGCTCGCGACCTACAGCAACTCGACCTCGGTCAATGCCGGGCTCGACGCGTCGCTGCGCGGCGTGGACGCAGGCAGCTACGTGGCGCTGTCGTTCGGCTACGGCACCGCGAACAGCTATTTCGTCAAGGTGCAGGACAATAACGGCGACGGCTTCTTCGACATGTACGGGTTCGATACCGGCAACAACGACCTGAACGGACCGTTCCTGCAACTCAATCCGTTCCAGACCGGCCAGATCGACGTCAGCGTCGAGGGAACGGTCGCGAAGCTCAGCATTTTCGCCAATGGCGCGACCCAGACCTACAGCTTCGATTATGGCTATGCGCCGGGCGATATGCGGGTCGGTTTCGGCCTAAACCGGCTAGGAGCGGCCGACAATTTCCGCTTCGACGCGGTGACCGGCGGCAGCGCGGTGCCGGAGCCGGCGGCCTGGGCGCTGATGATCGGCGGCTTCGGCCTCGTCGGCGCGGCAGCGCGCCGTCGCCGCGCCGCGGTCGCCTTCGCCTGAAGCCAAGCGCCCGGCCGCTTCATCGGCGGCCGGGCGTCACGCCGTCCAGTTCTCGACAGCCAGTCCCGGCACACGCCGGAATTCGCGCTCGTTCGCGGTCACTAGGGTGCAGTTGAGCGCGAGCGCATGCGCGGCGATCAGCATGTCATTGCTGCCTATGGGAGTCCCCGCGCGTTCCAGGGCTGCACGTAGTTCGCCATAATGCAGGTCCGCCGGGCTCTCCCACGGCGCCGCGTCAATCGATTCGAGCACGGCTTCGAGCAGCTTCTGGCGATGCGCGGACGGGTTCTTTGCAAGGCCGAATCGTAGCTCAGCCGCTACGACGATGCTGGTGCAGCATTCATCGCTTCTCGCCCAGATCGCTTCCGCCGCGTCTCCGTCCGGATCGCGAATGAGTGTCGAGATGATATTGGTATCGAGAAGAAAGCGCGTCACAGATCGACCGGATCCGGTGGCGGGTCTTCAATCTCCGGGAAGTCGTCTTCCGGACGCAGCGGCGGTTGCGTGCGCAACCAGTCGATCGCCTCGCGGAGCGTCCTCCTGCGCGGTGCCGGCTCGATGATCAGGCGGTCGCCTTCCTTGCGCATGATCGCTTCGTCCCCCGGCAGCTCGAACTCGCGCGGGATGCGGACGGCCTTGTTGCGGCCGTTGCGGAAGAACTTAACGTGGCGCTCATAGCCCATGCGCCGAAATTGGCCTATGCCATGGCCTATGTCAACGCGCCGGCGTCAGCTTCAGCAGCCGCGCGCCTTCGCCGTCCTCGAGCAGCCAGACCGTGCCTTGAGGGCCCTGCGCCACGTCGCGGATGCGGGCGTCCATGTCCCAGCGATCGGCCCTGGCGGCCTTGTCGCCACTGAGCGTCACGCGGATCAGCGCTTCCCCCGACAATGCGGCGATGAAGCCCGAACCGCGCCAGCGCGGGAACAGCGATCCCGAATAGATCATGAAGCCGCCAGGCGAGATCGACGGGTTCCAGGAGAGCTTCGGCGCCGCAAAACCGTCGCCGGCATGATGGTCGGGGATCGGCGAGCCGTCGTAGTTGTCGCCGTTGGAGACGACCGGCCAGCCGTAATTGCGGCCGGGCAGGATCATGTTCAGTTCGTCTCCGCCTTGGGGGCCCATTTCCGTCTCCCACAGCCGCCCGTCTGCGGCGAAGGCGAGGCCGTAGGGATTGCGGTGGCCGGTGCTCCAGATTTGCGAGCGGGCGCCCGGTCCCGAGATTGGATTGAAGGGCGGCGTGGTTCCGTCCGGATAGAGGCGCAGGATCTTGCCGAGCGCCTGGTCCGGGTCCTGCGCGGGCGTCTTCCGCTGTCGCTCGCCCGAAGTCAGGAACAGATATTTGCCGTCCGGGGAGAAGGCGATCACGCCGCCGAACTGGCCGCCGCTGCCGTCCGATCCCTGCCGCCAGATGACGTGCAGGCCGCCGAGCCGCGCGGTCCCGCCTTTCTCGACCAGCCGCGCGCGGGCCAGCGCCATGCTGCTGCCTTTGGGCCGGGGCTCCGAATAGGTCAGGTAGACCAGGCCGTCGCGCGCGAATTTGGGCGACAGCGCCACGTCGAGCAGCCCGCCCTGGTTGACGAACGCGACCTTCGGCACGCCTGCGACGTCGATCGTCTTGCCGCCCGGCGCCCACAGCTTCAGCGCGCCCGGCTTCTCGGTCACCAGCAGCCGTCCGTCGGGCAGGAACGCCATCGCGAACGGCCGGTCGAATGTGCCTTCGACCGCGACGTCGAACGGTCGAGCGGAAGCCGAGGGCTCGTCGGCCTTGCCGGCATTCGTGCGGTTCGCGGCCGTGCCTCCCGCCGATCCGCACCCGGACAGGACGATCAGGGAAACGGCAATGAACAATCGCATGGGCATGGGCTCCTTCGATCACTAACAGCCGGATGGGCCGCTCGGTTCAAGTCCTGTTCGCCCGCCCAGTCGTCGCTGGCCATGTGCAGGTTCGTCGCACGCCCGAGGCATTGGTCGTGCACGCGGCGGCGCCGGTCGACGGATCGTTCGCGACCACGAATGCGCCGCTAAGCGCCCCGCTCCGGTCAAAAACACCGAATGACATGAGTGGGGTGAACACATGCGAATGGCAATCGGCGCGGTCATCGCGCTGCTGGGCACGACCGCTGCGCACGGCAGCGTGGTGCTCGACGATTTCAACCGGCCGGACGGCGCCGGCTTCGGGACTGGCTACACGATCCGGAGCGGCCGCCCGTCGATCCTGAACAACCGGGCCGTGACGAACGCTCAGTCGCTCGCTACCTATGACGGCTCCTTCGCCACGGCGGCCAGCGTCGATGTGGCGCTCAGCGGCCGCGATGCCGGCAGCTATGTCGCGCTGACGCTCGGCTATGGCGGCGAGCGAAACTATTTCATCAAGGTCCAGGACGATAACGGGGACGGCCTCTTCGACCGTTATGCCTTTTACGGCGGCAACAACGAGCTGAACGGGGTGGTCGGAGACCTCGGCGCCGCCTTCCGAATGGGTTCGATCGCGGTCAGCTACAGCGGCACCGTCGCAAAGCTGGTCGTCGGCACCAAGTCAGGCAGCCAGACCTACACGCACGATTATGGCTTTCTGCCGGGCCTCAAGAATATCGGGCTGGGGCTGAACGGGCTCGGCGCGGCCGACAATCTGCGCTTCGACGCGATGACGATGGTCGGCGTGCCGGAGCCGGAGAACTGGGCGCTGATGATCGGCGGCTTCGCCCTGGCAGGCGCGGCTGCCCGGCGCCGTCGGCGCATGGGTCGTGCTGGCCTGAGCCGGTGCGACGGACGTGCAGGGTTAAGCGACCGAATACTGCCTATGTTCGTGTCGGGAGCCGCGCATTGCTGCTATAAGGGGCGGCGCGGAGTCGCTTACCCCTGCGTGCGTTGGGACAGCCAAAGCGCAGGCGGATGAGAGTGCTCGTTTCCGGCACCGGATGACGGCTGTCGACCCCGATGGGGATTGGCAGAGGAACGACGTCATGGAACCGATCCTGACCGCAACCCAGAAGTCCACGACCAGGGCCCGGACGGCCCATATCTCGATCGGCGCGAAGGGCGACCTGCGCGCCGTCCGCGTGTCGCATCCGGGCAAGCTGACGCCCGACGAGATCGCCCGGATCGACAAGGTCCTGGTCAACGACGTGATCAAGGACCTGACCGGCTGTGCCTGCCTGTCCGGCACGATCGACGTGATCTGGGAAAAGCAATTCGACCGCATCCTCGACGTCCAGCTCGGGCGCTGAGGAGCGCGCGGCATGGCCTCGGCCAAGCCGTCCGTCGGATTGCTCTACAATCCGGCAGTGCCGGCCGTGCTCGACGCGGCCGGCACGCTCGTCGACCATATCGAGGTCATTCCGGACCGGCTCTGGTATGATTTCGGCACCGGCGCGGAGCATCGTTTCTCGCATGCGCACACCGCGATCGCGCAGCTCGGGCGGTATGCCGGGAAGCATGCGATGATCGGCCACGGGATCGGTCTGTCGCTGCCGAGCGCGATGCCGGTCGACGAGGATCTGCTCGCCGAAGTCGCCGCCTCGCACCGGCACTTCGGCTATCGCTGGTACAGCGAGCATCTGAGCATGTTCCTGGCGCCCGGCGGATCGGTGCCGAACGCACAGGCGGGCATGGGCCTGCCGGTGGTGCACGATGCGGAGCTGCTGGAGATTGTCGGCCGCAAGGTCGAGCTGCTGCAGGCCACGCTCGGCGTTCCGATCGCGCTGGAGAACGGCACGATCTTCTCGGCGGTGCCCAATCCGGAGATGAGCGAACCGGAGTTCATGAACCGGCTGCATGCCCGCACCGGCTGCAAGATGCTGCTCGACCTGCACAATCTTTACGCGAACATGCGCAATCTGAATTGGTCGCCGGCGGAGTATCTGGAAGCGATCGATCCGGAGATCGTGATCGAAGTGCACATCGCGGGCGGCGACCTCTTGCGCGGCCACTACACCGATTCCCACTCGCGGCGCAGCCCGGCGGTGATCTGGGATTGGCTGGCGGAATGGGGGCCGCGCTTTCCGAACCTCGCGGCGATCACGTTCGAATATCACGAATCCTACCACAAGCGGATCGGCACCGCCGGCGTGATCGCCGAGCTGGAGAAGATGCACGCAGTGGCAGAGGAGGTCGCCGCGGTACGTCAGTCGGCGCCGGCATTCGCATGAGTCTGGCCGATTTCCAGCGCGCGCTGACGGATCTGACCGCCTCGCCGGCGCTGTGCCGGGCAGTGCGGCGGGACGCGACGATGCTAGGCCAGCTCTACCCGCTTACGCGACTGGAGCAGGACCGGCTGGCCGATATCGCTGCGAGCAACGGCATGGAAGCGAACTGCATGATCTACCGCGCCAACCGGCTCGCCCCGGTGGCGCTCAATTGCCCGCAACTCTGTGCCGCCCTCGGCGACGATCTCAACCGCCTGATCTCGGCCTATTGGTATGCCGAGCCGACCACCAACGTGCACTTCCTGGTCGAGACCGAGCGCTTCTGTGCGTTTCTTGCCGGGCGCGACGATCTGAACCCCGCAGCGCGCGCCGCACTCACCCGCGAACATGCGCGCGTGTGCGAGCGGCTTGCGGCGAGCGCGGCGCGAAGCGGCGAGGACGCGTTTTCCGGCGTGCGCTCTACTTCGCGGGCGTGAGCCGCCACAGCCGGCCCTGGGCGCCGCGTCCGCCATCCTCCAGCACCCAGATCGCGCCGTCCGGAGCCTGGGCGATATCGCGGATGCGCGTACCGAAATCCCACGCATTTTCGGCCGTAGCCGTATCGCCCTTTACGCTCGCGCGCAGCACGCCCTCGCCGGACAGGGCGGCAATGAACAGCGAGCCGCGATACTGCGGGAACATCGCGCCGGTATAATAGATCATGCCGCCCGGAGAGATGGACGGATTCCACAAGAGCTTCGGCGGCTCATAGCCATCGCCCGGCTTGTGATCGGGGATCGGCGTACCGTCATAATTGTCGCCATTGGAAACGTTCGGCCAGCCATAATTGCGGCCGGGCAGGATCAGGTTCAGCTCGTCGCCGCCCTTTGGCCCCATTTCGACGTCCCAGAGCCGGCCGCCATCCGTGAAGACCAGTCCATAGGGATTGCGATGGCCGCTCGACCAGGTTTCGGCCGGCGTGGTGTTGGGCTGGCGGGCGGGGACCGTGCGCGCCGGCGCCGAAGCCGCCGAGCCGGTGTTCTTCGGCGGGTCCGTCACCTGCACGGTGGCAGCGCCCGTCTTGCCGGCGAAAGGGTTGCCGGGCGCCGGCTTGCCGTCCAGCGTCAGGTGCATGATCTTGCCGAGCGCCTGGCTATCGTCCTGCGCCGGGGTGAAGCGCTGGCGTTCGCCCGAAGCGAGGAACAGCGACTTGCCGTCCGGCGCGAAGGCGATCACGGCGCCGAACTGCCCGCCTTTGCCCGCCGAGCCGGAGCGCCAGATCACCTGCAAATTGTCGAGCTGCAGCGATTCGCCCTCGCCGGCGAGCGTGGCGCGCGCCAAGGCCAATTGGCTGCCGTCGGGCCCGGGCTCGGCGTAGCTCAAATATATCGTCCGGCTGCGCGCAAAATCCGGGGCAAGCGCAACGTCGAGGAGCCCGCCCTGGCCGCCGACGGCGACGGGCGGAACGCCGGAAACTTCGGTGATCGTGCCATTGGCCGCGCGATATTTGAGCACGCCCGCCTTTTCGGTCACGAGCAGGCTGCCGTCGGGAAGGAAGGCGAGGGCGAAGGGCGTCTGGAACTGGCCCATCTCAGCCATCGCGAAAGGCGGCTTCGTCATCTCCATATTGGCTTGGCCGTCATCGGCGGCGGCCGCCGGCTGGGCGAAACAGCTCGTCCCGACGAGAGCGAGGGCGAGGGTCATGAAGCGCATCCGTTTCTCCTTCTCTACGCGCCGACTCGAATGCATCGGCCCGCTTGCGCCTTGGTGGTGATCGGCCTATATCGCCAATGCGCTTCTCTTACATCGTTATGGTGAAAGAGGTCGGGGCCCTTCGGGCTTCGGCAGCGCGAAGTCACATGCCGGAAGGATGCACTGGTTGGCGGATATCGCTGCGCTGACGCGATTGATCGAACCCGAGGCGAACGCGCTCGGCTTCGATCTCGTGCGCGTGCAGATGATCGGCGGCGCGTCCGACCCGACGCTGCAGGTCATGGCGGAACGGCCGGATACGCGGCAGCTGACGATCGACGATTGCGCCGATCTGTCGCGCCGCCTGTCCGACGTGCTCGACGCCGCCGATCCGATCGAGGACGCCTATCGGCTGGAAGTCAGCTCGCCCGGAATCGACCGGCCGCTGACCCGGCTCAAGGATTTCGAGGACTGGAAAGGTCATGAAGCGCGGATCAAGCTGGCGGAGCCGATCGACGGCCGCAAGCAGCTGACCGGGACGCTGGAAGGCGTTGAGGGCGATGCGGTCGCGATCGACGTCAACGGCTTCAAGTCCATGACCGTGCCGTTCAGCGCGATCGCAAGCGCCAAGCTGACGCTCACCGACAAGCTCATCGCGGCCACTGCGCCGCTTTCCGCCGAGGGGGCGGACAAAGTTCACGTGGAAGGGTAAGACAAGCAATGGCCACCTCAGCCGTTTCTGCCAACAAGGCCGAATTGCTCGCGATCGCGGATTCGGTCGCGCGCGAGAAGCTGATCGACAAGGCGATCGTCATCGAGGCGATGGAAGACGCGATCCAGCGGGCGGCCAAGAACCGCTACGGCGCGGAGATGGAAATCCGCGCGAAGCTCGATCCGTCGAACGGCGATCTGCGCCTGTGGCGCGTGGTCGAAGTCGTCGAACAGGTCGACGACCTCTACAAGCAGGTTTCCGTTGCCGATGCGCAGCGACTGGAGAAGGGTGCGAAGATCGGCGACTATATCGTCGATCCGCTGCCTCCGATCGAATTCGGCCGTATCCAGGCGCAGGCGTCGAAGCAGATCATCTTCCAGAAGGTCCGCGAGGCCGAGCGCGAGCGGCAATATGAAGAGTTCAAGGATCGCGTGGGTGAGATCATCACCGGCGTCGTCAAGCGTGTCGAGTTCGGCCATGTCGTCGTCGATCTCGGCCGCGCGGAAGGCGTGATCCGCAGGGATGCGCAGATCCCGCGCGAAGTGGTCCGCGTCGGCGACCGCATCCGCGCGATCATCCTGCGCGTGATCCGCGAAAATCGCGGCCCGCAGATCTTTCTTTCCCGCGCGCATCCGGACTTCATGAAGAAGCTGTTCGCGCAGGAAGTGCCGGAAATCTACGACGGCATCATCACCATCCAGGCCGCCGCGCGCGATCCCGGCAGCCGCGCCAAGATCGGCGTGATCAGCCGCGACAGCTCGATCGACCCGGTCGGCGCCTGCGTCGGCATGAAGGGCAGCCGCGTGCAGGCGGTGGTCCAGGAAATGCAGGGCGAGAAGATCGACATCATCCCCTGGTCGCCCGACACCGCGACGTTCGTCGTCAACGCGCTGCAGCCGGCGAACGTCAGCCGCGTCGTGATCGACGAGGAAGAGGACCGGATCGAGGTGGTCGTACCCGACGACCAGCTGTCGCTGGCGATCGGCCGCCGCGGCCAGAACGTCCGTCTCGCCAGCCAGCTGACCGGCAAGGCGATCGACATCCTGACCGAGACCGACGCGTCCGAGAAGCGCCAGCGCGAGTTCGCGGAGCGGTCCGAGATGTTCCAGACCGAGCTGGACGTCGACGAGACGCTGTCGCAGCTGCTGGTCGCCGAAGGCTTCACCAGCCTGGAGGAAGTCGCCTATATCGAAGCCGACGAGATCGCCTCGATCGAGGGCTTCGACGAGGAGCTGGCAGCCGAGCTGCAGAGCCGCGCGCAGGAAGCGCTGGAGCGGCGCGAGGAAGCGGCCCGCGAGGAACGCCGCGCTCTCGGCGTGTCCGACGAGTTGGCGACGATGCCGTACATGACCGAGGCGATGCTGGTCACGCTCGGCAAGGCCGGCATCAAGACGCTCGACGACCTGGCCGACCTCGCGACCGACGAGCTGGTCGCGAAGAAGCGCGTCGAGCCGCGTCGCCGCAACGAGGACGCGCCGAAGCGCCCCGAAGACAAGGGTGGCGTCCTTTCCGACTATGGCCTCAGCGAAGAGCAGGGCAACGAGATTATCATGGCTGCGCGCGCGCACTGGTTCGAGGGGGAGGACGCGGTTGCGGAAACCTCCCAATGAACGGCCGAAGCTAAGGCTGAAGCATCCGTCCGCGGCTGAGGAGCGGGTGAAGGCGGCGCTGCCGCCCAAACCCGTGAAGCCGGACAAGGACGGACCCGAGCGCAAATGCGTGCTGACCGGCGACAAGGTCGATCGCGCGGCGCTGATCCGCCTGGTGCTGTCGCCGGAGGGCGAGGTGCTGGCGGACGTGCGCGCGAAGGCGCCAGGTCGCGGCGCGTGGATCGGCGTCGATCGTGACGCGCTGCAGCGGGCGCTCGACAGCGGCAAGCTGAAGGCGGCGCTGTTCCGTGCCTTTCGCCGGCGCGACCTGACCGTTTCGGCGGACCTGCCCGAACAGATCGAGCGCCAGCTCGAGCGCGCTGCGCTCGACCGGCTCGGCCTGGAAGCACGGGCGAGCACGATCGTGACCGGTGGCGAGCGGATCGAGGCCGCGGCGCGTGCCGGCAAGGTCGCGCTGCTGCTCCACGCCACCGATGCGGGCGAGGACGGCAATCGCAAGCTCGACCAGGCGCTGCGCGTCGGCAGCGATGCGGAAGGCAGCGGCCTGAAAGGCCTCGTAATTGCGGCTCCACGCACCATATTGTCGTCTGCCCTGGGCCGCGAGAATGTGGTACATGTGGCCGTGACCGACCCGGGGGCTGCCCGGCGAGTGGGCGACGTCATCGCCCGCTGGCACAGGTTTATCGGATTTGGTTCAGGCGAACGGCCTTGCGAAACGGTGCCGCAAGGTTCAATCGCCGCTGCTGCGTCTCCGGGCGCGGCTGCGACTGCTGCGAATGAAGGACTGACGACGGTTCATGAGTGATATCGACAACAAGGAAAAGCCGAAGCTGGGCGCACGCGCTCCCCTGGGCCTGAAGCGCACGGTCGAGACGGGGAAGGTCAAGCAGAGCTTCAGCCACGGCCGCTCGAACACCGTCGTCGTCGAGGTGAAGCGCCGGCGCGTGCCGCTCGGCCGCCCCGGCGAAGCGGAAGCGACGCCGACGCCCGAACCCGAAGTCGCGAAGACTCCTGCGGCGCCGGCGCCCGCGCCGGCGGCACCGGCCCGTCCGGCTGCTCCGGAAAGCAACCGGCCGATGACGCCGCTCGAACGGCGCGAGCAGCAGGAGCGGCTGCTGCGCGAGGCCGAGGAAGCGCGGATGGCCGCGCTCGAGGAAACGCGCCGCCGCGAGGAACAGGCGCGCACCCAGGCGAGCGAGGAAGAGCGCCGCCGCGCCGAGGAAAATCGCCGCGCCGAGGAAGAGGCTCGCAAGCAGGCCGAAGAGGAAGCGCGCCGCGCGCAGGAAGCTCCGCCCGAACCGGCTGCGGAGCCGCAGGAAGCGCCGCAGGAGCGCAGCGCCGCGCCGGCGCCGCGCCGCTTCACGCCCGTCCAGGCTCCCCGCCGTCCCGAGCCGCCGGCGCGCCCGGCACGTCCGGGGCCGCGCGGCGGCGACGATCGCCGCCAGTCGGGCAAGCTGACCGTCACGCGCGCGCTGTCCGACGACGAGGGCGCGCGCGCCCGGTCGCTCGCGGCGCTGAAGCGTGCGCGGGAGAAGGAACGCCGCGCCCATATGTCCGGCTATGGCCAGCCCCAGGCCAAGCAGGTCCGCGACGTGGTGGTGCCGGAAGCGATCACGGTCGGCGAGCTCGCGAACCGCATGGCCGAGCGCGGCGCGGACCTGGTCAAGGCGCTGTTCAAGATGGGCATGCCGGTCACGCTGACCCAAACGATCGACCAGGATACGGCCGAGTTGCTCGTCACCGAGTTCGGGCACCGTATCAAGCGCGTGTCCGAAGCCGATATCGACATCCAGTCCAACGACGACGTCGACGCGGCCGAGTCGCTGCAGCCGCGCGCCCCGGTGGTCACGATCATGGGCCATGTCGATCACGGCAAGACCTCGCTGCTCGACGCGCTGCGCGGCACCGACGTGGTCGGTGGCGAGGCAGGCGGCATCACTCAGCATATCGGTGCCTATCAAGTGGCGATGAAGTCGGGCGACAAGATCACTTTCCTCGATACGCCGGGCCACGAAGCGTTCAGCGAAATGCGCGCGCGCGGCGCCAACGTCACCGACATCGTCGTGCTGGTGGTGGCGGCCGATGACGGCCTGCGGCCGCAGACGGTCGAGGCGATCAACCACACCAAGGCGGCCGGCGTGCCGATGATCGTCGCGATCAACAAGATCGACAAGCCGGAGGCCAAGCCGCAGAAGGTCCGCGAGGAGCTGCTGCAGCACGAGGTGATCGTCGAACAGCTGGGCGGCGACGTGCAGGACGTCGAGGTCTCGGCGCTTAAGAAGACCAACCTCGACGATCTGATCGAGAAGATACAGCTGCAGGCCGAACTGCTCGAGCTGAAGGCGAACCCCGACCGCGCCGCCGAAGGCACTGTGGTCGAGGCCAAGCTGGACAAGGGCCGCGGCCCGGTCGCGACGATCCTGGTCGGTCGCGGCACGCTGCGCGTGGGCGACGTGTTCGTCGTCGGCGCGGAAAGCGGCAAGGTGCGCGCGCTGGTCGACGACAAGGGCCGCAACATCAAGGAAGCGGGTCCCTCGGTTCCGGTCGAAGTGCTCGGCCTGTCCGGCGTCCCCGGCGCCGGCGACCAGTTGACTGTCGTCGAGAACGAAGCGCGCGCCCGCGAGGTCGCCGCCTATCGCGCCGGCGTGATCCAGCAGAAGCGGACGACATCGGCGCCGGCGTCGCTGGAATCGATGTTCTCGGCGCTGCGCGACAAGCAGGCGATCGAATATCCGGTGGTGGTGAAGGCCGATACGCAAGGTTCGGTCGAAGCCATTGTCGGCGCGCTCAACAAGATCGGCACGGAGGATATCCGCGTCCGCATCCTGCATTCGGGCGTCGGCGGCATCACCGAAAGCGACGTGATCCTGGCATCGGCGTCCAAGGCGCCGATCATCGGCTTCAACGTCCGCGCGAACGCCAAGGCGCGTGAGATCGCCAACCGCGACGGCGTGGCGCTGAAATATTACGACGTGATCTATCACCTCACCGACGAGATCCGCGCCGGCATGGCCGGGCAGCTCGGGCCGGAAGCGATCGAGCATGTCGTCGGCCGCGCCGAAGTGCGCGAAGTGTTCAGCGCCGGCAAGCACGGCAAGGCGGCCGGTCTGCTCGTCACCGAAGGCTATATCCGCAAGGCGCTTCGGGCCCGGATCACGCGCAACGACGTCATCGTCTACAACGGCGCGATCGCATCGCTGCGGCGTTTCAAGGACGACGTGGCGGAAGTGCGCGCGGGCCTGGAATGCGGCGTCACGTTCGAGAACACGACCGACATCAAGGCGGGCGACTTCGTCGAGACGTTCGAAGTCGAACTGCGCGAACGGACGCTTTGATACGATATTCGTAACTTCTGCTTGCGCCGGGAGTTACGGATAGATAGAATGCAGCGTGCAAATCCGCTTCTCGAAGTCGGCTTTGAAGGCATTGACACGGTCGCACAAGCGGCAGCTGATACGTGAGAAGATCGACGATCTTGCGCGCGATCCGCTGTCGGTGAGTGCGAACGTGGTGCGCCTGCAGGGCCGGCCCGAATACCGCTTGCGCGTGCAGGATTGGAGAATCATCTTCCGCATCGAGGATCAGATTCTCTGGATCGATGATATCGCGCCGCGTGGCTCTGCGTACGAGGACCGATCATGAGCGTACAGATCGTCGAGATTGCCGGACAGAAGATCGCAATGCTGCCGATCGCCGACTATCAGCGGCTGCTCGACATCGCCGAAGACAAGGCCGATGCGTTTGCGGCTGCGCAGGCGGAGCAGCGGCGGATCGAGGGCGAGGAGTATCTGCCCAGCGTAATGGTCGACCGCATTCTGACCGGTGACCATCCCTTGAGAGTATGGCGTGACTATAGGAGCATGACACTCGCTCAGCTCGCCGGCATGATCGGGGCGCGGCAAGCCACGCTGTCGGAGATCGAGAACGGCAAGGCGCAGGGCAAGCCCGCACTCTGGCGCGCGCTTGCCGATGCCCTGCGTGTTTCCGTCGACGACATCCTCCCGGACGCGTGACCATGCGCCACAATGCCACTCCCGAAACCCGATCCGTCCGCCTGCTTCGCGTCGGCGAGCAGGTGCGGCATGTGCTGTCGGAGATCCTGATGCGCGGGGACGTGCACGACCCGGTCCTCGCGTCGCACAGCGTATCGGTGACGGAAGTGCGGATGTCGCCGGACCTGCGCCACGCGACGGTGTTCGTGAAGCCGCTGCTCGGCGCCGACGAGAAGGACGTGCTCGAGGCGCTGAAGCGCAACGTCAAATATCTGCGCGGCGAAGTCGCAAAGCGGGTGAACCTGAAATTCTCCGCCCAGCTGAAATTCCTGCCCGACGAGAGCTTCGACGAGGCGAGCCACATCGATGCCATCCTGCGCCGGCCCGAGGTGGCCCGCGATCTGGAGGCGGACGAGGAATAATCCGGTTCCGGCTCTTGAACGGGGGCCGATTCTGCGCACAGTGCAGCCTCTTCAAAACATAATGAGGCTGCCTGATGCTCCGCCGGTTCGCTTTCCTTCCGCTGCTCGCGCTTTCGCTTCCCGCCACCGCCCAGACCGCGAGCCCGTCGGAAGGGCCGACTCCGATCTTCCAGGGCCGGGACCTGTTCGGCCTCGAATGGGCAAGCGACCCGCAGATCAGCCCGGACGGCAGCCAGGTGGCCTATGTGCGGCGGTCGAACGACATTATGACCGATCGCGCGCGTTCGACCATCTGGCTGGTCGACACGCGCACCGGCAAGCAGTCGCCGCTCGCTGCCGGTAGCGGTTCGCACACGAGCCCCCGCTGGTCGCCGGACGGCAAGCGCCTGGCCTATGTGTCGAGCGAGGGCGGCGGTTCCCCGCAGCTCTACGTCCGCTGGATGGAGACCGGCCGAACCGCGCGCATCACCGGCCTCCCGGACAGTCCCGGTGCGCTGTCCTGGTCGCCCGACGGCAGCCGCATCGCCTATCTGATGCGCGTGCCGGGCGAGGAGCCGAAGCTCGGCAAGGCGCCGGGGCCGAAACCCGAAGGCGCTGAGTGGGCGAAGCCGCTGGAGGTCATCACGACGGTCCAGTACCGCACCGACGAAGGCGGCTACATCAAGCCGGGCCATGACCATATCTTCGTCGTGCCATCCGATGGCGGCGCGCCGCGCCAGCTGACCTATGGCCAGATCGACGATGGCGGACCCTTGAGCTGGGCGCCCGACGGCAGGACGCTTTATTTCAGCACCAACCGCAAGGCGGATTGGGAGCTCCAGCCGCTCGACAGCGAAGTCTATGCGCTGAACGTCGATACCGGGGCAGTGACGCCGCTGACCGATCGCCGCGGGCCGGACCGCAGCCCGGTCGTGTCGCCGGACGGGCGGCACGTCGCCTATATCGGCTTCGACGACAAGAACCTCGGCTACCAGAATGCGCTGCTGTCGGTGATGAACCCGGACGGCAGCAATCCGCGCGTGCTGACCGGCAATCTCGACCGCAGCATCGGGCAGGCACGCTGGAGCGGCAACAACAGCCTGATCGTCCAGTATGACGATAACGGCCTGACCAAGCTCGCGCGCGTCGGACTCGACGGGCGGATGGCGCCGCTGGTCGACGATCTGGCGGGGTCCGGGATCGACCGGCCCTATACCGGCGGCGCGTTCAGCGTGTCGCCCGAAGGCGCGGTCGCCTTCACCAGCGGCACCGCCCAGCGTCCGCCCGACGTGTCGGTGTGGAAGGGCAGCGAGCGCAAGCTGACGACCCTCAACGAGAATCTTCTGGGTGCGAAGACGCTCGCGAGCGTGCGGCCGCTGGCCGTGACCGCAGCGGACGGACGCAAGATCGACGCTTGGCTGGTGACGCCGCCCACGCCGGCACCGGGCGGCAAATATCCGCTGATCCTCGAGATCCATGGCGGACCCTTCTCCGCCTATGGCCCGCATTTCTCGACCGACGACCAGCTCTACGCGGCGGCCGGCTATGCGGTGCTGTACGTCAATCCGCGCGGGTCGACCTCGTACGGCGAGGAGTTCGCGAACCTGATCCACCACAAATATCCGGGCGACGACTATGGCGACCTGATGAGCGCGGTCGACGCGGCGATCGCCGGCGGCACGATCGATCCGGATAACCTGTTCGTGACCGGCGGCTCGGGCGGCGGCGTGCTGACCGCCTGGATCGTCGGCAAGACCGACCGGTTCAAGGCGGCGGCGACGCAGAAGCCGGTGATCGACTGGGCCAGCTTTGCGCTGACCTCCGACAACCCGGCCTACTTCTCGCGCTACTGGTTCGGCGCCTATCCGTGGGAAGATTACCAGTCCTTCTGGGCGCGCTCGCCGCTCTCGCTGGTCGGCAATGTGAAGACCCCGACGCTGGTAGTGGTCGGCTCCGAGGACTACCGCACGCCGGACAGCGAGGCCGAGCAATATTATGCGGCGCTGCAGCTGCGCGGGGTGCCGACCGCGTTCGTGAAGGTCCCCGGCGCCGCCCACGGCACGATCGCCGCGCGGCCGTCGCAATCGGCGGCCAAGGCCTCGGCGATCCTGGCCTGGTTCGATCGGTATCGGAACAAGGGAGGATCGGCGGCCAGTCAGTAGGCTTCGGGCGCAGTCGACAACGTATCTCGACTGCGCCGATGACACTCTTTCAGATCCGGATTGGCCTGACGCATCGTTCCTGATACGTTCTCATTCGATTCGTAGGGAGAACGACGATGGCGGAACAACTGACTTTCTATACCAACCCGATGTCGCGCGGGCGCATCGTGCGCTGGATGCTGGAGGAAGTGGGCGCGCCGTACGAGACGGTGTTCCTCGATTATGCCTCGACGATGAAGGCCCCGGACTATCTGGCGATCAATCCGATGGGGAAAGTGCCGGCGATCAGGCACGGCGATACCGTCGTGACCGAAGGGGCGGCGATCTGCGCCTATCTGGCCGACGCGTTCCCGGATGCCGGCCTTGCGCCGCCGGTCGGGAGCAAGGATCGCGGGCCCTATTATCGCTGGATGTTCTTCGCGGCCGGGCCGCTGGAGGCCGTAACCACGAACAAGGCGATGAATGTCGAAGTGCCCGATGAACGCCGGCCGATGGTGGGATATGGCACGTTGGACGCGACAGCCGATGCGCTGAACGACCTGGTCGGTGCAAACGAATATATCGCGGGCGGCAAGTTCAGCGCGGCAGACGTGTTCGTCGGCTCGCACATCGGTTGGGGAACGCAGTTCGGGACTTTACCGAAGCGGCCGAATTTCGATGCTTATCTGGCCCGCATCATGGGCCGCCCCGCGGCGGTACGCGCGCGGGAGATCGACGACAAGGCGATGGCGGAAGCGCAGAAGAGCTGAGCCACCTCAGCGCCTGAAGGTGCGGGCAAGCTTCAGGTAGATTTCGGTCGACCGCCGTCCTGTACCCGCCAGCCCCGCATCGGACGATCCGGTGCGGACGCCCCAATAAGCCTGGAAGTCACGCGAGACTTCCCAGTTGAACTGCAGGCTGGCTGCGGTCCGGTGCGTCAGCGACAGGTCCGGGAAACGGCGGCGGCTCCGATAATCCTGCCAGTTGAGCAGCGCGTAGAAATTGGCGCGGAAATACCACGTCGCTATCACCTGGTTGATTGTCTCGTGCAGCCGGTGCGGTTCGCCGTGCAGCCCCTCCAGATCGTTTGTCTCGCGGCGCGCCTCGAGCTCGAGCCGGTCGAGCGGGCGTGCGACGGCGCGGAATTTCAGCGTGGTCCCCGGCACCAGATCCCCCGTCGCATAGTCGACGACACGGCCGGTCTGGCCGGAGACGCTGATCAGCGGGATGCGCGCGGCGGGATTGATGCTGAACGAGAAGGCGAGATAGTGCGTTCGGTGCCCGACGCCGGCGGTGTCCAGCACGACATTGTCCGGATGCCATGAAATATCGGCGGCAAGATTCTTGTAGCCGGCCAGCACCAGCCCGGCGGCGATATCGTGTTCCTCGCCCCCGCTTTTCCCGATCGCCTGCAGCGCGTCGGCCGAGACATAGGGATTGATCGTGTTGAGCAGCTTCGCGGTCGAATAGAATGGCCGGTAGATTTCGGCATGCTCTTGCTGGTAGCCGACGCGCGGAACATATCCGAGCCAGCTGCGGAAGCCCGGCGAATAGCGCTGGTAGCGCAACGTCCAGACCGTCTTGCCCGAATGATTCCATTCGGCGAACGTTGCGCTGCCGCCGAAATGCCGCCCGTTCCAGGCGGGGCTCAAGTCCGGACGGTCAGGATTGCGTGTGTCCGAAGCGAGCAATTGGGCGACGAACCGGTCGCTGCCGGTCGCGCGGCTGGCGTCGACGCCGGCGACGATGTTGCGGCTGCCGTCCGTGTTGGCCTTGACCACCCCGAGCCCCCCGATGTCACCGCCGGCGAAGTTGCGGCGCATGCGCGCAAAACCGTCCCAGCTGTCGAAATCGGGCAGCACCAGGCTGGAATCGAGCAGGCTTGGCTCGATAATCGCCGGCCGCCCGCCATCTCGCGCCGCAAAGGCAGTGGCTTCCAGTGCGCTGTCGCGCCGGGTGACGCGTAATCCGTAATCGGGCCCAAGAATGCTGCGCGTGTAGACCACGGGGATCGAGGTGGTCACCAGGTCCGCGCCTTCGCGGAAAAAGGGCCGCTTTTCCGGCAGGCTGAGCGCAAAGCGCTGGTTGGCGGTCAGTAGCGCCTGGTCGGCCTCCACCTGGCTGAAATCGGGATTGACCGTCAGGTCGACGGCGGTGCCGTCGTCGGGCAGCCATTTGGCATCGAGGCTCGGCTGCAGTTTCAATCCCTCATCGTGTCGGCCGGCTACGCGGTCGCGGCGTCCGGTGACGGTCGCGCTGGGCGTCACGATCAGCCGTTCAGGATCGGGCCGAAGATCGGGAAAGGAAACCTCGCTCGCATAACAAAGGAAGCAGGAGCTATCGTGCGGGAAGCCCGCCGTTGCCATCTGCGTGTTCTGCTCGCGCGGGACTCCGCGCGTGACGATCACTGCCCATGTCTGGGCGCCGGCACGCGAGATCCGCAGCGTCGACAGCGGTATCCGCAGCTCAGCCGACCAGCCTTTGGGATCGATGCTTGTCGCTTCGTCCCAGTCATAGTCGGGGTCCAGCGTCTCCGACTGTTGCGCCTCGCTCTGGAAGCCATCGGTCTTGGTGCCACGAGCGTTGATGCGGAACAGGTAGGAGCCGCGGCGGGAGCCCTGCGGATCGAGATAGACCTGCACATAGTCATGGCTGGACCCCACCTTGTCGCGCCTGACGAACGGCGTGCGCAACCGGCTCCTGTCCTTTAGCCATAAACGGAACCCGACATAGAGATTATGATCATCGTAAAGCAGCCGCACTTCGGTGTGTTCGGGGGCCGGAATGCGATCGCCGGGATAATGTTCGAAGAAGCGGTCGAGCGGTTTGGCGCGGGACCAATCCGGGTCGTCGAGATGGCCGTCGAGCTTGATCCGGCCGGCCGTACGCACCGCGCTGGTCGACTGTGGTTCGGGTTGCTGCGCGGCCAGCAGGGTGGGCAGCAATGCGAGCAGCGAAAGATGATGCAGCGTCGCCTCCTTCTTCTTGGCCGTGAAAAAGAAGGCGGACGGCCCCGCGAGCGAGTGCGGATCGCCGAACGGTCGCGATCGGCCGCCGGGCGGGCTTGGCATCCCGGCCGGAGCAGGTGAGGATGGGTCATGGCCCCGCGTCGCTCCACGCTGCTGCTGGCGACCATCGCGATCTGGTTCGCCGCCTGGGCGGTCTGGACCGCGGACGCCCTGGTCGAGCCGGTGCCGTTCGCGATCGAGCGGGCCGCGCGACGGTTGCCTTTGTGCCTGACGGGTGCCGCCCTGTGCCTTGCACTTGGCGCGGCCCTGTCGCGCGTGCGGGAGAGGCGGCCGGTACTGCTACTGCCCGTCGCTGCAGCAGGAATCGCTGCGTGCAGCCTGGCCTTCGCGCTTGCAAACGAGCTGGTCTTCTATGTGCTCCTGCCGCGATGGGGTCCGGCCCGGCTGATCCACATTCCCGATGTCGCGATGATGGACCTTTGGGTGTTTCTGGCCTGGACCTTGCTGTTCATGGCGTTGACGGCAGACGCGGAGCGACGGGACCGGGCGCTGGCGCTCGCCCGATCGCAGGCGGCGGCGCTGGACGCTCAGCACCGGCTTCTGGTCCAGCAGGCGCAGCCGCATTTCCTGTTCAATGCGCTGAACACGATCTACGCCTTGGTGCTGGAGGATGACGGCGCGCGGGCGCGCCGCGGGCTGCTTGCCCTGTCCGATTACCTGCGGCGGTCGATCGACGCGCAGGATACGGTCGTTACGCTGGCCGAGGAGTTGCGCGCCGCACGCGATTATCTCGCAATCGAGCAATTGCGGTTCGGCGATCGGCTGATCGTGCATGAGAGCGTGCCGGAGCCGCTGCTCGAATCGCGGATTCCGAGCCTGATCCTGCAGCCGCTCGTCGAAAATTGTATCAAACACGGTCTCGCCGGCTCGCCGGACTCCGTGACGATTGCGATCAGCGCCTATGAGCGCGACGGGTCGGTGGTCATGCAGGTCGAGGACGATGCCGCGCCTGCGGACGCGGCCCGACCGGGTGCGGGCATCGGCCTCGCCAGCGTGCGCCGGCGGCTGGAGGCAAGCTACGGACAGGCTGCTCGCCTCGATGCGGCGGCGACCGCGCGCGGCTTTCGTGCAACGCTCTGGATTCCCACGGAGCTATGACCGCGCCGTTGCGCGCCCTGATCGTCGATGACGAGCCGCCGGCGCGACGTGCGCTCGCCAGCCTGCTTGCGGCGATGGACGGCGTGGAGCTTGCGGGGACGGCCGGCGACGGACTCGAGGCGCTGGCCGTGATCGCCGGCGAGCCGATCGATCTGTTACTGACCGATATCGCGATGCCGCTGCTTGCCGGCCTGGAGCTGGTCGAGCGGCTCGCCGCGTCTTGTGCGCAGCCGGCGGTGGTGTTCGTGACCGCCTATGTCGAGCATGCGGTGCGCGCGTTCGAGCTTGGCGCCGCCGATTACCTGCTGAAGCCGGTTTCACCCGAGCGTCTTTCACTGGCGATCGAGCGTGCGCGTGGCGGGCGGCCGCCCGCGCAGAGAGCGCTGTGGCGCGGTGTCGTCGGGTTACGCGGAGCAACCGCAGCACCCGACCACCTTTGGGCGGACGTACGCGGGGGGCGGCGGCGGGTCCCCCTGGACCAGATCGAACTCATCCGCGCGGAAGGGGACTATGTACGGTTGTTCGCTCAAGCCGGCAGCTATCTTGCGCCCGGTCCGCTCGACAGGCTGGCGGCGCAGCTCGCGGGCGCCGGCTTTCTCCGCGTCCATCGGTCCGCCATCGTCCGCCTTGACGCGGTACGTGAAGTCCGCACCGACGCGACCCGCCGCCTCGTCCTGATCATGAACGGAGGCGAGCGGGTCGTCGCGGGCCGGCGCCGGGCACCGGCTGTTCGGGCGCTGCTTACCAGACCTTGATGCGCTGGTCCGGCGCCAGATAGTATTTCGAGCCCGGCTTCACGTCGAAGGCAGAGTACCAGGCGTCCAGGTTGCGGACGACATAGGGCCGCCAATTGCCCGGCGTGTGCGGGTCCGTCGTCAGGATCTGCAGCAGGATCGGGTCGCGATACTTGGCACGCCAGACCTGGCCGAAGCCCAGGAAGAAGCGCTGGTCGCCGGTCCAGCCGTCGATCACCGGGGCCGGTTTTCCGCCCAGCGAGATCTTGTAGGCGTCATAGGCGACGTTCACGCCGGCCAGGTCGGCCATGTTCTCGCCCAGCGTCAGCTCGCCGTTCACGTGCTTGCCGGGCAGCGGCTCGTAGGCGCCATATTGGGCGACGACGCGATCGGTATAGACCTTGAACCGCTGTACATCCTGCGGCGTCCACCAATCGGCCAGATTGCCGTTCTTGTCGAACTTGCGGCCCTGATCGTCGAAATGATGGCTGATCTCGTGCCCGATCACCGCGCCGATCGCGCCGTAGTTCACCGCGTCGTCGGCATTGGGATCGAAAAAGGGCGGCTGCAGGATCGCCGCCGGGAACACGATCTCGTTCATCAGCGGATTGGCATAGGCGTTCACCGTCATCGGGGTCATGCCCCATTCGGTGCGGTCGACCGGCTTGCCGATCTTGTCGAGATTGCGCTGATATTCGAAGCGCGCGGCGCGATCGGCATTGCCGAATGCGTCGCCGGCCTTGATCTCCAGCTTCGAATAATCGCGCCACTTGTCCGGATAGCCGATCTTGTAGGTGAAGGCGGCCAGCTTTTCGCGCGCCTGCGCCTTGGTTTCGGGCGCCATCCATTCAAGCTTCTGCAGGCGCATGTCCATCGCCGCGATCAGGTTCCTGACCAGCTGCTCGGCCTTCGCCTTGGATTCGGGCGGGAAATATTTGGCGACATAGAGCTGGCCGACGGCTTCGCCCATGCCGCCATTGACCATATCGACGCCGCGCTTCCAGCGCTCCTTCAGCTGCGGCGTGCCGGCGAGCGTGGTGCCCTTGAACGCGAAATCCTCGGCAACGAACGCCTTGGGCAACACCGGCGCGGCATTCGAAAGCGCGTGATAGGTCAGGTAATCCTGCCAGACCGACAGCGGCTCCGACGCGATCAGCGCCGCTGTGCCGGTGACGGCGCTCGGCTGCGCGATGATCAGCTGCGGCTGGTCGATGCCCGCCGCTTTCAGATACGCGGCCCAGTCCAGGCCCGGCATCTTCGCCGCCAGCTCGGCGGTCGCGACCGGGTTGTAGAGCTTCTCGATCTGGCGCGACTGGGCGCGCGTCCAGTGCGTTTTCGCGATCTTCGTCTCAAGATCGAAGATGCGCTGCGCCTTCGCGTCGGCATCGGCGATGCCGGCAAGCTTCAGCATCGCCGCGACGTGCGCCTTGTATTTGGCACGCGCTTCGACGAATTTCGGATTGCTGTCGTCGAGGTAATAGTCGCGGTCCGGCAGGCCGAGTCCGCCTTGGCCGACATAGACGGCGTATTTGGTATTGTCCTTCAGATCCTGCTCGACCTGCACCCCGATGGGGATCGTGACGCCGCTGCGGTTGGCGTCGCCCATCCAGGCGGCGAGCTGCGCCGGAGTCTTGAGCGCGGCGATCGCCTGGAGCTCCGGCTTGATCGGGCCAAGGCCTTTCGCCTCGATCGCTGCTTCGTCCATGAAGCTCGAATAGAAGTCACCGACCTTCTGGCCGTTGCTGCCGGGCGCGCCCTTCGTGGCGGCGGCCTGCTGGATCACCTCGCGCGTGCGTTCGTCGGACAGGTTGCGCAGGACCGCGAACCCGCCCCAGCTGGAGCGGTCGGCGGGGATCGGCGTCGCCTCGTCCCATTTGCCGTTTGCGAATTTGTAGAAGTCGTCGCCGGGTGCGACCGACTTGTCCATGCCGGTGGCGTCATAACCGAAATCGCCGAGCTGCGGCTTGCCGGCGGCGAATGCGACCGTGGAGAGTGCCAGCGCCGCGGCGCCGAGCAGGATACGTGACTTCATTGGTAGGAATCCCCCGACTCTAGAGAGTGATAGCGAAGATTAGCGATTCGCGTGACCTGCGCAAACGCCTCGTGCGACATTCATCGCCGCTTGTTCGACGTTGATCGAATAACGCTGGACCGGGCCGGCTCGGGCTCCTCGGCGGCGGCCGGCAGGCGCAGCCGCACCAGCAGGCCGCCCAGATCCTCGCTGTCTTCGAGACCGACAGTACCGCCGTAGATTTCGGCGACGTCGCGCACGATCGCAAGGCCGAGGCCGGTGCCGGGCTTCGACGTATCCAGCCGTGCGCCGCGGGAGAACAGCCGCGCGCGCTTTTCCTCCGGGATGCCCTGGCCGTCGTCCTCGATCTGGAACTCGACGAATCCGGCGTCGCCGGACACGGTCACGAACACGCTGCCGCCGCCATATTTTGCGGCATTCTCGATCAGGTTGCCGAGCAGCTCGTCCAGGTCCTGGCGCTCGACATGCACCGCGAGGTCCCTTGGGCCGGCAACATCGATGCGGACATCGGGATAGAGGCGGGCGACCGCGCGCTCCACTGCTTCGAGACTCGGCCAGGCATCGGCCCGGCTGTGGGCATGGCCGCGGCGGCCGACTGCGCGGGCGCGGGCGAGATGGTGATCGACCTGCCGCCGCATCGTCGTCGCCTCGCGGCAGACGGTATCGGGCAGGTCGGCCGCGCCGGCGGTCGCCGCGTTCATGATGACGGTCAGCGGCGTCTTCAGCGCATGGGCGAGGTTGCCGGCATGGCGCCGGGCCTCCTCGGCCTGCTTTTCGTTATGCTCCAGCAGGTCGTTCAGCTCTTCGACCATCGGCGCGAGCTCGTTGGGCAGCGGCTCGTCGACGCGGGTGGCGACGCCCGATCGCATCCGGGCGATCGCCTTGCGGACCTTCCTGAGCGGCAGCAGGCCGTAATAGGTCTGCAGCGCCGCCAGCACGATCAGGCCAAGGCCGAGCAACGCGAAGCTGCGCACCAAGGTCTTGCGCAACACGTTGATCTGGTCGTCGAGCGCGGCGCGGCTCTGCGCGACCTGGAAGCGCCAGCGGACCGGCGATCCCGGCAGGATCACGTCGCGTTCGAGGATGCGCAGCGGTTCGTCCGGGAATTCCTTGCTGTCATAGGTGTGGACGTCGATGTCGTTGTGCTTCTGCAGGACCTTCAGCGACCGGTCCCACAGCGATCGCGAGCGGAAGGCCTCGAATCCGCCCCCGCTGATCTGGTAATAGAGGCCGGAGTTCGGCTCGAGGAACCGCTGGTCGCCGAGCGGGCGGTTGAGCAGCACTTCGCCGGCCGGCCCGATCTCGGCGGACGCGACCATCGCGGTCAGCACATAGTTCAGCGAATCGTCGAAATTGCGCGTGACCGCGTTCGACAGCACCCGATCGAGCGCCAGCCCGCCACCCAGCAGCAACAGGCTGATCCACGCCGCCGCGATCAGGATCATCCGGCGAGAGAGCGAGCCAGTCGAGCGGCGTCTTTCCTTTATCCTCTCCGTTTCGGGGAGGACCGGATCAGCCATTCGGGTCTTCGAGGCTGTAGCCGAGGCCGCGGATCGTGGTGATCACGTCCTGGCCGAGCTTCTTGCGGATGCGCGTCACGAACACTTCGATCGTGTTCGAATCGCGGTCGAAATCCTGGTCGTAGATGTGCTCGATCAACTCGGTGCGGCTGACCACCTTGCCCTTGTGGTGCATTAAATAGCTCAGCAACTTATATTCCTGTGCGGTCAGCTTCACCGGCTCCCCGGCGAGCGTAACCTTGCCCGAACGGGTGTCGAGGCGGACGTCGCCCGCGGTCAGCTCGGAGCTGGAGTTGCCGGATGCGCGGCGGATCAGCGCGCGCAGGCGGGCGATCAGCTCCTCCGACTGAAACGGCTTGGCGAGATAATCGTCGGCGCCGGCATCGAGGCCCGCGACCTTGTCCGACCAGCTGTCGCGCGCGGTCAGCACCAGCACCGGCATCGCCTTGCCCTCCTTGCGCCAGCGGTCGAGCACGGTCAGGCCGTCGATCTCCGGCAGGCCGAGGTCGAGCACGACGGCGTCGTAGGTTTCGGTCTGCCCAAGGAAATGGCCGTCCTCGCCATCGGTGGCGAGATCGATCGCATAGCCGGCGCCTTCCAGCGTCTTTCGCAGCTGGGCACCCAGATTCGGTTCGTCTTCGACGATCAAAACGCGCATTGAATTCCCCTTAATAGCCGGAGCGGCCGATCACCGCCCCGGTGCGGGCGTCGACATCGACCCAGATGACCGAACCCGATCGCATGAACTTCAGCCGATAAACGCCGCCGTCAAACTCCGGACCCAGGTAAGTCGATCCGCGCATCCGCGGCAGAATCCGCTCCTCGATCTCACGCAACGACAGCACGCGGCCCGACTGGTGCGCCTCATAGGCGCGATACTGATCGCCCCTGCGCTGCGCAGTGGCAGGCGCGGCAAGGGCGAGCGCAACAAGCGCGGCAGAAGCAATACGCATCATTCGGGTCATGGGCATAGCGCGTAGGCGAAGGGCTTTGAATAGCCCATGAATATGCCCGTCGGCGCGCGTTCAGGGTGACGGGAGCGGTGGAGCGCCCTACATGGCGCCCCATGCCCGCACCGGTCTTGAGTTATGAAGGGCTGGGCCTCGTCCAGGGGTCCGGCTGGTTGTTCAGCGATCTCGACATTTATGTCGGCGAACGCGACCGGCTGGCGCTGATCGGCCGTAATGGCGCGGGCAAGACGACGCTGTTGAAGCTGCTCGCCGGCCGGATCGAAGCGGACAAGGGGCGGCGGACGATCGTGCCGGGCACCAATGTCGTGCTGCTGGAGCAGGAGCCGAACCTGATCGGCTTCGAGACGCTGCGCGACTATGCGGTCGCTGGCTCCGATGCGCCGGCGCTGCACGAAGTCGAGGCAATCGCGGACCAGATCGGGCTCGACCTGTCCCGCTCCGCCGCAACAGCAAGTGGGGGCGAACGGCGCCGCGCCGCGATCGCGCGGGCGCTTGCCCAGGCGCCCGACGTGCTGCTGCTCGACGAGCCGACCAACCATCTCGACCTTGCCGCGATCGATTGGCTGGAGAGCTGGCTCAACCGCTACACCGGCGCCTTCATCGTCATCAGCCACGACCGTACCTTCCTGACGCGGCTGACGCGCTCGACGCTGTGGCTCGATCGCGGCAGCCTCAGGCGTGCAGAGATCGGCTTCGGCGGCTTCGAGGCGTGGCAGGAGAAGATCTACGCCGAGGAAGCTCGCGCCGCGGAGAAGCTCGACGCGAAGCTGAAGCTGGAGCTGCACTGGCTGCAGCGCGGCGTGACGGCCCGACGCCGGCGCAACCAGGGCCGGCTGGAAAAACTGAACCAGATGCGGACGCAGCGGGCCGCGATGATCGGTCCGGCGGGCGCTGCCAAGCTCGGCATCGAAGCGGACGAGGTGCGGACCAAATCCGTCATCACGGCCGAGCATGTCACCAAGCGGTTCGGCGACCGCACGATCATCAAGGATTTCAGCCTCCGCATCCAGCGCGGCGACCGGATCGGCATCGTCGGTGCGAACGGGGCGGGGAAGACGACGCTGCTGAAGCTGCTGACCGGCGAACTCCAGCCCGACGAAGGCACAGTCACGCTCGCAAAAACCTTGGACGGCGTCATCATCGACCAGCAGCGGAGCCTGCTCGCGCCGGACAAGCGCGTGCGCGACGTGCTGGCGGATGGCGGCGACTGGATCGAGGTGCGGGGGACCAAGAAGCACATCCAGGGCTATCTGAAGGAGTTCCTGTTCGATCCCGGCCTTGCCGACGCGCGGGTCGGGACGCTCTCCGGCGGGGAGCGCTCGCGGCTGCTGCTCGCGCGCGAATTCGCCCGGCGCAGCAACCTGCTGGTGCTCGATGAGCCGACCAACGACCTCGACCTCGAGACGCTCGACCTGCTGCAGGAAGTGATCGCGGATTACGAAGGTACGGTGCTGATCGTCAGCCACGACCGCGATTTCCTCGACCGGACGGTGACGGTGACGCTGGGGCTGGACGGCTCGGGTAAGGTCGACATCGTCGCCGGCGGCTATGCCGACTGGGAGCGCAAGAGGGCCCCTGCCCGACCAGCATCCGCTCGTCCCGAGCGCAGTCGAGGGGCGGCTGCACAAAGTTCGGAGACGCGCCCCTCGACTGCGCTCGGGACGAGCGAGCAACGGCGTCCCGCCAAGCTCAGCTACAAGGATCAACGCGATTACGATCTGCTGCCGAAGCGGATCGAAGAGATCGAGGCCGCGATCGCACGCGACGAGGCGGCGCTGCACGATCCGGAGCTCTACACGCGCGACCCGAAGCGGTTCGCGGCGCTGACGGACGCGATCGAAAAGGCCCGCGCGGAAAAGGACGCGGCCGAGCACCGCTGGCTGGAGCTGGCGGAGTTGGTGGAGGCCCTGAACGCCTGAACTCCGTTCGTATCGAGCGAAGTCGAGATACGCTTCTCGACTTCGCTCGAAGCGAACGGCTTGTTCAGTTTGAACTAAGCCGCCTCGTTCATCCGCTCGCGCACGCGCTGCTCCAGGATCGTCAGCGGCATCGCGCCTTCCAGCAGCACCTCGTGGAAGCGCTTGATATCGAACCTGTCGCCCAGCTTCGCTTCCGCTTCCTTGCGCAGCTTCGCCCAGACGCCATGGCCGACCTTGTAGCTGCAGGCCTGGCCGATCTGGGTGCAATAGCGCTCCACCTCGCGCTGGGTGCGCGGCTGGGCGAAGCCGGTGGTCGCCACCATGTAATCAGTCGCCTTTTCGCGGCTCCAGCGCTTTGCGTGCAGACCGGTGTCGACGACCAGCCGGGTCGCGCGGAACAGATAGGATTGCAGGAAGCCGGCGCGCTCGATCGGGCCGCGATAGACGCCGACTTCGTCCGCCAGGCTTTCGGCATAGAGCGCCCAGCCTTCGGAATAAGGCGAGAAGCCGCCGACCTTGCGCAGCGTCGGAATCTCGGTCGAGGTCTGGGAGATGCTGATCTGCAAATGGTGCCCCGGCACGCCTTCGTGGAAGCTGAGGCTCGGCAGCGTGTATTTCGGCCAGTCGCCGGTGTCCTTCAGGTTCACGAAATAGATCGCCGGGCGGGAGCCATCGAGCGCGGCACGGTTGTAATAGCCGTTCGAGGCACCGTCCTGAATCTCGACCGGCACGCGCCGGATCTCCAGCGGCTGCTTGGGCAGCGTCGAGAACAGCAAAGGCAGTTTTTCCGTCATCCGGCGGACGTCGTCGTTGAGGCCCTCAAGCAGCGCAGCGCGCCCTTCGTCGGTATTCGGGTAGAGCTGGTCGGGCCGCCGGTTCAGCTCGGCCAGCCGCGCGCCGACCGTGCCTTGCGTCAGCCCTTCGCCGCGCAGGATCTTGTCCAGCTCGGCACTGATCTCGGCCACCTGGGTCAGCCCCATCTGATGCACCTCTTCGGGCGTCATCTTGGTGGTCGTCATCTGCTCCAGCGCGGCGGCATAGATCGCGTCGCCGTCGGTCAGCCGCCACGCGCCGTCGCCGGGCCGGGTGGTGGGCTTCAACGCCTCGATCGCGGCGATCTGCCGGTCGAGCGCCGGATAGACGGCCCCGGCGACGATCTTCGTCGCGCGAGCCTGCCAGTCGCCGGCCAGATTGGCGGCCCTGGCGCGCCGCACGAGCGACTGGACCAGCGTTGAGTTCTCGGCCGCTTCGCCGCGCAGCTTGCGCATCTGGCCAAGCGTCAGGTCGAGCGACCAGTCAGGCGCCAGGAAGCCGCGCGCCGCCTGGGCGCGCTGTTCGGCCGTATCCTCGTCGAGAACGCGCGCGAACGCATCCAGCCGCGCCAGATAGGCTTCCGCATCGTCCGTCGAACGGATCGTGTGCGCGGTATTCAGGAAATCGGGCGTCCGGAAATAGGCGCCGCCCTGCTGAAAGATGGGATAGGGGCGAACGACGCTGTCGATCCCGAACTTCGCGGGGGCGACGGTCTGCGCCTCCAGCGAATAGGTGATGACGTCCAGGTTCAGCCGGTTGGAAGGCGAAAGGCTGCTGCGGTCGAGCCGCCCAAGTTCGGCCAACGCCTGGCGGACATGGGCGAGATCGTCTTCGCGTTCCTGCGCGGTGCGCGGCGACAGCTTGGACTTCAGGCCTGCAAGCGCGCCCCGGTCGAGGCCCAGCGATGTCGCCAGCTCAGGCGAGCGCGCAACTGCCTGCTGGAAAATGCGCTCGAACAGCGCGTTGGCGGCGGCATCGCCGCTCGCCGTTTGGGCAAACAGCTTCGACGGGACCAGCGCCGCGCCGGCGACGGCCAAGCCCGAAGTGGTAAGAAATGTACGGCGATCCATTGGGCATCCCTCCTGCTCCTGGCGAGCGGTTTAGCCCCGGGCCGTGGCGAGGCCATCCCGCTTCGACGAACGTCAAGCAACCGCGCCGAATGTCGCTCGTTATGCGCCTGAAACGACGGAGACACCCATGGAAATCACCAAGGCGCTGCACACCGACCATATGGAGCTGAAGAAGCTGATCAAGGCGGTGAACAAGAGCGAGGACGGTGCCGAGCGCAAGCGGCTGTTCGCCCAGTTCGCCGAGCTGCTGGTCAAGCACTCGCGGGCGGAAGAAAAAATCGTCTACGACGCGTTGATCAAGACCGGCGAAGAGGAAGAAGAAGAGGCCGGCTACGAAGGCTATACCGAGCACGGACTGGCAGACTCGCTGCTCGCCCAGCTGAAAGGGGGTGCCGACCCGATGTCGCCCGAATGGTCGGCACAGGCGAAGGTGATGATGGAAATCCTCGACCACCACATCAAAGAGGAAGAGGACGAGGTCTTCAGCCAGGTGAAGGAAGACTTCGACACCGCCGAGCGCAAGGACATGGGCGATGCGTTCGAAGCGCAGAAGGAAAAGGTGAAGGCTTAGGCAAACACAGGCGAGAGTGTTTCAAGCCGTTTTCTCCGAGCGAAGTCTAGAAGCGCAAGTCTCAGGCAGCTGTTTATCGACTTCGCTCGAAACGAACGGACTATAGCGATCTTCCCTCCCGACCCGCCACATCGGTCACATATTGCCACGCGACGCGGCCGGAGCGGGCGCCGCGCTGGGTGGCCCAGGCAAGTGCGTCCTGCGGGTCGAAGGGCAGTCCGTAAGTCTCGGCATAACGTTTAACGATCGCCAGATAGGCCGCCTGATCCATCGCGTGGAAGCCGAGCGTCAGGCCGAACCGGTCGGCGAGCGCGAGGCGGTCGTCGACCACGTCGCGCGGATTGATCGCACTTTCCTGCTCGGCGATATCGCGGGCGACGATGTGACGGCGATTGGAGGTGACGTGCAGCCGCGCATTGACCGGCCGCGCCTCGGCGCCGCCTTCGAGAAGCGAGCGCAGCGTGCGCGTCTCGGGTCCGCCGGCCTCGAAGCCGATATCGTCGATGAACAGGATGAAGGCGCGCCCGGCGCGCTCGACTTCGGCGAACAGCAGGGGGAGCGTGTCGAGCCGGTCGGCGGCAACGTCAATCAGCGCAATGTCGGCGCCTTCGCGGCGGAGCGTACCGACCACCGATTTGACCAGCGCCGATTTTCCGGTGCCTTTGGCGCCCCACAGCAGCACGTCATGCGCGGCATGGCCGGCGGCAAGACGGCGGGCATTGTCGAGCAGGACCTGCTTTTGCGCATCGATGCCGGTCAGCAGGTCGAGCGGCAGCGGGGCGAAATGCCGCGCCTCGCTCAGTGCGCCGCCCCGCCAGAGATAAGCCGGGGCGGACCGTGGATCGGCGGCCGGGCCGGGCGGCGGCGCGATCCGCTCCAGCGCGGCGGCGATGCGGGCGAGTTCGTCGGACACCGGGACGCCATAGCGACTGCCGCCGCGGGTTTCCAACTGGCGCGAAGGCGCTAGAAGCGCGCCGATGCCGATTTCCATTACGCCTGTCATTCTATCCGGCGGTGCCGGCACGCGGCTCTGGCCGCTCTCCACGGCTGATCGACCCAAGCAGATGCTTCGGCTTGCGGGCGAGTTGACGATGCTGCAGGCCACCGCGGCTCGGGTCGCCGATCGCGCGCGCTTCGAGGCTCCCGTGGTCGTCGCGAATGCCGCCCATGCCGATGCAATCGCGGCGCAGCTCGACGAGATCGGCTGCGAGCCGTCCGCATTGGTGCTGGAGCCGGCGGGGCGCAACACCGCACCGGCGATCGCGCTTGCCGCACTTGCCGCGCCCGACGCGCTCTTGTTGGTGATGCCCAGCGACCATGTGATCGGCGATGTCGACGCCTTTCGCGCCGCGATCGACCGTGCGGCCCCACTTGCCGAACAGGCCTGGCTGGTGACGTTCGGCATCACGCCGGAGCACCCCGAAACGGGATTTGGCTACGTCAAGTTGGGCGATGTGCTTGCCGGAGGCGTGCATCGGGTCGAGCGGTTTATCGAAAAACCGCCCCGGGCGGATGCCGAACGCATGGTCAGCGAGGGCGGCTACGCCTGGAATGGCGGCATCTTCCTGTTTCGTGCTCAGGCCTATCTGGAGGCGCTGGCGATCCATGCACCGACCATGCTGGAGCGTGTTTCGGCCGCGATGGCGGAGGCGCGCCACGATGGCGCACGCGTGGCGCCGGATGCCAAGTTGTTCGCAACCACACCTTCCGATTCCATCGACTATGCTGTGCTGGAAAAGGCGGAGCGCGTGGCGGTGGTGCCCGTTGCAATGGCCTGGTCGGACGTCGGCAGCTGGGATGCGGTGCACGGGCTCACCGCCGCCGATGGACAGGGCAATGTTGCCGTCGGCCCGGTGGTCGCGGTCGACACCACGGGATGCCTGATCCGCAGCGACGGTCCGACAATCGCTGTGCTCGGCGTCTCGGACCTGATTGTCGTTGCGACCGGCGACAACGTGCTGATCCTGCCGCGCGGCCGCAGCCAGGAGGTCAAGCGCCTCCTGGATGAGATCAAGGCGAAAGACGACTGATCAGCGCGGCGGCGGGGGCGCTTCGATCGTTGGCCCGAGGTTCCGCATCACTTCGTGCGCGTCGAAATCGCGGGCGTTCTTCGGCGGTCCCTTGAACATGACGATTTCGGCGCTCGCCTCAAACCGGTCGATCGTGTTGATGTCGACCGTGTCGGCCCAGAAGGGATCGTAGCCCCACGGGTCCCAATAGCGCCAGCCGAAGCGGCCGTAATAGCGCCAGCTCGGGCCCCAATAGCCCCAAGGGCCCGGCGCGAACGGACGCGAATAGGTCTGCACGGTCGTGTGCTTGTCGGTGTTCCGGTCGACCAGCGTGAAGCCGTCATAGCCCTGCTGCACGGTCAGCTCGGCGGCGCGGAACAGCAGGTAATTCTCGACCCGCTGGCGTGACGTGAACTGGTTGCCGGCGAACATCACCCGGAAGCGGTTTCGCTCGATCTGCTGTTCGGAGAAGCCGCCGCGCACGCCGGTGCGCGCCCCGAGCGGCTGATAGGGGGTTGGCGTCGCGCAACCGGCCAGCAAGGCAGCTGCTGCGAGCGCGGCAAACGTCAGGCGTTTCATCGTCGCGACCTTTCAATTTCCTTCGATGACAACACGCGCGACGGCCCGCCCGTTCCATCGGATAGGTTGCATGTGAAAACCCTCTTTCGCTCCGGGCTCAGCAATGGCACTCTGCCTTGCAAACAGATGCCAGTCAGGAGACGGATGATGGCCACTCTCGTGCAGCCGAGGCCGGAGGAATTCACCGATCCGCTCGACGTCAGCCGGGCCGAGCTTTACGTCCGGGACGAGTGGCAGGAGCCGTTCCGCCGGCTGCGCGCCGAGGCTCCCGTTTATCGCTGCGAGCATTCGGCGTTCGGTCCCTATTGGTCGGTCTCGACCTACAAGCCGATCGTGCACGTCGAGGCGCTGCCCGAAATCTACTCGTCCGAGGCGGGAGGCATCACGCTCGCCGACCGGTTCGAGGACGATTACAAGATGCCGATGTTCATCGCGCGCGACCGGCCGGTGCACACCGCCCAGCGCCGCACGGTGGCTCCGGCATTCACGCCCAGCGAGATCGTCCGCATGTCCGACGATCTGCGCCGCCGCACCTCCGAAATCCTCGACGAGCTTCCCTGGGGCGAGACGTTCGACTGGGTCGATCGCGTCTCGATCGAGCTCACCACCCAGATGCTGGCGATTCTGTTCGACTTCCCGTGGGAAGACCGGCGCAAACTGACCTTCTGGTCCGACTGGGCAGGCGATATCGAGCTCGTCCACAACGAGGCGACCCGCCAGGAGCGGCTCGGCCACATGTTCGAGTGCATGACCTATTTCAAAGGATTGTGGGACGCCAAGGTCGGCAAGGAACCGACGCCGGACCTGATCTCGATGATGATCCATTCCGAAGCCATGTCGAACATGGACGATCATGAGTTCATCGGGAACCTGATCCTGCTGATCGTCGGCGGCAACGACACCACGCGCAACTCGATGTCTGGCGCGATCTACGGCCTCGATCAGTTCCCCGACGAGCGCGCCAAGCTGGAGCAGAATCCCGATCTGATCCCGAACGCGGTGCAGGAAATCATCCGGTGGCAGACGCCGCTCGCCCATATGCGCCGCACCGCGACGCAGGACACGGAGCTGGAGGGCCAGTTGATCAAGGCCGGCGACAAGCTGGCGCTCTGGTATGTCTCCGCCAATCGCGACGAGAGCGTGTTCCCGAACGCCGACAAATTGATCGTCGACCGGGAGAATGCGCGGCGGCATCTTGCTTTCGGCTATGGCATTCACCGCTGCGTCGGCGCGCGGCTGGCCGAGCTCCAGATCCAGGTGCTGCTGGAGGAAATGGCGAAGCGCCGGATGCGGGTCGAGGTGATCGAGGAACCGGTGCGCGTGCGCGCCTGCTTCGTCCACGGCTATCGCAAGATGCCGGTGAAGATCGCGAAATACTGAAGCCGATCGGGTTGAAGCTCCGTAGCTGAAGGCGGACACGCAAGGGCTTTGGACTATGATCGATCGGCGAATGCTTCTGTTTTCGGGCGCTGCGGCGGCGGGCGTCGCCTGGTTCGGAATGCCGGCCGCTGCTGCCGCACCTGCCACGGACCCGCGCTTTCGGCTGACGCCTGCGCAATGGAAGAAGCGCCTCAGGCCCGATGCCTATGCCGTGCTGCGTGAGGAAGCGACCGAGCGGCCGGGCAGTAGTCCGCTGTTGAAAGAGCACCGCGCCGGCCTGTTCACCTGCGCCGGCTGCGGCCTGCCGGTTTATTCATCGAAAACGAAATTCGAGAGCGGCACCGGATGGCCCAGCTTCTGGGCAGCATTACCCGGCGCAACTGCGACCTCGACCGACAACAAGCTCGGTTTCAGCCGCGTCGAGGAGCATTGCAAGCGCTGCGGTGGCCATCTCGGCCACATCTTCGACGACGGTCCCAAGCCGACCGGCAAGCGCCACTGCATCAATGGGCTGGCCCTGAAGTTCGTGCCTGGCCGCGCCTAGAGTTCGTCGCCAAGCCCCGCATGGGGCGGATTGCAGCTGCGGGCGATGAAGCGCTGCATTTCCGGCATGCTGTTGCTCCGGTCCCGATCGAGCAGTTCGCCGCGGCGTTCGGCGTCATTGAAAATGTCGAGCGCTTCGCGCCAGCGCGCGCAGGCCTTTCCATAGGCGCGGCCTTTATAGAGATTGCCGCCGGTCGTCCTCAGTGCCTGCGCCAGACTGCGGCGGGCGCCGGCAGGATCGCCCGCCAGCGAGACCAGCCGCCGGTGCGCAGCGATCACTTCTTCACCCATCACCGCGCTCTCCGCAGGTTGCCCGGCATCGCCGAACACCTGGGCCTGAACCTCACCGACGAGCGCGAATAGCCGCAACGCGTTGGCATCGTCCGGATCGCGTGCGACGAGGGCACGCGACCGCGAAAGCGCTTCACCGATCGACTTCGCCGCCAGTGCATCGCGATAGTTGCTGCGGTGCACGACCGCGCGGTACCAGAGCGCGCGGATCAGCTTGTTCACCGCTTGCGGATCGCCCGGCAGCCGCGCCAGCAGCGCACGATTTACGGCCACGGCCTGATCGAGGACTCGTTTGGCGGCATCTTCCTGCTTCAGCCTGTGCAGGGCTTCCCCGAGCATCCGCAGATTGGCGGCGCGAATCGTCATGATCCCTGGATCCTGCTGCCATCGGGCGGGAAGGCCCGCGACGAAGCTGTTC